>JAAEPW010000710.1 GCA_024232355.1 Chloroflexota bacterium | reverse complement strand
GGGGTGGCCAATCATCTCAACAAAACTATCCAGGCGGCCCGGCTCAAGGGGGCGCGGACCATCATCACCGGCATCTCTGACGCGGTGGCCGAGACCATTGTGGACTTGGGCATTGATTGGAGCGAGATCACCACCCTGAGCGATTTGCAGACCGGGTTGAAGGTTGCCCTGAGTAGTATGGGTATCAAGTTGACAAAGTGACGTAAACGACTAGAATTAGATAGTCTTTAAGGAGGCTTTTAATATGGAAATGAGCGCAATTCAAAAATTAGAGAATTTATTGTTGGTCGCGGTGCCGCGAGATCTGATGGACGACGAGGTTCTACAGCTGCGTCGCCAGGTGCTGCAAGAAATTCGCCGCTACCATTCGCGTTGGGTGCTGCTGGATTTTTCGCGGGTGGATATCTGCGATAGCTTTTTTGGGCGCTTTATCCAGAGCACGGCCGAAATGGCCGGCTTGATGGGCTCCAAAGTTATCGTTTCCGGCCTGCAAGATGCGGTGGTCGAGACGATGGTAGACCTGGGGATGACCTTGCCCAACATCGAAGCCGTGTTGGACCTGGACGATGCCCTGGTCTTGAGCCGGGTTGACCAATCAAGCGACGAAGCAGAGGATGAGGCGGACGGCGAGGCAGAGGATTTGAATGAGGCTGACGCCGATTCATCATTTACCGGCTTGATGGAGGTGTGATATGCTTGATGAACGATTGGATCCTGCCCGCGTACCTATCAAAAACACCCAAGACGTGGTGGCAGCACGGCGGCGGGGTTTGTCGATGGCTCAGGCCCTGGGCTTTCCACTGCCTGACGCCACCAAAATAGCCGTGGTCATCTCGGAACTGGGGCGAAATATCGTCCTTTATGCTAAAGAGGGTACCATAACCCTGATTGCATATGCCGGAGATGATAAGCGTATGAAAGTTATCGCTCAGGACCGCGGGCCGGGCATCGAAGACGTAGACCGGGTATTGGGCGGCGGTTACTCGACCTCGAGGGGCTTGGGAGTAGGCGTGTCTGGCTCCAAAAAGTTAGTGGATGAGTTTGAGATTAGCACGATTGTGGGAGGCGGAACAACGATTCGAGCTACAAAATGGCTGCGTTAAAGCTGCCAGCAGGATAT
>JAAEPW010000709.1 GCA_024232355.1 Chloroflexota bacterium | reverse complement strand
GGGAGTGGCTAGCGTACAGCACACGCGTCGCCAATTGAGGGGTTCGGTAGTAGGCCGTGTGTGCAGACGAGCGCTTTTACAGACCAACTGCTCATCGACACGGCAAGGGCAAGAGAATGAGACCGGGAAAAGCGTAAACACCGGTAGCTGCCCGGTAGCATGGGAGCCGGAAATCAGCATATGATACAGAGTATTACATCGCACGTGATATATATACACAATACACTGCTCAGTATTGGGGCAGAACGCTATCAATAGATACCCGAACACCACATCTCCCCCCACTTAAGTTGCACTAGGGGCACTGGGTTGCGACCCACAGTGTTCGGGTTCTTTGACACGCCTGCCTCTGGCATCCATTCCGACCATCAGTGCTCTCTGACTGGAAATTCGCGGTCGACCCATCCATTGGCTGAGTCGATCCCGTCGCTGGATCGTCGGACATCCCGCACATGATCCTCGAGATGGGCCCTGCTTCTGGAATGCATGCTGGCTGGTGGTGTG
>JAAEPW010000708.1 GCA_024232355.1 Chloroflexota bacterium | reverse complement strand
TGGGGTTCCCCCGAAAAAGTGGACATGAGAATAAGCCAAGATCGTGTATAATATCACTTGAGGAGGAACAGAATGACAAAGACAAGAAAGACATATACTAACGAATTCAAGATCGAAACAGTCCGGCTGCTAGAAACAAGCGGCAAGAGTGCGGCCCAAATCGAGCGCGACTTAGGTATTGGAACAGGTTGCCTTGGGCGCTGGAAACGAGAACTCGAAGAGAACGGAGAACAGGCTTTTCCAGGCCGTGGTCATCTTATGCTTGATCGAGAGCGAATCCATCAGCTGGAGCGTGAGAACAAAATCCTGCGTCAAGAAAGGGACATCCTAAAAAAAGCAGTGACCATCTTCTCGCAACCAAGACGATGAAATTTCAATACATCGAGAACCACCGAGACGAGTTCCCAATCACCCTGATGTGCAGGATGTTGGATGTATCGTCCAGTGGATATTATGCTTGGCGCAAGCGACCTGCCAGCAAGCGGGAGATGGCAAACCAAGAACTGTACAAGAAGATCGAGGTCGTGTACAATGAAAACCACCAAGTCTATGGCAGTCCACGCATTTATCGTGCCCTCAAGAAACAAGGTGTGGTCTGCAGCGAGAACCGGGTGGCACGTTTGATGCGCCTGCGGAGCCTGCAAGCTAGGCAAACGAAGCGCTTCAAGACCACAACCAAGCGCAACAAGGCTCATCCAGTGGCTCCAAACCTACTGAATCGGAACTTTGAGGCTGACCGTCCGAATCAGAAGTGGTTGACTGATATCACCTACATATCGACTCTGGAAGGCTGGCTCTACTTGGCCGCGGTTTTGGATTTGTACAGCCGTCGGATCATTGGTTGGGCAATGTCGGACCGGATGACCAGCGACCTAACAGTAGATGCTCTGATGATGGCTATCGCTCAACGTCAACCTAAATTGGCCCTTCTTCATCACTCGGATCAAGGCAGCCAGTACACTGACGGTACATATCAAGCTTTGTTAAAGGACCACGATATTCAGATCAGTATGAATGGTGTTGGAACCTGGTACGACAATGCCCCGATGGAGAGCTTTTTCGGTACACTGAAGAGCGAATGGGTGTACCATCGTGTATATCGTACACGCGACCAAGCAAGGTCTGACATCTTTTACTACATTGAGGCATTCTACAATCGGCACCGGCTTCACTCCTCGCTGGGCTATCTCAGCCCCGAAGAGTTCGAACTGATTCACTCAACAGAAGGGAGGTTCGCTTAACTCCCTGTCCACCAAATCGGGGGAACATCAGTTGAACTAAGCCGACTTGAGAGATTGTACTGCTATTTGGGATTTAAGGCAAATATGTTTTGAGAAAAAACGTGCATACCGAGGAATAACCCCGGAGAGGCAAGGTGTAGCGAGGTAAAAAAGATTCCAGTTACGAAAAAAGATCGGCGAAACGGAAAACTCGCAGATGAAAAGGTACAAAAAGTCGTCAAAACATCGAAATGATTTCAGTACCCGACAGAAGAGACCTCAAGCCCACACGTCGATAATATGCACCGGTAGCAGCTTGCCAATTGAAAGAAGTTCCGGCACTCTTGGGCCATCCCCACGCCTTGGAGCGATGCAGTGCAGCCCCATTGTCTACCCAGGCTCTCTAATTGGCGAGAGCGCTCAAGTCGAGGGACGGCCAGGCGAATGTTGATTCGCTCTTGCCGGTCGGCGGCGGTGTGGTTAACTCCGCACCCTCGCCGTCTTCCTCTGTTCTGTCCAGGTGGTGCGTTGCCTTGTTTCCTTGGGCCAGGGGCGGTGGGATGCGGGGTGGGGAGTTGGCGGTGGGGAACGAGGCTGCTGTGTCTTGTGGGGGGACGGGCCTGGGTGAGGGCTTTGGTTTGCTGTGGTGGGAGGGGGGGAGCGTTGGGAGTGGGGCATTGTCTACCTCGAAATGTGGGAATTGTGCTCGGTATAGAACGGGTGTGCTTTACTCTCTACTACAAAAAGCCCCCAGCATCTGTTAAAAACGCTGGGGGCTTGTCTCGGTGGATGATTATTTCACCAAGCCATTACTGCTCTATCCTCCGTAATTCTTGAAGGTGAGTGGCAAGATGATGCGGTATCTGGTAAACTTGGTTGCGATATTGTTACCCATATCCAAGTCAAAGACACCTGGCGGAGGCATCAAGGCGACGGTGTTGGACAGTACCCTGCCTGCAGGCACAGTGCCAAAGACAGTATATGTGACCACACCGCCACTGGGAAAACTAGTCAATGTGTCGCTAAAAACATTGCCAGAACCACTGGCAGTGCAGGTTGCATTGGCGCTGGCGCATGTCCATGTGATGCCCGTGATGCCAGCCGGAAAGGTGTCGGAAATGATGGCGCCGCCTGCGGGACGATCCCCCAGGTTGCGCGCTACCAGGGTAAAGATGGAATAGCTAATGTCCTCTTTGATATTCTGGTTGACGGCCAGGTCTGTCACCGGCCACACCTCTACGCTCACCAGCGCCGTGTCAAAGAACACGCCATCGCTGATGGTATAGGTAAAGCTATCACTGCCTATAAAGCCCTGCGTGGGCGTATAGGTGACAGTAGAGCCGTTCGTAGAAAGCGTGCCATGCGCTGCCGCGCCGACCATTGTCACGGTTATCGCATCGCCATCGGGGTCATAGTCGTTGTCCATGACGGCGATGGTGCTGGCTATGCCCTCGGGCACAATGCGTATGTCGTTCACAGCATCCGGCGGGGCGCTCACGCCGACATAGAGCGTAAAGCTCTCGCTGGCCGTATATGCCCCGTCGTCAACCGTGATGGTGATGTCGCTGCTCCCGGTGATGGCTGTGGTAGGCGTGATGGTGATGCTACGGTTCTCGCCGCTGCCACCCAAGCTGATGTTTGCCAGCGGCGCTAGGAGCGGGTTCGAAGACTCGACCGTGAGGGTCAGCGCGTCCGCCGGGGTCTCTGTATCGCCTATGCCAAAGTATACGGTGATGGGTACATTCATCGCCGTGGTCTGGTTCGGGATGTTGCTGATGGTGGGCGGGTTGCCAAAAGGTTGCACCACGCCGGTTTCGGGCGCCTGGATGGGGCCGACTTCTAGCGGAGGCTCTTGCACGGGGCTATCGGCCTGGGCGCTGTTTGTTATCACCTGGCCCAACGCGCTGCTATCCACGCTGACGCGGAAGGCAAGTGTGGCGCTGCCGCTGCCCGCCATTGTGCCGACGTCGGCCACCAGCGGGTCTGGCCCAGAGACGCTGCCCTGGCTTACGTTGGCCGAGCCGGGCACGTAGGTCGTGTTGACCGGGATGGCGTCGGTGATGACCACGCCGGGGTGCACAGAGTTTAGCAGGTTGGTGACCACGATGGTGTACAGCAGTTCATCGCCCACCTTGAGCGGCGCGCCGCTCAGGTCCTCAAAGCTCTTGGCAATGTCCAACGTGCCATCGCCCACGACCGTGACGCTGGCTGAATCATAGTTGTTGGAGATGTTGGGATCCCCGGTGCCGGTGTTGCTGATACCCGCTGTATTGACCAGTATGCTACCCTCCGTACCACCATCAACCGTTGCCGTAAAGACCAGCGAGGCGGTTGAGTGAAGTGTCACCGTGATGCCGCTCCATACCCCGGTGGAACCTGCGGTATAACTGCCCTGTGAGGGTGAACCCGGGACCAACCCGCCATACGTGATCCCCGTAGGCAAGACATCGCTAATGACGACAGTGCTTGAAGAATTACCGGCGATATTGGTGACCACAATGGTGTAGGTGATGGTATCCCCTTCCATGGGCCAGACGGGTGTGACCGATTTGCCAATTCGCAAGTCAGCTTCAAGGACAGCCACCGTGACGCTGGCTGAATCATAGTTGTTGGAGGTGTCTGGATCCCAGGTGCTGGTGTTGCTGATACCTGTAGTATTGATTAGCGTGTTACCCCCTGTACCGCCATTAACCGTTGCCGTAAAGACCAGCGAGGCGGTTGAGTTAAGCGTCACCGTGATGCCGCTCCATACCCCGATGGAACCTGAGGTATAATTGCCCTGCGAGGGTGAACCCGAAACCAATCCGCCATACATGATCCCCGTAGGCAAGACATCGCTAATGACGACATTGCTTGAAGGATTACCGGCGATATTGGTGACCACAATGGTGTAGGTGATGGTATCTCCTTCCAAGGGTAAGATGGGTGTGACCGATTTGCCAACTCGCAAATCAGCCCCACTAACAGTCAGGGTGGCGGTGGCAACGTTGTTAGTTGTATCGACCTCGCCCGATGTCGTTGTGATGATTGCCGTGTTTATGAAGGAGGAGCCTGGGGGCAAGCTTGAACTCAACACGCCGCTAATAGTGATGATGCCGGTATCGTTTAGGGCCATATCTTGCACCCGCCAGGTGTAGGCCAAGACCCCCACATTGGTTTGGGTAATGGCTACCCCACTGCTAATCACACTGGTGTTGGTCACGCTGATAGGTATAATATCGGTGATGACTATGCCACTGGCAATAGTGGCACTTGTGTTGGAAAAGGTCAGGGTATATGTGATAGGTTGTCCGGGGATAGTGGAACCGGGCATGACCGTTTTGTTGATGCCTAAACTGGGTGAACTAGAAAAATTGACCACCACGTTATACGCCGGCGCGACGTTTTTAAAGTGGATCCAGCCCACGTTTTCGGCCCAGGCGTAGCCGTCAAAAGAGCCACTGCCTAAATCAATCGTCACCTGATTGTGAGCAGGGTTGAAATTAATCCAGCCGATGTTGGTTCCCCAGGCATAACCTTCCAAGTTACCTGCCCCATCGTGATTAACGCCATAGTTGGTGCTGTTCGTGTTGAGGTAGTCATGAGAGCCGCCGCCGGTATACGTCCCTAACCGAATCCAGCCCACATTTTCGGCCCACACATAACCTTCCAGATGGTCATCGTACACCGTTACCCCACCCCCATGGGTAGGGCCAAAGTTAATCCAGCCGATGTTGGTTCCCCAAGCCCATTTATCGGTCGGGTCTATGTTAGCTGCTTGCAGTACTTGGATCAAGCCAAAAACTATGCCAACAACAAGGACAATTTGTGCCAGTGGGGTAATAACTTTTCTGGTCATAATTTAATGCTCCTATGTAAATAGACTCCGTTATATCACTCTGAGGATCACAGGGTTTCCTGCCCCAACAACCTGGAGATACTTTACTCCGTTCCTCCGCTCAGAATGACATTTGCCAACCTCATTTCCATACTTTTGTTTGGAAATGAGAGATAGGCCTCTTTATGCGAAAGCCCAACTCGTTTTTCCGCTAATGTCTATGATTACGGCCCACGTACAGGCCACACCTTGTGGTTGCCGGTTACACCGGTAAAATTCCTGAAACCCCCACGCATATTGATAACCCATTTCTGCGCTCCCGGATTGCCGGCATAGTCGGTACTTGTCCAGTATTGGCCAGAAGAGATGATATTATTAAAGGGGTTTCCCTGCGTCCATTGACCTGTTCCGGCTGTGTTAGGCACGGCCGGATCATCAAAGCCAAAATCAGTCAGGGTCGCCAACTCGTTGACATTGGGCATCCGCCAATCTCCGGCAATTGAGCTGTCAGTTAAACTACATGTGCCGCTGGCCAAGTTGTTGACTTCGGCCATCTGTGTCTGCCAATCAACTGCGGTAAAATACGAACAATTGGCATCACGTAACCAGATTAGCCCTGTCAGGTTGTCTGTTACGATGCCAGTGGCGGCAATGGTAAAGCGTGGGTTGGGCCAACTGATGCCCGTAGTTAGCTCAAAATCATCCCTATTTCCACCAACCCCATCAGTTGCAGCCCCTGTCTCACGTGTAGCCCCAGTGGCCGCAATCATAATAATTGTAGGGCCGCTCGCCACCAATGTTCCCGTTTGTAAACCCCACTGTGTACTGTTTAATCCCCAAAAGGTTGTCCCGCTTATGACGTGGGTCGTTGTGGCCCCATCTGTATCGTCCAGCGTGGGGGCCAGGCCCATAATGTCATTCAGGGTGTGCATAGTTCCTGTTCCGGGGGCGACACCAGGTTCGGTAAAGGTGCTTTGGGCGCCGGCTGTGCCATCATCCAGGCGCTGGTAAATGTCTTCCAGGGTGTACGAATTGGTTGCCCCAGGTTCAGCCGGTGAATCTGTATTACCGGCATATATCTGCCACACTAGAATTAGATTCAAGATAACTGAGGCAGCAATAATAATCCTGACTTTTATTTTCATCTGTTCTCTCCTGTTCAATTACGTTTGGATACAGCTTGTCATAGCTATCAAGTAATACTAGGGAGCCCCATCCCGCACCGGCCATACCCGGGTAGAACCGCCGACTGATTTGAAAGTAAAAACAACATTGCCCTGTCCCATACTAACACTCCATGCCCCATCTGAATAGAAAGACTGGCTGCCAGACCAATAGTAGCCTGACGAAACATTATCAAAGGGGTCTCCCGCCGTCCATTGACCTGTTCCGGCTGTGTTGGGCAAGGTCGGCGACACAAAGCCAAAATGAGTCAAGCTGGCCAACTCTTCCACATTAGGCAAGCGCCAATCTGTGGCAACCGAGCCATCAGTTAAACCACAGGCCCCGCTGGCCAAGGTGTTGGCACTGCTCAAAGCGGTGGCCCAGGTTGTTGTCCCAAAACAATTGGCGTCTTGCAGCCAAACCAACCCCGTTAAATTGTCAGTTATCGTACCATCACAACTATCCGTAAACCGTGGGTTAGGCCAGGCAACACCATTTTGTAACTCGCCATCTTCCCCGTCGACAGTCGAGGTTATATACGTATCTCCAGTAACACGCACCCCAAAATTGTAACCCGTAACATTAACAACCGAACAAGCCGAAGTCAATGTTCCCGTTTGCACAGCCCACTGCCCGCTGGTTAAGCCCCAAAAGGTTTTACCTGATGCCACTTGAGTTATCGTAGTCCCATTTGTATTGTCCAACGTCGGGGCCACGCCCATTATTTCATTCAAGGTGTGCATGGTGCCCGTTCCGGCGGCAACACCAGGTTCGCTAAAAGTGCTTTGTGCCCCCGCTGTACCGGCATTAAAGCGTTGGTAAATATCTTCCACGGTGTATGAATTGGTGGCGGATGGCACGCCTGGCGAATCGGTATTGCCAGCATACAATAGTTGCCAAGCCAAAATTAAATTCAAGGCGATTGAGGTTACTATAATGATGATGGTTCGTTTTTTCATCTGCATCCTCCTGATAATTTATCTACTGAACGCTCGCGTATTTTTCAAGGCGCCCCATTCTTGACAATAATAGGCAAGTAGCACGTATATCTAGTTGACTGGCTGACGTGGGTGCTACTATTATTGCTCGTGTCGGTATCACCCAGACCGTTGAGACTGGTGACGGTGGCCGTGTTGATCACTATTGCATCGGCACTGATCAGCGCGGCGGTGATGGTATAGACCAATTGGCCGCCAACAGGGAAAAGCCCGACAGTCTGGAGCAGGGACCCCGTTCCATTGGTGGCGTTACAACTGGCCCCACCAAAAGCAGCACAATCCCAATTGCTAAAGGCCGTTATTTGTGGGCTTGGGACAGTATCAGAGATGATAGCCCCAGGTGCAGCCATCGCGCCCTGGTTCACAACTATGAGCGTATAGGTTATGACTCCATTGGTCCCTTGCTCATTATCTCGTACCGCCTGCTTACTGATGACCAGATCAAAGCTGGCTACGGTCAGAGTTGCCACAGCCCTGTTGTTGAGTGTATTGGCGTCACCTTGAGTGGCCGAGCTGATAACCGCTGTATTAAGGATAGTTTGCCCGTCCGTGCCTGCCTTGACCGTAGCCGTGACAGTCAAGCTGACCACCTCGTTCAGACCCAGTTGGGGCAGCTCCCAATGAATGATATTGTCGTTGATGTTGGCTGTGCCGCTGAAAATCGAACTCCCCCCCAAGATCAGGCTGGAGGGCAAAGTGTCGCTGACCACACTACCCGCAGGTAAGCTGTCCGGTCCTGTGTTGGTGACAATGATGGTATAGGTCACCAGGTTGGTGGCATAAACCTGGATGCTCTGAGCCGGTCCGACACCTGGTCCAGCCACAACCTTAGCCACAGCCAAATCGGCCTGTTGAACCGTAATAGCCGCGCTATCACTGTTATTGCCGGGCACCGAATCGTCCTCGGAAGCTGTGCTAACGCTGGCCGTGTTGGTGATGATTTGGCCAGCCGTGCCCAAATCAACCTCGGCCTGGATGGTTAGACTATACACCTCCGGCGGAGCTACGGTGCCAGTCAAGGTCCAAGTACCATTCGCGGCATTATAGTTACCCTGGTCGGCACTGCTTACAAAGGTGACGCCCACCGGAAGCACATCACTAACAAGTACGCTGCTGACTATATGTGGTCCATGGTTGGTCAAGGTCAGGGTGTAGGTGATGATTTCCCCTTCTTTGGGGTCAGCCCGGTTGACTCGCTTGCTCAGTTCCAGATCAGCCTCTTTTTTGACAGTTAGGGTGACCGCGGCGGTGTTGTTGCCGATAACCGGGTCGAACAGAGTCGAGTTGGACACGCTGGCCGTGTTGGTGATGATTTGACCAGCCGTGCCCAAATCAACCTCGGCCTGGATGGTTAGACTATACACTTCTGGTGGAACTACCAAGGTGCCAGTCAAGGCTAAGGTGCCAGTCAAGGCCCGGGTATCAGTCAAGGCCCAGGTACCATTCACAGCATTATAGTTACCCTGGCCGGCACTGCTTACAAAGGTGACGCCCACCGGAAGCACATCGCTAACAAGTACGCTGCTGACTATATGTGGTCCATGGTTGGTCAGGGTCAAGGTGTAGGTGATGATCTCCCCTTGTCTAGGGTCAGCCCGACTGACTCGCTTGTCCAGTTCCAAATCAGCCTCTTGTTTGACAGTTAAGGTGACCGCGGCGGTGTTGTTGCTGATAACCGGGTCGGGCACAGTCGAGTTGGACACGCTGGCCGTGTTGGTGATGCTCTGGGTGGCCGTACCCTGGTTGATGCGAACCGTCAGGGTTAAGATTTCCAAGGCTCCCTGGGCCAGATCGCCGATAAACCAGGCTGGCGGAGACCAAGTGCCCTTGCTGGTGCTGGAGGAGACAAAGGTAACGCCGACTGGCAGGGTATCGCTGACTACAACCCCACTGGTGTCATCCGGCCCAATATTGCTGACGGTAATGGTGTAAGTCACGGTCTGGTTTTCAGAGGGGTTGCTGATATTGATGCCCTTGCTCAAGGATAGATCAGCCGACCTGACGGTCACAGTTACGCTGGCCGTATTACCGGCCGCGGCGTCAATGACTTGGGCCGCACTGATAACGGCCGTATTGACAATCTCTTGGCCGAACGCGCTGTCGCTCACGCTCGCGGTCAGGGTCAAAACATACGTTTGACCTGGGTCTAGGGGACTGCCAAAATCGCTCCAGAGGCCGGTATTTTGATCATAGCTGCCGCCGCCGGTTGACGTCTGGCTCTTGTAGGTCACACTAGAGGGCAGGGTGTCACTGATAACCAACCCACTGGCCGAGTCCGGTCCAGTGTTGGTGACCACCAGGGTATAGGTGATAGTTTGGCCCGGATCAGGTGTAGGATTGTTGACTCGTTTATCAATAATCAACTGGGCTTCGGGCGCCAGGACGCTAGCAGAACTGCGATTATTACCAGCTTGAAAATCCTGGGAGACGCTATTGATTTCGGCCGTGTTGGTAAAGGTGGTGCGGCTGCTCAAGCTACTGCTAACCTGGGCCGTGATGGTAATGACGCCGCCCTGGTTGGGGGCCATGTCCGAAATGGCAAATAGTTCGCTGGTCGGGTTGGTGGTGCGGGTAATTAACACGGTTCCACTGCTGATGACATCTTGGGCTGTGACGCTACTGGGTATAAAATCGGTGATGATCACGTTCTGAGCTGTGGCACTGCCCGCATTAGAAAAAGTGAGGGTGTAGGTAACGATTTCACCCGGCCAAGTTGTTGTTGGGTTGACCGATTTGAGCAGACCTAGATCTGGAACAGGGACATACACATAAGCCGAACCGGAATTGAGACCGCGGTCAGCATCCTTGGGCGAGCCAATCGCCAGCGTATCGCCACTGATGCTAACAGAACTTCCAAAACTGTCCCCTCCAGCCACGTCACTGGCCGTTAATTTTGTCTCATCGGCTGCGGCCCAGGTCGCTCCCTTTTTATACACATAAGCCGAACCGGAACCATTATCAGAATTGGCCCCCACCACAAGTGCATCACCCCAGATGTTAACAGAGATGCCAAAGCGGGCACCGGCAGCCGCATCGCTGGCTGTCACTTTTGTCTCGCTAGCCGCGGCCCAGGTGGCCCCTTTCTCATAAATGTAGATTGAGCCGGAAAAGCTGCCAGCATCGTCATCTTTATTCGAACCCACCACAACTGTATCGCCGCTGATGCTAACAGAGTAGCCAAACTCATCCCCGGCAGCATGATCGCCGGCGGTCACTTTGGTCTCAGTAACCACAGCCCAGGTGGCTCCCTTTTCATACACATAAGCCGAACCGGAACTGCTGCCAGCATCGTCATCCCAAGGCGAGCCAACAACAACTGTATTGCCACTGATACCGACCGAGCTGCCAAAACGATCATTGGCAGCACCATCACCGGGCGTCAGTTTCGCCTCGCTGGCAGCGGCCCAGCTAGCCCCTTTTTCATACACATAGGCCGAACCAGAACCATCAAGATATGCCCCTACAACGAGCCTATCGCCATCGATACTCACCGAGTAACCAAATTTGTCGCCATTAGTCGCATCACTGGCTGTTAATTTTGTCTCAGTAGCCGTAGCCCAGGTGGCCCCCTTTTCATATACGTATACTGAACCGGAATTGAGACCAGCATCGTCATCGTTAGGCGAACCAACAACCAGTGTGGTCCCGCTAATACTCACCGAGTGACCAAAATCATCGAGACTAGTCCCATCGCTGGCAGTCAATCTTGTCTCGCTGGCCGTGGCCCAGGTATCTCCCTTGACATAGACATACACCGCACCGGTCTCGGTAATACCATTGATATCACCCGGCGCGCCAACAACGAGCGTATCGCCACTAATACTGATCGAGGCGCCAAAAAAATCATTGCTATTGCCGACATTGCCATCGGGCAACAGTTTGGCAACTTGACTGGCGCTACCACTGCTCCAGCCCCCGCCCTTAGCATACATATAGGCCGTCCCGCTAAACTTGAAAATCGCGCCGGCAATGGCCGTATCGCCACTGATGCTGACAGAGTTGCCAAATCGATCCTGCTCAGCCGCGTCGCTGGCCGTCAGTTTTGTCTCGGTGAACACGGCCCAGGTGGCCCCCCTCTCATATATGTACGCCGAACCAGAAGTACTGCCGGCATCATCATCAAACGGAGAAGCAACGACTAGCGTATCGCCACTAATGCTGACCGATTGACCAAAGCGATCACCATTGGCTCCATCACCGGCTGTTAGCCTGGTCTCAGTGAACACGGCCCAGGTGGCCCCTTTTTCATACACATAAGCCGCGCCCCTACCGCCACTGCCAATCGCACCGGCAACTATGGTATCGCCACTGATACTGACCGAGGTGCCAAAAGCAGCATTGTTGTTAGCCCCAACACTAGCCGTCAATCTCTTTGTCTGGGTAATTACAACCCAGGTAGCCCCCTTTTCATAGATGTAGGCCGAACCGAAATTGTTTCCAACGTCATCATCAAACGGAGAACCAACGACTAGCGTATCGTCGCTGATGCTGACCGAGATGCCAAACTGGTTGCCGTTAGCCGCATTACTGGCCGTCAATTTCGTCTCGCTAGCTGCTGCCCAGGTAGCGCCCTTTTCATACACATACGCAGCGCCAGTACCACTATTATAATTTGCGCCGACAACCAGCGCATCGCCATTGATGCTAACCGAGATGCCAAAAGCGGAATTGCCGGCCGCATCACTGGCCGTTAGTTTTGTTTCGGTGGCTGTGGCCCAGGTGGCCCCCTTCTCATACACATAAGCCGAACCTGTACTAGTCCCGGCATCAGCGTCAAACGGCGCCCCCACGACTATGGTATCGCCACTGATGCTGACAGAGGTGCCAAACTTGTCACCCCCCGCCCCATCGCTGGCCATCAGCTTGGCGGTTTGGATCCACGAGCCGCTAAACTCAAAAACATAGACCGCTCCCTGGCTGGCATCCCCTCCGAGGGTGTTAAAATCACCTGGAGCACCAACAACGGCGGTAGTGCCATCTATTGCCACAGCCTGTCCAAAATTACCGGCTGTTGTGTCCAGCGCCGGGGCTAATTTTGTCTCGCCATAAATTGTAGGATCGACCGTAAGCGGATATACTGCCTCACGGTCATCAATCACAATCACGACCCGACTCGGGGCTTGTAGAACCAGATGAGCCGCCAACTTGCGATGAGTGGCATCGTATACGTACAGATGGGCATAACTGAATTGGGCTTGCCCCCTGCTATCTATGAAATCAATCTTTTGCCCGCTTGTAGAAAGTTTGGGCGTTAGAACGGTGTCCAGGGCCATTACCAGATGCAGCGGGTCGTCGATATTGGCCCGCCTGGCCGGTGGCCGGTCGAGGGTAAAGCCTTGTTCAAGGCCCTGGCTATTGTTGACATACCATTCGATCAGATTATCGCGCCGGTATTCAATGCGGTTGTCAGTCACCACCATCTCAGCAGCAGGCACAGCTTGTAATTGCTGGCCATAACCATAGTGGCTCAGGCTCAAATTGACCTGCCACGACGAGGCTTCAGCGGGGCTGTTTGAGGGCAGCACACGTACACCTGCCGGGGCAAAGCTAAACCTCAGATCATGAGTGTGATTGAAGGCTTGATAGCCATTGGCGCCAAGGGGTCCAAGACTGTATGCATCGGCCTCAATCCGGCCCACTATGGTTGCCCAATCATCAGCTGTCATCCCTGGGGGGAGGGTATCCACATTACTCTGGCTCTGGTTGGGGATGGATTGCTGGGCCATCGCCTCTTGGCTCACTTGAACCTTGTCAGGCTGGGCTGGATGGGTCAACCTTGAATCAGCGGACGGTTGAATCAAACTTGACCCGGCAGCTTGAGCCGTCGGTAGCGTTACGGCAATCAAGATCCACAGCAAGGTCAAACTCAAGCTCAGGACGGCTAACAAGCGGATGATGGTTAACCCTAATTGTCTACCTTCGTTACCAAACCAGAGTTTGGGAATGCTCTGGCCTGACAAACTTTGTTGACCCAAACTCAAATCAGCAACGGGTCTATTTTTGGCCTGTGGGTTAGTTTCTGCTGCAACAAATTTGGTAACAGTTTGCATTGGTGAACTCCATTCGAAGAACCTGTGGATTATCGGAATGAAGGCTACGTAGCATAACGTCTTGTCTTGAAGAAGCTTCATTATACAACATTCGGAGAGTAGTAGCAAATCACCCATCTACTTGTACTCACCTTTCTGCTCGACCACCTGCCACCGCAGACGCACCTGGTCATTGTCACCCGTGAGAATCCACATCTGTCTCTGGTTCGTCTCATCGGTACTAACCTATCGAGATGCGGACGTGCTTTGTCAAGTTCCAAATTGGGCAATGAGCTGGCGATAAGCGCGCGACGATAATGCAGCAAAACATCTTTTTTTTCGCTGTGTTATACAGAGCCAACAGCTTGTGTGAGTGATTAGCCGTGCTCATTGATCCTGGTAAATGCGCGTCTAGTGACGCGGTTGATGACGTTGATAGCTGTCTTGGCTACTTTTCCCATCCGTTCAATTTGGTAGGGGAGATTGGGGTGTGTTGATTAGGGCTTGGACGTTGCCAGTGACAGCATCACTGGCTGGCAACTGACACAGACCTGAACAACCTGACCAAAGACGGCTCTTGGCAGCTAGATCGAGCCAGGGAAGCTGAACTTTGTTAGTAACTCGAGTGTTGTGTTTTAACGTTTCCATATGGCTGATTTACTATTTCAAGGGCAAAAACAGGCTAAAAGTGGCACTTTTGGTCAAAAACTCGCCGTTTTACCCTATTCAAGCGGGATTCAAACCCAAAACACAACACTCGAGTTAGTAAGCTGTTGCTAGCGTTCCGCTGTTGCTGTCGAGTATTGATCAGAGAAGATAGGCTCGCACTGGGGCATTATCTTGCGCTGGCGATAGTCTTCAGCGCCGTTGGGCACAACCTGGCACAGACCGGTGTCCAGGAAACGGGAGCGCAATCGCCGTTCGGAGATGTCGTTGGGACAGACGTTGCTCACCACCAAGGTGGGGATGCAAGTACTGTAGCGGGCGTTAAAGATGCGGAACATTACCTCTGCAGCCCAGTCGTTCAGCCGTTCAGCGCCTAGGTCGTCCACCACCAACCAGGGCACACGTTCACACAGATGGATCAAGGACTCGGCGCGCCCGTCGTCAAAGCCCTGTCTGACCATCGCCAGGAGTTCCGGGGCGGTGGCAAAGATCACGGTCTTTCCTTGGCCGATGGGATTCTCACCCCATCACTGGACGCATCGAAGCATCCGCATTGTGAAAAACCACGAACCGTCCATCGCGCATCCGGTCGTACAAATCCCCCGGCAACTCGGACGGCTCGCCGTTCATCGCAAACAACGTGTGCGCCCGGCAGGCCACCGCCAGCCGGTAACGATCATCCAGGAAAGCGGCGCGGAACTCGTAGGCGAAATCTGTCATCTTGGCGGCGTCGATCTCGTCGATAGCGAGCACCGGCACGGCTTTGAGCCGCTCGTAGCGGGCCAGGGCATTTTCCTGGGCGTCCGGCGCGTACCCTGCTCGGACATAGTTCAGCAAATCGCGCATTTTCACGTAAACGCCCGTGATCCCACGCTGTTCCCTGAACTCGTTGACCACGGCCTGCAAGATCAGCGTCTTGGCGTTGCCATACGTGCCGTGAAGAGTTAGGAATCCCCAGGGCTGCTCGACAAAGCGGTGGGCCAGTTCCAGCATTGCCACGGTGTCTTGGCGCGCGATCAGTGTTTCCATCGGCAGCGTCTTGGCCACCACCTGGTCTTGAGGATCGACCTGGACATCGTCCAATCGGAGTGACAACTCCTCGGGTAACATGCCAGAGACCTGGGACAAGCGGGCGAACTCGCGTTGTCTGATCGCCTCGGCTTGGCACGAGCACGGTACGAGTGTGCCAAAGCCAGGTTGACCGATGGGTACATTGGTGCGCACCCGTCCCAATCCTCGGCAAAGCGAACACTCTTCTTTGATCTGTGGACGAACCGGTGTGCTGACCTGGTTCCACCAGTTTGCCCCGTTGCCGTTTTTGCCATTGTGTCCCGCGTGTTCTTGTGTATGGGGCGATGGCGTCGGGGTCACTCGTAACTGTTGCGCGTATTTCGCTCGCAGTTCTTCCAGTTGTCGTTGTCCAATCTCGGCTACAGTTTGCATCATTTGGACCTCCTTTCGGCTTGTGCTCTTTCTTCTTGTCGCCTTTTCGAGTGTTCGCGCATTCGCTCCCTGCGGATTTTGATCTCCTCCGGGGTATAGTCGTTTGCCGGATCAATCGAGGGTTTGCGAGAGATGGTGCCTCCCTGGTTGCCCCCGTTATTGCCAGAGGTTCGGCGGTGAGATTGTGGTACCTGATCGGCCTTTTTGCCACTCTTGAGCCAGGCTGTGACTCGCGCCATATCGGGATTGTGTATGACGGCTGTGGTATAATTCCAGCGTCTGATGCCGTTGGCGGAGCGAGATTTCCAGAACGCATATTCCCACACGTCGATGTTTCGCTGTTCGCTCGTCTGCTCGCGCAGATCATCGGCGACCATCGGCGTGATACGGTGGTTGATCTCGGCCAGATACCACTGTGTCACCTGGGCCAGCACGGGGTCATCGTCGAGAGGGGGCATAGTGGTTACCGGTGCTTCCATCACTGGTGGCACGAGCGGTAGTAGAGTCAATTGCTCTGCGTTCTCATCTCCGAACGGTCCTTTGGGGAACACACTGGCGAAATCATCGTGCCAGGCGTCAAGATCGGTGGTGAGGGAGGGGGAGAGTGCCTGGAGATCAGAGCCGATATAGTGGCAAGCGCGCCACAGTGAACGCCATTCGTCCGGCGCGAGTTTGGCCCAGCGTCGAAAACGGTCCGGTGGCGTTTCCCCCTTTTTTATACGGTTGACCACGTAACCACGCCCGGCGCTGTTGACCACGTATCCTGGGCCGGTCTCGGCGCCGTCTCGGAGACCGGGTTGGGTGAGGGCATACAACATCCAGGCCCGGACGTCGTCGGGGTCAGGTCCGAGAGAAAGAATTTGAGAATTAGAAGGTGAGCCGATTTCAAATTCTTCGAGCAGCGCAGCAGTAGCAGAATCGCGCGCGTGCTTCTGCTGCTTTAGTGATAAGAAGAAAAGAGTGTTTATGCAAATAGTGTTTCTTTTAGTGTTTACATGTTGTTCACTAGGTCCGTTTGCTGGCTCCGAGGCGTTCACCAGGTCTGTTTGTTCGATTCCGAGGCGTTCACCAGGTCCGTTTGCCGATTCTGAGGCGTTCACCAGGTCCGTTTGCTCAGTTCCGAGACGTTCACCAGGTCCGTTTGCCGATCCCGAGGCGTTCACTAGGTTCGTTTGTTCTGTTCCGAGACGTTCACTAGGTCCGTTTGTCGATTCCGAGACGTTCACTAGGTCCGTTTGCTCAGTTCCGAGACGTTCACCAGTTCCGTTTGCCAGTGTTGGTGACAGTTCAGGAAGACCTAATTGCCCATTCTCGGGATCCATCTCTCCGGCATTCAACAATGCTTGGTATTCTGCTTTATCTTGGGGTGCCAAAGGTTCCCGTAGTACAACCTGAAACTGGGGTTGCTTGCCACGACCTTGCTTGGCTACAACGAAGAAATGTTGAGCCAAATCATCCTTGTAGGTTCTACGTAGCCATCCCGAGCTGCACCCCGACGCTTTGGCTAGATCCTTGGTGCCAATAGATACCTCGTCGCGGAGTGTGTCCTCGTTCCAGAAACAATGGGAGCGCAGTTGTGTCACCACAAGAGCCAGTTTGTGGCCCAAGATCGGCACCCATTGACGGCGAAAGTATTGCGTGCCCAGGTAGACCTGGCCCACGAACGCTTGCTGGACACGACTGCATAGGCTCAGGAATTGCGTTCTCTCTTTCTTGGTATCGGGCAAAGATACACCAATGGCTTGCACGACGTCGGCCACGGTGGGGTAGAAAGCGTGCGTGTCCCACTTGTCTAGCGCCTGGAAGCGAGTCGCGCAATCGTCCATCAAGGATAACAGGTCGGCCAGGGGGAGAACCGTTAGAGATTCCAAGGCCAATTCGATGTTATCCTGTTCCCGCAGAAACTGAGCCAACCCCCGTTGGTCCACCGGAGCCAACGGCGCGTCCATCACGACGGTGTAGCGGTTGATAGCCTGCGTCATCCGACCCGCACGGGAAGACCAACGCCGCCGTTGGTGGATCTTATCAATGCTCGGCAAGCAGACCCAATGCTCCAGGCCGTGTGAAGTGTATTCATCGGCGTGCAGATACCGATGCACGGAGGCTTCGCTCAGACTGGCATCATTCGCTAACACCTCCCGGCTGACCGTACACCAATTGCGGCCTTTGGGGTTGCGGTAACTCAATTGTTGGAGCGATAGCAGCAGCCAGAACCCCGTTGCTCCCAAGATAGGGGTCCAGCGACGGAGGGTATAGGTGCGGATCGGCAAGACCTGGTCGGGACGGACGATGGCGTCGTAGGCGTCCAGATGCACGCCGTGGAGATCGTAAAGTTCTTCGCGTCTGAGTGTTGAATCTGAATCTGTCATTTTTTACCTCCTGGTTCGATGTGTAGGTTCTCGTTTCCGAACACCGTCCACCCCGGTCTTGCACGGCGGGCGAACAGTTCCAGGTATGGCATCGTTTTTACCTATGCCTCCATCGGGACAGCAGCGAGCGCATAAGGCTGTCCACAATCCCATAGTACGCCCAGCGCGTCATTGAGTGCAGTTCTTTGTCCAGCACCTTGCACGCCGAGTGATCGCCGAACCACAGGGGCCAGTGGCAGATTTCACAGCGTGCAAGGTGCTTTCGAGTGCGGTTGATCTGCTTCACTCCTCGACAGTCACTGTGACCCGCACGCGGCCAGGCATAGTGCCACCGTTGAGTTTACGTAGCGCCCACTGTTGCACGTAGAGCGTGCCGATGACGGGTGGGCCATCGGTGGCCTCTTCCTTGTAACGCCGGGTGTTCTTTGTGTCTTTTTCGACCGTGAACGTGAGTTCCAAATTTTTGTTCTCCATTTCAGTTTTCCTCCTTGGTTTCTAATGGTTCTGGGTTACGTGAACAATTCAAGCTGGCCCGCGTCCATCTGCCGCTGACGTCTCGTCTGGGCGGCGTGCGCGGCGTGGAGCTTGGCATCGTAGGTCAGGTGGCAGCGCTGGCACATCGCCTGCAAGTTACCGGGATCATTGTGGCCCGTGTCGTGGTCCAGGTGGGCGACGGTAAGCACAACTTTGCTGCCGGTGACGGGGTGGGGCTTGCCGTGCTTTGCCCGGCAATCGGGATACGCCGGGCTTCCCTCGCAGCGTCCCCCGGCGCGCCCAAAGCGGATGCGGCGGCTGATCTCTGTCCAATCCTTGGGGTACTTGCGTTTGTCCATTGGCATTGTTTGTCATTACTCGTTGCATTCGCTGTTATTGCGTGAAGCTTTGTTTAGGCGGCATATTCTTTGTAATACTGCCTGTTTGTTTTGCTGTAAAACCTCGTCATATTCGACATCTGATAGTTCAGTAGGGTATAGGGGCCTCGTTCTTTCTCGTTCAAGTGATGGCAATAAAATGTGATGATAAGCACTTTTGCCTTGTCGTGTGAATACACCGATGTTGGCTATATTGTCATCGCAGGACTGAATGACGATGTGTGCGCTCCCGGTTTGCAGTACATGCTGTTTCATATCCAACCTCCGTCACATTGTCATCCCAATTTGATTGCTCGCATTTGTCTCCATTTCGGTCTGCTATGTGTGCAGCAGATCACAACTCGCGAGCGGGACTCGCTCTTCCCCGCTTGCTTTTTGGACGAGCAGGACCATCTCGTTTCCCTCGCCGATGCGTAACCCGAGAGTGACTTGAGCGCTGAGTTTAGTGTCGAGAATACAGTCTGGAATGGAAATTGTGCTGCTGCCGCACGTACAACGGCTAAACCGAGTCACGACTCCGCAACGACGACATTTTCTGACTTGATTCACGATTTCTCCTTTCAACTAGATATATTACAGGGGTCGAACACAAATACGCCCCGAACACAAACAATTTGCATATATCGGTCGCCCTCTACCGGATACGATGGCCGATTTGTGTTCGGGTCACTAGCTGCACCGCAGAACGGTTCGACGTAGCAGCCGTGCGGTGGAAAGTACTCAATGATCCACGGCGCGAGCCGCCATTTGCCTCTCAAGTATCTCAATGCTGGGCGTGTTGGTTTCATTGGACTCCCTGGGTGATTGCAGCGATCTTCACGTTGCCTATCCCTGATCCTCTGGTGGTGCTGCTATGGATTCCGCTGATTTAGCCAGGAGCGACGGTGGGACAGGGCGGCTTGTGCATCGTAAAGCCCTTGTCATTTCTGTGTCTCGCTCCCTTGGCTTTCTTTGACCTGTTGGCATTGCTTTGCTCCTTGGTGGTTGCTATGGGATGGATCATTGATTTACACTGGCTTTTCGTTGGAGGGCGATGGGTTGATCTGTCCTTGGTGATAACGGAGGAGGACAATGGGGGATCTTTCCCTCGATGGCGGCTCTGGTGATAACGGTGGGCGTCCGTTGGCTTGTTGACATTGATTTGCTCCTTTGTTGCTGAGCGAGTCCGCTGATTTGCCAGGGGCGTCGGTGAGACGGTGGGCTTGTGCGTTGCAAAGCCCCTGTCATCTCGGTGTCGCGTGCCCTGGGCCTTCTTTGACCTGGTGGCATTGATCTCTCCTTGGTGGTTGCTGAATGAAGCATTGGTTTACACTGGCTTTTCGTAGGTGGGGCAATGGGGGCTCTTTCCCTCGATGGTGGCTTTGGTGATAACGGTGTGCGTCCATTGATTTTCCTTGACCTGTTGGCATTGCTTTGATCCTTGGTATTGAATGAAGCATTGGTGTACACTGGCTTTTCGTTGGTGGGGCACCGATCTACCTCTGGTTACACCACTGGAGGACAATGGGGGCCACCCACCTCGATGGCGGCCCTGGTGATAACGGTGTGTGTTCGTTGGCCTTCTTTGACCTGTTGGCATTGATCTCTCCTTGGTTGTCGATGAATGAATCATTGGTTTACACTGGCTTTTCGTGGGTGGGCACTGATCTGACCTTGGTTACACCACTGGAGGACAATGGGGATTCTTTCCCTCGATGGCGTCTCTGGTGATAACGGTGTGTGTCCATTGATCTGTTGACATTGATCTCTCCTTGGTGGTGAATGAAGCATTGGTTTACACTGGCATTTCGAAGGAGAGCATTGGTTTGCCCTTGTGTACATCAGTGGAGGACAATGGGGTTCTCCTTGATACTGTTGGCATACACCTTGTTTGCTGCGTAAACTCTGAACCAGTTCTGTCTTTGTTGATATGGCTTGATAGTTTTCTTTTCTCATTTATTCCCTCGGTTGATTTCAACAATTGAACCCTTTACCATCTTGATTCTTGCTAGTCTTTTTATCATTTTGGTGATCATTCTTTCTACAGATTTCGGTAATTAGATTGTCTCGTAAGAAATTTGTTACACACTGTTTGATTCTATGACACCCCCTATCTCCGAAGTGAATTATTACTTCGCAGACGCTCCAAAATGTCGCATAATTCCGTCAAACTCCTTTTATCTCGATCTTGTTTCCAAGGTTTGGCACTCTGAGACTATCTCTTGGCAACCCTGCGCCTGAGCTGTGGCATTCTGTACCTATCTCCTGGCAATCCTACACCTGAGGTGTGGCACTCGGTGCCCATGTCTTGGTCCTGTTTTTGTATGTCATTCAGTCTTTTCGCGACACTGACCTTCGCGGATGAGCCACTCGTGGCAAGGTGCCACGATATACGTGCCACGAGTGATTTGGCTCATACCATCTTGCGAGGGGATACGATTTCAACCAGCGACTGTTTTTCAGTGTTTCCCGTTGTGACCGTGCTTGCTCCAGAGATTCCAGAGCCGCTTGTTGGCCTGTCTCAGACGGAGCATTCAGCCAACGGGATGTCAGGACCGCCGCTTCCAGGTAGGCTTTTGCCGTGACTTTTGCTTGCTCTCCCAGACCGACCATAGCCACCGGCGAGTTGGCAAACGTGACCCGTTGCTCGACCGAGAATGCCAGTTCGCCAAGCAGCTGCATCTCTTGGCCGAGGGTGTACAATTCGGTCGAGTTTGCCGCGTCCACGTCCTGGCCCAGCAACGTCGTCAACCGATCATCTATTTCTGCGAGTTCATCAATCCACCGGTACACCTGCTCCCGGTATCGCTGCGTTGCCCACAGCGAAGGGACGAGGATCATGAGCGCGCCATCATCGTCACGAGGCGTGACAGCCACGCCCACGGTATGCAGCCCTCCCACTAGCAACGCTATCAGCAGGAGCCAGGCCAACACACGAAAGACACGCTTGGAAATTCTCAGCCGGAACTTGGAAATACGTATAGAAATCATAGTTTTTTACACCTTGGACCATTGTTCCATTGAAGCTTCGAACTTGGATAGTTTGGCATCGATCCGTTGTTTCTTAGCCTCCTCGTCCTCGTCGTCATCACTTGGCTTTTGCGCTACAGGAGACAGCTTCAAGCGATCCAATTGCTCTCGTATCACGACCTCTACGACCCGACGGATATCGGTCAAGCTGAAAGAAAGTTCATTTCCTTTCACACTGATTTCTTCTGCCACATCCTTTAGAGCTTGTTGTACTATCTGACGAACCATCGCCGGGTCCAGGTCGGGAGACGCAAGAGCATCGATCAACACCGATTGAGTTTCACCCATAGCTTCTCGTATGACGCTGCGGATGGCGTCTCGGTCGAGGACTGGTCGATCTTCCTGTTCCACCTGTAGTCCCCGATAGGCGAGTCTTTTTATCTCGTCAGGTTTAGCGCCTTGTCGAGTGTTATTGAATTGCGACAAGTATCGAGAGATTGTCTCGTCGTGCTCATTCCCAAGGTAAAAACGGATCACTATTTTGTCCAGTGTTGTTGCTCCCATCATTTCCTCCTGTAACTGTCACAGACTGTCAAAGACTGTGACAGTCTGTGACAGTTGGTAGATTTTTGATGTCAAATTCACTTACAGCCGTATACTCGTCGTGCATACCGAGCCATCCCAATAGCATTGGCGGCCACTGCCTGGGGTAGAACATACCCACGGGGGAATTGATCGTTAAGTTGTTCCCGCAATGCCTCGGCTCCGCCACCAGCAAACAAGAGATAATCGAACTGCCGTCCGTCGCCCCATTTGTCAGGCTGCCGCACAAAAGTCAGTATGCCCGAAGCTACGCGACTCAGAGCTTGGGCTACCAACGGACGCAGATCGACCTGTCCCTGTGGTGTGTGGAGTATGGGATTGGAGGACTGGATCAGAGTGTTTGCCTGATAGATCGAGATCGATTTGTCGTAGGCGTTGTCTACGGCCTGGATGACGTACTCTGCCGCTCGCCGCATTCCCAACGTGTCACCATCGGTGTATCGGGCCGCGATCTCTGCCCCTTCCATTGCAAACAAGTCGAGCGTATTGAAACCAATATCGAGTACCCCGATGGAGGCATCCAGTGCGTTCTCCCCTTGCATCCACTGCCCATCGTCGTCCATCCCCCAGGCAAAGAAAGCGCCGACGGGTTGCGCGATGAGCTTTACGTCCTCGACCACGAGAGACACGTCGTCATCGTTGACGCTGAATTGGTGTGAATTGATCATCCAATCACGCAGGTCACGGGAAGTCACGTCAGCCTGTCTTTCGTTGGCCATCACCTCGACCGGTAAGCCGACGACCATCGAAGCCTCGTGTTCGCCTGCGCCGAGCGCGTGATAGACGCAGTCATAGAACAATGCCCGCACATCGGGACCGTCGCGCAGACGTAAAAAGTCCAAACCCTGCATGGGGTTCGCGTACCGCTCAGTTCCTTCACCCACCAGATAGCCAACGCCACCAAAAGTCACTTGGTCCGGCAATCGCCGACGACGTTGCCGCCCCACATCGCCGATGCCGAGTCGCCCAATGTTCGTGTTGCCCATTCCGACGATTGCACTGACCACGATGGTCCGCAGCTCGCCGTCCACGATGAGGGCGATTTTGCCATTTCCAAATCCGGGATCAAAAGCTATGTGATACATTTCTAAAATCTCTCCTTATTTTATGGTTGCTGTATTTCTGTCTCTGTTCTATTGGGCCACATCCAGGGGAGCAATGTGGTTTCCCAATGACGCCAGCAGGCGGCGTGAGCCGCTTGCCACGTCAACTGGCGGTTGCTCATCAGGTCGCACATCGCTCCCACGGCTTGAATCCATCCATCGCGGTAGCCACACCGGTACTCGCTCTCGACCAGGGCTGTTTCGGCGTCCGTGAGCGAGGGGATCTGTGACAGTGATACCGGTTCTGCCGAGGGTTCCGTTGTTCTCAGGGGTTGCGGCGGAGGCCCTCGGTGACCAAAAGAGGCGACAAGCAGATAGCAGGCGCTCGCGAGAACGGTCGCACCAACACCGCCCACGATACCGATCAGTACGCCCACTGCTTCATCGTCCAGACGGCGACCGACGATCATCGCCAGCGTGATGGCAAAAACCGTCGTTACCATCCCCACGAATATCCACAGACGATTACGGTTACCCATTTTGTCCATCTTGCCCCTCCTCGACCCTGCGTGTGTATATCCTGCGCAGCGGCTGCATCACGGCCATTCCAGACCCCTTCCGTTCGATAGAATATACTCTGCGCACGATGCCCGCGATCACCAAGACGAGGGACAGCACGACCACTGACGTGAACGCCAATGTCGCGCCCGTTTCGGAAACCATTCGGTATAACGTCAGGGTATAGACGGCGAGCGAACCACCCATCGCCACGAGCAACCCTGTGCCAAAGATCAGAGGGCCGGTCGTGTCTTTTCCCAACCGGTGCGCCCTCAACGTCACGCCGGTGGTGGACAGGGCAAAGCCCACGGTTGCCGCGATGGTCAGTACAACCGCCGCGTCGGCCTCGGCCATCTTGCCAAAGATCGCCAGTGTGTAGCAGACGATTGCCCCGACCATCACTGTGAGCAGACCGATTGTGTACGTAGCGAAAGCCATCATTCCCTTGCTTTTTCTGTGCATTGTTCCTCCATTGATTTTAGAATTCCAATTCATCTTTGCTTGCGCCGACAGTGCCACTCATTAGGAGAACCTCATCTCCATTTGCCAGGGGTGGGTGAGGTCGCTTGAGCCTGTATCAGGGACCATTGTTGCTTGTGTTGTTGGCTCTGTCATAGCTTGGCCGAGTCGCTGACGACACGTAGGACAAAGATCAGTGACATCGTCGTCGAATGCGTAGAATGCTCGTCGGCAATGTCCACACTTGTGCCGGTTCGAGATCGATGATGTGCGTTTTGTCATTTTTGGCTCCTTTCTTGATGGTATCGCTGTTCAATGATGCTGTCACAGCCTATCACGATCTCTGTCACAGTCTGTCACGATGACTGAAAGTTCTGTCACGATCCCTGTCACGATTTTTATGCCCTGTCACGGTCTGTCACGTCTGTCACGCTGTCACGCTTTTTTGTGCCCAGGGCCAGGGCCGCAAGACCTGGCGTTACCATTCGAGGCGCATTGTATCCTTCCCCACTGGTGTTCAAC
>JAAEPW010000707.1 GCA_024232355.1 Chloroflexota bacterium | reverse complement strand
GTGCTCAAATTCTCTTATGGCATCAGTGACTATTACAGCCTCATCACCGAGGGCTATGTCTACGTAGACCGCACCGACCGCATTCCCTTGATCGAACAGACGGGCAAGCAACTGCTGTTTCTGCGCCCGCGTCGCTTTGGCAAGAGCCTGTTGCTCTCGACCCTGGAGAACTATTACGACGTGGCCAAGGCCGACGAGTTTGAGCGACTGTTTGGTCACCTGTCTATCGGGCAAAATCCCACGCCGCTGCACAACCAATACTTTATACTAAAGTGGGACTTTTCGGTCGTAGACCCGCAAGGAAAAGCCGAACAGGTCAAACAAGCGCTTTACCGTTACGTGAACGCACGTATTCGAGACTTTGCCGTCCGTTACCAAAACCGTCTGCCCACGAAAATTGAGATTGATCCTGTGGACGCCCTGGCCTCCTTGCAGGCGTTGCTGACGGCCGTGCAGCAAACGCCTCATCGGCTCTATTTGTTGATTGACGAGTATGACAACTTTGCCAACGAGGTCTTGATGTCCAGCGGGCAGACAGGCCAGAGCCGCTACGAGGCGTTGCTGTATGGCGAGGGCACGCTCAAGACCTTGTTCAAAGCGATAAAGTCCGCCGCTGTGGGGGGTGGGTTGGACCGCGCCTTTATCACCGGCGTCTCACCGGTGGTGTTGAG
>JAAEPW010000706.1 GCA_024232355.1 Chloroflexota bacterium | reverse complement strand
ACCCACCGCCCGGGCGGCAGACGAGTAATCCATCTCGCGGTAGGCCAGCATCTTGGCCCGCACTTGCCGGGCCAAACCGGTCCACGCTACAAACGATAGAATCACCGAGATCGCAAAGAAACGTCTGATCGGCGGCCATTCGGCTGGCAGCGCAGCCGCCAGACCTGCCCAGAGGGCGATACCAGGAAAGGATTGCAGCAATTCAATCACGCGCTGTAAAACGACATCCGACATCCCGCCATAGTATCCGGAAATGGTGCCCAGTGACGAGCCAAATATGACCGTCAAGACCACACCGATCAGCCCTATGGTGAGCGACACGCGCCCGCCATAAATAGCGCGGGAAAATACACAGCGTCCCATACCATCGCTGCCAAAGATGAAAAGGGTTCCCGGTTCCTGCACGCCGAAAAGATGAATGTCTGTGGGTATCACACCAAACAATTTGTACGGTGTCCCGTGAGTAAAGAAAAGTACGGGGTACCTTATGCTGTAATCTGGCTCATGCACCCATGCTAAATTTATCGAATCCAGGGATACTGTCGTGCCATAGACAAATGGGCGCAGATGAAACTGGCCCTCTTGATCGACAAAGCGGGGCAACTGGGGCGACATGCTCACATAGTCCTCTTTTACGAGCGTGGGATGATAGGGCGCGATGAATTCGGTCAAGACGACCGTTGTCAAGTAAAGAAGAACAAGCACAATTCCGCCAGCAACGGCCAGGCGATTGCTCAAAAATTGCCGCCACATAAGCTGCTGCAGGGACAGTCGTCCCGTCTCTGCCACAGTTTCACTTTGAAGCGCCGGTGGCTGCACGCTCTCTTTCGTTTGGGCTGTATGTTCAGTCATAAAAACTCCTTCAAGCGGGTGAAAAACCTTCTCTCTTGTGGAAAAGTGGGGATGGGTTTAGGGAATTCCAGGAAAATAAATATCCCACCAATTGATTTCGCTAGTCCAATTTTGGGAGCAAACTAGACACTTTTCAGGAATTCCTCAAGCTTTTCCGCCTTTTTTGTAGTGTTTGCATACTTGTATCTTGCTTTCACTCCAAGCTTTGGGATAATTTAGAAATTGGAAAAGCCTTATTCAAATTGGATACGGGGATCGATCCAGGCCAGCAGGATATCGGCCAAAAAATTTCCAGTGACCAACAGAATGGACAGGAACATGAGAAACGTGCCTGCCAGGTACATGTCTTGCTGCCGCAGCGCATTAAAATAAAGCGGGCCGGTAGTGGGTAGCCCCATGACCCTGGCCATCACCATATTGCCACTGATGATAAAGGGCAGGCTTGATCCCAGGTTCATAATGAGAGGATGGATCGCATTCCTGACCGCGTGCTTGATAATGACGCGCCCTTCCGGCAGTCCTCTCGCCCGGGCAGCCTGGATGTACTGCATATTTACGATATCTAGCAGATTCCCGCGCATCATACGAGTGAGACCCGCGGTACCACCGGCTCCCACGACCACGATCGGTATCCACAAGTGACTCAAGAAATCGAGCAATTT
>JAAEPW010000705.1 GCA_024232355.1 Chloroflexota bacterium | reverse complement strand
CCCCCCTTGCTAGGCGAGTCCACTGACATCCCGCCTCCCTAACAGGTGATAATATCTGGAAATGTCATTCGCACCCAGTGTTGCTCGCCCGGCGTTCTCGTGGACGCTAAATAAGTACCTTAAATGCTTGCCGCACTCCGGGATACTGATAATCGTGGGACAGTATGATTCCACCTTTGGTCATCCGAGGATAAAAGAATTCCAGGCTTTCCTTTGTGCTTTGATATACATCAACATCTAGGTAAACAAACGAGAACTCTTTTTCAGACACAAATGCCCCTGTCTTGGGAAACAGTCCTGGATGGTAGCTACTCAGCCTACCCTTGCGAAGGTTGCGAATTGCACTGTTGTTGTAGTGATTTTTGGTCAACGAAAGTATCTTTGGCTTGAAAAGCGCTGTCGAACCTTTGCAAAGGTAGGCTGAGTAAATACTCCTCTGAATTTGGACTGTTAGTGGGCCTTTTCATAGGGTTGAAACGCAAAGGACGAATGCAGCTGTGTGTTCACCAACGGCTCGCTGCGGAAGAACTCGTCACGACAACGGGTCAACTCTTTGACATGATCGCCCCGAGTAAGATCGTGGGAGACACCTTTGATGGTGAGCGTCTGACCATTAGAAAGGTCCGGCAATAGTTCTTGCGCGTTGCTGATGGGTGTCCGCGCGTCCAGAGAGCCACATACCAAACAAGTGGGAACATCAGAGGTAAATTGGGATCGAAAATCATCACCTAGATCGTGATTGCCTAGCATGTCACAGAGCGCGTGAAATGGTTCGTTGATGGTGTCTCCGAGCAACGTGGTCGGCGCTTCCCTCGCGATTTGTTCCCTGCGCGCCGCTGTTGCTCCCGATGCGCAGTCGGTGGCCGCATACATAATATTGCTCTTTTGATCAACCCGTTCTTGAATGACTTGCTCTGCCAGCCAGGTATAGTCCCCTTGCGCCATAGTCAGGTAACGTGCAGGTAATGCTTGTAGGAAAAATGTGTTGCCCATTCCATTGGCCGTTGCTAATTGCAGATCATATTTGCCAAGGGTGATGTGGACTTGGTTTTTCGTTTGGGGATGCAAGGTCTCAACAGTGACTGGCTGTCGCTCCAATCTGTCCAGTACGGATGTCATTAATTCTAGCAAATCGGGAACGTGCCTGCCGAGATCCGAATCCTTTTTGAGGAGCGTGTCGAGCTTGACCAAATGCCTCTGGACGCTGCTGGGAAGTTTCAGGGTGTGATTGGGTCCTTCAACACCCCAAAGAAGCGCGCGTTCGATAAATTGACCGTAATAACGTAGTAACGTTAACCCATGATGCGAACCAAAGCTGCCGCCGAAAAGTGATATCCGTTCATAGCCTAGTGCTTGCCTCAGATCGTCGATATCGGCGGCCATTTCGCGGACATTGTACCCACCCAGATCGATTCCCTGTTCTTGCCAAAAGGAAACTGCCCGCGTGAGATGCGAGCGCTGGGCATCCAGGTAGCGTTCGGTGCTCCCCGGTTCATCTAAAGAAACGTCAAGCGTGCCAGGGCAGTCGAGGCAAGGACGCGACAAGCCAAATCCACGCTGTTCGATAAAGACAAAATCCGCGATTTCGAGAGGGGGCCTCCACACCGGTCTTGTCCATAATTCTGACAGATCCGGTAATAGCGATTCCCCTGGCCCGCCCTGCAAAAAGACGATGGGTGTGCCGGGGTCTTTTGAGGTGCAGCGAAAGCGGACAAAGGGTATTGTGATGAGTCGGCTATTATCTTCCTGCCGGTTTTCGGGCACGAAAAGCTGTCCCCATTCAGCCGCAATCGGCGGGCCCGAGTTTGGTTGAAAAAGATAGGGAAAAAGTTGAACTTGGACTTGGGGCATGTTTGTTTTCCTCGCTGCATTGCCTGATGATGTTGAATTTCTCTCTCGTGTCCAAATGGAATTGTCCATAGTGCTTTCCGCCTGTGATTACTGACTGCACAAAGGTTGAATCAAGCGGTGGCACTGGGCAAACCCAGTACCACCGCTGGCAAGCCAATATCATTCCAACAGTAGTTTCAAGCCCTTGGTTCAGCACAGTCTGCCCTAATGGAGTTAGACACCCATCTCATTTGAAGGTGTGTCTCGGTTTCGCCGATTTTCTGAAAACCGAGCCTTTTATAGAGTCTGGCGGCTGGGTTGATCTTAAAGACCTGCAATTCAGCATTGACGTTTCTCCTACCGGCTTTAGATAAGACGCTATTGATGGCAGCGGATCCAAAACCTTTGCCCTGATGTTCGGGGTAGATTTCAATGTTGTCAATGTAGAAATGATCACCATTGTCTCGGTATTTGATTACTCCAACTTTAGCTCTATCAACTATGATCCACTTGTTAGCTGACGTGTCAAACTTTTGATTGAAGAATTCTTCTTGCTCCGAGTCATCCCACCCATAAATTTGATCGACATACGAACCAAGCGCTTGCTTGTGCAAGTCGAATAATCTAGCCTTGTCTGTTTCATTTACTTGAACGAATTTCATTTCTTGGGCACCTACCTGTAAAACCCAAAGTCTTGACTGAACCGCATTGCGCCTACAACTCGATCGCGACCGACTTTGACGACGCCTTGACCTCCTCAGCAGTCACCTCACGGCCCAGCTCGTCCGAAAGGTAAATGCCTTCCGAGATCAACATTGTATTCAGAGCAAGCTCGGCCGTCGGCAACAACTCGACCCGCCCCTGGAGTGCGGCGATCCAATGACAAAAGTGGCTGTCATAGGCATCGGCGTTTTCACGCAGGCTGTGCACCCGATAATCAAATGCATCGAGATTCACGGTGCTGTTTACGTCTAGATCGCCCACGCTGTGGTAAAAACCAAAGCCTTTGCCGTCTCCAGAGCCGAATGGAGTCAATCGTATCCCCCCTTTGCTTCCTACGATATAGGGCGGGGAGAATCCATCCAGGTGAATGGCCCAGGCCTCGATGATATCGAGCGAGATACCATCCTCCAGCCTGACGAAACCCATCCCTAATTCCTCCACGTCATAGCCGCTCAACTCTTGCCGCTCAGGGTCCATATCGGTCTCTTGATAAATCTTGCCCGAGATCCGCAGCGGCTGCGGGTTGCCCAGGAGGTGCAGCATGAGGGAGATATGGTAGACGCCCATATCGTACAGCGCGCCGCCGCTGGCGTGTTCCCGCTGCACGAACTGGGCGGTCCCGTAACCGTCCACGTAGGGCCTGCCGCGGCGACGGAACCCGGTAGAACGCGCGTGGTAGAGCTTGCCCAACAAGCCTCTGTCTACGAGTGCCTTGGCGACCTTGGCACCCTTTTGATAAATTGCTCGCAGCGGAATGGAAAGTTTGCAGTTCAACTCTTGAGCCGCGTCGTACATGATTTGCGCGTCACGGTACGAACCGGCCATCGGCTTTTCGCAACAGACGTGCTTGCCGGCCTCAAAGGCTGCCACCGTCGCTGGCACGTGCAGATTGTTGTGAAGACAAACATCAACGGCCTCAATGTCATCCCGTTGGACGAGTTCCAAAAAATCTGTGTGCTTGTTCGGAATGTTGTACTGCTCGGACACACGATCCAGTTCGGCTTGATTGATGTCCGCAATCGCGACGACCTCAGCCCCTTCAATCTCTTGATATTCGCTCACATGGCGTTTGCCGATCTGGCCCACGCCAATGACTCCCACACGAATTTTGCGCATTGCTCGCTCCTATCCAAGCTCGCCCAAGACGCGCTTGATGAGGGCGACCGTTTGCCGAGCGCCTTGGTACTCGTCGCCGTCTTTTGGACAGCTCTCGATGCCCCAACAATCATCGTACCCGGCGTCTATGAGGAGGCGCATAACCCGGGGCATATCCCCCGACGTCTCATTGCCGTCCTGATCGAACGCGAACGTCTTGATGTGAACGGCCTTGGCATACTTGGCACACGTTTGCCAACCTTCCTCCATCAGACCCGGCCCCCAGTTGTGGGTGTCAAAGAGAAGCCCCAGGCCATCGGCTGCCTCGATGATCTTGACCACGTTCGCGGGGACGTTCGTCGACCCCCAGTGATTCTCCATAATGATCTCGATCCCCTTGTCACGGCCGCGAGCGATCAAGTCGTCATACCCTTCCATGATGATCTGAAACATGTCGTCCGTCAGTTCCGCCGGGCCACCGGCATCGAGGCGCACCTGACGGGCACCCAATCTTTCGGCGGCCAGCAGCCACTTGTACGCGAACGCGCGATTGGCCTTCCGGTCCTTCAAATCCGGCTCGTAGATGTGCGCGCCGTCCACGGCGATGCAGCCGAAAGGCAGCCCCACGTCATCGGCGGCACGTTTCACGCGATCCAGGTACTCTTGCTCCTCGGCAGAGAGACAGACGTTTTCCGGATCAGCCTGAGCCTTCCAGGCCTCTTCCGAATCCGCCAACGGCGCCAGGTGCATGTGCCAGGGATCGAGTTGGGTCATCCCCAATTCTTTGCAGTCGGTAATATACTTGAACATGTCTTGCTTCCCGGCCTCTAACAGCCGGTGAAAACTGTACGAACAGATACCAATCTTCACGAGTTTCTCCTTTTCTAAACGATATGATATGGATGCACTTGAACAGGTCATGCATCCCCTTGCGCGATTCCACGCGCATTGAGCCAATTATGAATCATCTCTGCTGTCTCGCGGTAGTAATGACGGCATCTATTTCTCCTGCCAGCCAGAGCAGCGGTGTTTCGATCTGCTTGAGAGGATGCCACAAGGGCGGGTTGTGTTAAAATATCACGCCACCACCGGATACCATTTGCGACATTGTTGTGCAAAGCTCAAGGGGCCACCAGCATCGTCGCGGGAAAATCGTCGCCCACGTGTTTTAGATACCACTAAACCAGTGCGCCACCCATACTGTGCCCCATCAGGACGGGCTTGCGCGGCAACTGATCAACCTCTACCGTTAGAAATCTCAAATAGTAATCCGGGGTATAGAAATAGACCGGATGTCGTGCCAGAGAACCAGCGGGCCGGGCACGTCGACGGCGTTGGCCCAGTAGCGCTCCCACGTGCGCCGCCCCACCGGGCTGCGGCTCCCGACCACGGTGCCAAAGCCCAACCCTCGTGGGTAGGCCGGGATAAAGGCTTCGGGGAAGAGGATCAGTTGCGCGCCTTGGGCGGCGGCCTCGGCGGTGAGGCGGCGGGTCTTTTCGACGGTGGCGTCGTGGTCAAAGAGGATTGGCGCGGCCTGCACGACTGCGACTTGGACTTTGGGGAAGGTGTCGGTCATTTTTCTCCTTGGTAGATCGTGTACTCAAACTGTAGCTAATACGCTCGCTACAAGCATAATCTACGGACTGTTTGATTCTTCTGTCTCTATCGGTCGAATCGAGTTCACAACATCAGCTACTGGGGCCAATTCCCCGTAAGCACTTACCACAACCACATACTCATTGGTCAAGACGAACACCCGAATAGCGGGAAACTTTGGAGAGGTATCTGTCTCTCCTGCTTCAGTCTCAATCCACAAAGCTGGAAATCCCTGAAGATCAAGCTGCTTTTCCTTAAATACCACCCAGTTTCGTTGTACAATATAGTCCTTTGCCTCATCAATACTGTGAATATTAGAAGACCCTGTGGTAATCTGCACCTGCGTGCATGGTTTCAACGGAATGGGAGCCCCGTTGAAACAAGGTGAGGAAAGAAAAGTTGGCACAGGGTCAGTTACGGCGCCTGTACGCGGTTTTATGCACCAATCGCTCGGCACATCTACGGCTAGTCCCAGAGTTGGATCGATAAAAGTAGCGACCGCATCTTTCCAAATCGCTGATGGCCACGTTGTGGTAGTCGATGTATCCACCTGACGCACTACAGGATTTGACCTCATGCACCCTGTTGTTGTCATTATTAGGAAGCCTGCAAATGTCCACAATAACCAGAATCTTGATTGTAACAGTTTCATATGATATGATCTCTCTATATGTGCAGGTTGGGTTGAGGAACAAAACCCAACGCTTTCAGCCAAGTGGTTCAGCAACCCGTTCCCCAATCAACGACCACGGCCCGGCCCAGGTAATCCGCACGTTCACCATCTGCCCCCGCCAGTCCCCCTCATCCTCAAAGAAAACCAACTTGTCGGTGCGGGTGCGGCCCCACCAACGCTCTTTTTTCTTCCCCGCCACCAACACCTCGACCGCCTGGTCCAGCAAGCGGGCGTTGATCTCGCCCACCACCTCGGCCTGCAAATCGTCGAGCGCCTTGCGGCGGCGTTCTTTTTCCTCCCGCGGCACGTCGTCGGGGAAGCGGCGGGTGGCGACGGTCTGTGGGCGGGGAGAGTAGCGGGCGACGTGGGCCTTGTCGAGCCGCAGATCGGCCAGCAGGTCGTAGCTGCGCTGGAACTGGGCCTCGGTCTCGCCGGGGAATCCGACAATGACGTCGGTGGCGACAGAGACCCCCGGAATCCGCTCCCGGATGCGGGCGATCAAACGTACATAGTCATCGGCGGTGTAGCCGCGCCGCATGAGGGCCAGGATCTCGTCGTCACCGGCCTGCACCGGCACCTCGATATGCTCGCACACCTTGGGCAGTTCGGCCACGGCGTCCAGCAGCTCGTCCGTCATCCAGTTTGGGTGCGAGGTGAGAAAGCGGATGCGTTGGAGCCCGTCGATCTCGTGGATTTGGCGGAGCAAGTGTGCGAGGGTGTGCGGATTGCTCCCATCCGGCGTATCCAAGTCGAGTCCGTACCGGTCTATGATCTGGCCCAACAGGGTGATCTCTTGCACGCCTTGGGCGGCCAGGGACTTTGTCTCTGCGATGATCTCTTCCATCGGGCGGCTGCGCTCGGCCCCGCGCCGGTAGGGGATGATGCAGTACGTGCAGGCGTGGGAGCAGCCCAGGACGGTGGGCACGTAGGCCGAGACCAGGCTGCCCCGCTCGTGGGCCGGAAGCGTCAGGTCGCCGTCCTGTAACAGGTGGCGGCGGGTGTCCTTGGCGGTCTCCATCGCTCGGCCTGGGTCCTCTATCCCGCGTTCGGCCAAATAGTCCAGCAGCGGGCCGGGGTCCGATGGCGGCATAAACACGTCCACCAGGGGGAAACGGCGGTGCAGCGGGGCCGGGTCCTTGACACCCACCAAGCAGCCCATCACCCCGATGATGGCGTTCGGATTCCGCTCCTTTAGCGGGCGCAGACTGCCCAACCGCCCGTACACCTTGTCCTCAGCCGACTGGCGCACGACGCAGGTGTTCAGCACGACAATGTCCGCTCTCTCAGCCTGCTCAGCAGACTCGTACCCCAGTTGTTCCAAGACGGAGGCCAGCCGCCGCGAATCGGCAGCGTTCATTTGACAACCAATGGTCCATATATAATATTTCATAGGCGCATTCTAACGCATCCTGGCGGGACGTCAAATGAGAAAAATTAACCGCAGATAAACACAGATTTGTCATTGCCTTCAAACCAAATTTGGCATTTGTCTGCGTCAATCCGCGTTCATCAGCGCTTCAAAAAAAATCTGTTACTCGATCTGAATTTTACCCTCGAAATGCTCAAAGACTCAAGTCTGCTCACTACGAACCATTGCCACTCTGCTTTTTTGCGAGTATAATCGGGGTGGGACAGACGGTCGTACTCCCCATTTGGTAATTTAGGAGGTATGACGATGATACAGAAACAAAATCTCGTTCTCACACTCACCCTTTTGATTTTTACCCTCACCCTGGTTGGCGTGCCTGTGCTCAGCCAACCTACCGTAGCCGCCGCGCCGGGGGCTTGGTGGGGCGACTATTTCGCCAATCGCGACCTGGGTGGCAGCCCCGTCATGAGCCGCTACGACGACGCCGTCAACTTTAGCTGGGGCACCGGCAGCCCTGGGGGGGGTGTCCCGTCCGACGACTTTTCCGTTCGCTGGACGCGCGAGGACTGGTTTGCCGGGGGCACCTATCGCTTTACGGTCCTCTCCGACGACGGCGTGCGGATCTGGGTGGGCGACCAGTTGGTGGTGGACGAGTGGCGCGACCGGTGGGCTGAGCCGCTCTATGTGGACCACTACATCCCGACCGGCACCTACCAGGTGCGGATCGAGTACTTTGAGCACCACGCCGATGCCACCATCAGCGTTGGATGGCGGCCGGTGTCGGGCGGCTCGACCTGGCGCGGCGAATATTTCGACAACCAGACCTTTGCGGGCACGCCAGCGGTGGTGCGCTACGACGAAGCCATCGACTTTGACTGGGGCAGCGGCAGTCCCGATCCGTCTATGGGTGGCGATACCTTTTCGGTCCGCTGGACGCGCACGTTGGGCTTTAACCCCGGCACCTATCGCTTTCTCACCAGCACCGACGATGGCGTGCGTGTGTGGGTGGACGGCGGGCTGGTGGTCGATGCCTGGGAAGAGATGAAACTGCCCAATACCCACACTGGCGAGGTCTATTTGGCGGCGGGCCAGCACACGATCGTGGTCGAGTATTACGAGCGCGGAGGCGGTGCTAGCGCGCACGTCTGGTGGCAGTTGCGGGAGGCCTTTACCGACTGGCAGGGTGAATACTTTGACAACCGGAATATGGTCGGCGGACCGGCGCTGGAGCGGAACGATGGCGAGATCAGCTTTGATTGGGGCGTGGGGCCACCGGTGGATTGGATGCCCGACGACAACTTTTCCGTCCGTTGGACGCGCACGGTGCACTTTACGCCCGGCTACTATCGCTTTGCGCTGCAGGCCGACGACGGCGTGCGGCTGTGGCTCGACCAGGCCATCATCATCGACAAGTGGCAGGATATGGATTACGAACTCCATTACGTGGACGGCACCTACCTGCAAGGGCCACACACCATCCGGCTGGAGTATTACGAGCGGAACGGTCACGCCCGCGTCCGGTTCTGGTGGGAGTCCAGCACTGATGGCAATGCGCCCCCCACCTACATCCCCGAGCCAATTGACGACTCGATTCCGGAGGGGACCGGATGGGAAGCCGCGTGGGCCGACGATCCGTGGGAAACTTCGTACTTTGACAACACCGAACTGCGCGGCGAGCCGGTGCTGTCGCGCATCGAAGAGTCACTGGATCACAACTGGGGTTTTAGTTCGCCGGGCAGTGGGGTGCCGACGGACTATTTCTCCGCCCGCTGGATACAGCCCCTCTATTTTGAAGGTGGTCTCTACCGCTTTACTACCTACACCGACGACGGCGTGCGCTTGTGGGTGGACAGACGGCTGCTGATCGATTCTTGGCGTCCGATGCGCGGCTATCGCAACGCGACGGTCCGCCTGAGCCCCGGCATCCACGACATCAAGATGGAATATTACGAGCGCACCGGGGTGGCGTTGGCGCAGCTCACGTGGCGGCGCGTTTCTCGTTGAATCCGAGTTAGGCTTTTCCAGTTTTTAACTCATCCCAAAATTTACGGCGGAGAATCTCATAAATCGCACGCGAGTTACAAAATAACCGGCAAAGCTCCAGGAATTCCATCATAATCTGCTTTTTCACGGTGTCGTTGACTGCATTACAAAATCTGTTTGGGAGATTTATTTCTCTGGAATTCCCTTAGCATCCGCAGATGCGGTCTCGCTCGGCACGTGGGTGTGCCTGGCTCCTCAAAAGCTGGATCCACTGAGGCTGGGAGAAATGTGCAAAATGAAAATGAGTAGAATGAGACAATCAAAATCCAAAAAAACGGTATTGCTGGTCGTGGGGATACAAGTTGTGGTCCTGTTGAGTTGTATCGTCGTCAAAGATAGCCCCGCGCCGGGATGCGTGGAAACGGTGGGGATTGGTATGATGGGCGGTTGTTCTGGGAGAACGGTCATACTCGACTTGACCGTCGAGCCGGAGAACGAATGTCTAGAGGTCACGGTGAACAACTGCAACGGTGGTGTGCTGGAGGTGCGCAACAACTGTGTCGATGGGTTGCTTCTTGACCGGGTCAAGGTTCCGCCATCGGGGTCTGTGAGCTTGGATGTGGTCGAAGAAGACGGCACGCACTCGTTGATCGAGACGTACAGTAACTTTTCTGAACACGTTCCCACGACAGATCAGAGCATCGAAATGGCAGGGATGTTGGGGAGCCAAGAGATCAAGGTATCATTCACAAAGACCGCCGAGTTGTGTGAGGAATGAGTCGCTTCCCGGGGATTCATTTTGGATTACGAATCTTCCTGCTTGAAAATATTCGTGATAGGAGAATTAGAGGGTTCAAACTATGAGTCACGATCATAGACTTGTGGGCGCGATTCTTATCCTGTTATTCATCGCGCTGCTTGCCTGCACTCCCCTGACATCGCCCACGCCGCAGATGACGGAAGAGCCAGTACAATTGCTGACACCGATCTCTCCTGAGGGCACGGTCTTTTTTGACGATTGCACGTACATGGTCAGTCATCCCCCAGAGCTATTGACGACCGATGGGATTCTGTTCCAATCAGATGACGAATCGGTATTCGTGTTCATCACTGCTCGCCGCCGCACCGATGCGGAACAGGATGCATCTCTCGATGCCCTGGCAACCCAAATCGGTACTCGGTGGGTTGACTCGTCAAACGCGCCTTCATTCGAGCCGGTGCAGGTGACAGACTATTTGGGCAACGCGCTGGACGGTCTCCAGGCCGAATTGAGCGGTGGCGGGGGCGAACGCGTGCGTTTTATGATCGTCGTCCGGCCCGAGACCATGTTGGGCGATCTGCTTCCCAATGACGTCGTGTACCAGATTGTCGCGCAAGCTCCGGAGGATGTGTGGTCCGAGTGGGCTGCCTCGTTCGAGGTCATGTTCCAGACCTTTTATCCCAAGGATTGTGGAGGAGTGTAAAGCGCTTGTGCAGGAAAAGAAATCGGCTTGGATATTACTAACCGGGTTTGGAATCGTTTCGTTGATTCTCGGACTTGTCGGGGTGACAACATCTGAGGATAGTGCACGTACCGTCTATTGGATTACCAGAGGAATTGCAGCCGCCGTTGCAGGCTTTACTTTTCTAGTGGCAAAGCAGAGGTATCCAGACGAAACGACTTTGCCAACGCGCTATCGCGTTGTCGTGGGCCTGAGTATGATGCTTTTTCTCTTTGGGGCATTGCTTCGATGCGTCAGCATGTTCCAGAAATGATTGAGAATTGCTCAGATTGCTTCTTTTTCCCCCTCTTTGAACTTTTCCACTTGATAAACGTACACATTGAGGCCAGGCTTGCGGTAAGCGTCGGCGGAGAGGTTGGCTTTACGGCACAGTTGCCCCAGGAATTGATGCGGGTCTGAAAGCTTGTCCCACACCTGGGGCAGGAACGTGGCCCGATTCCAACCGCTCTCGAGGACCACACCGTCTATGCCAGGGCGCAGTTGGGTGATCAGATCATCAGGTCCGTCGTACGACAACGGTTCGGGGGTGCCCAAGATAGAGAGTTCGACGCGTATGGTGTCCAACTCGGCCTCTTGCATTGGCGGGAAGCGGGGATCGTGAAAAGCGGCAGAGATGGCGTTGGCGCGCACATCCTCCACCAGCAACCGACGCGGTTCCAGCGAGCCGATGCAGCCCTGCAACTCCCCGCGCTTGGTCAGCGTGACGAAACAGGCCCCGTTATGAGAGAGAGATTCGGGCAAAGCCTCTGGGTCTACTGGCGGCAGTTCCTCTCCCTGCAAGCGATAGGTGATGGCCTCGCGGGCTAACTTTAACAAATATTGGCGGTCCATGTCTGAAAGGGGCATGAGCGGCCTCCTGTTTGTCTAGAACACAATCGCGGCATAGCCAACAAAGTTGGTGGCTGTGCCACGGGGCATCACGTGGTAGCTGGTGGTATATTCCAACAAGTGACCCTTTTCTGCCCCCATCATCCGCGCCGCCGCGACGGTTGCCGCAATCGCTCCTCCCCCGCAGGCATTGCGGTGGGCGCTGGTTTCAGCGACGATCTCTTCTGCCCGCATATCGAGGATGAGGTCGATGACCCGCTCGTCGTTGGCCCGCGTCCACTCTAGGGCCGGCTTGCCTGTCCCCGCTGGCGCAAAATTATAGTACGCTTGGCCATAGTGGGTCAGGTCGGTGGTGCCGACGACGGCGATGGATTTTTGTGCCGCATTTATCACTTGGCCGATGATCTCACCGGCGCGGGCAGCACTGGCGTCGGGGGGGAGCAAGATGGGCAGGAGCTTGGCCTCGGAGAAGAAATGCTGGATAAAGGGCACCTGCACTTCGGCAGAATGCTCCTTGGCGTGGGCATCGGGCGCATTGGTGAACAAACCGTCACCGGTTTGGAGGATATCTGTCGCCAGTTCCTCGTCCACCTCAATCTGGCCCAAGGGAGTATTCCAACTGCCATTGGCATAGACGGCCGGGTGAGACGTGCTCCATTTGTGCATAGCGCTGAGCAGGACAAAGGTTTCCGGCGTGCTTTTGGCCTTGATGGCAGCGAAAACCTTGGCCGCCATAGCGCCAGAGTAGGTCCACCCGGCGTGGGGGACCAGGCCGGCTATGATCTTTTCGGGAACGTCAGGACTGGGTTCGGCAGGCAGATACTGTTTGATTTGACTAATACAGCCCGCGCGGTCGCCGGGATAGAACTGACCGGCGACGGCAGGCTGTCGGATGGGTGATTTGGACATTAGTCACCTCCCATAACAATTTTTGTTACCAGATTCTTTTTATGGTGGAGCTATTTCATAGCCAAGCTGCTGCAACAGACCCAACCAATCCGCATTTTGAAAGTCGTCGACGATTTTGCCGTATTTCCAATGAGCTACAGTACATCCTGTAAATGTCACTCTCTTGCCGGTGGGCGGCGCGCCGGTAGTTGGTGATGCACCTGTCTGTGTGCCCCAAAAGGTCCACCGCCAGACGGATGTGTCTCCTTCGATGATTATCTCGTCGATCGTGACGTGAACGTCGGGGTATGAACTGCGGATGTCTGCAAAGTTTTGCCTGAGCGCTTGTAGGCCGTCAATATCTGGATACGGAGGTCTGCGGCGATAAAAGTCGTCGGCATACAGCGCGTCCAATGCATCTAGATTACCCTGGTGAAGCGTTTCGTCAATGACCCGACGAATGGTTGCTTTACGTTCTTTTGGTGTTGACATTGTTCTACTCGACTAGCTATCAGCTTGCTCCACCAACCAATCTTTGGCCTCTTGAATACTATCCGAAAAATGCACGTCTTTTCTGATGAACTGGGCCAGAGACTTTTTTATTCCCGTCATTCCAACCGTGGCAGCAATAGTGGTGATCTCATTTCCTTTTGTCGCAGCCGTTAATTCCTTGGCTTTTTTCGATGTATCGGGCGAAGCAACAGAATCCGATACGTCGGTCAGGGTCAAGATTACGCTGCCTTTTGGATGACGTAAAAGTTCTTGCTTGGTCTCTTCGATGGCAGCTATGTAATCGTCCCCCCGGAGACCGGCATAATTGTTGAACAGAACCCTTTTCTCCTTGTACGTGATCCATTGAATTTGCTTGTCCATTTTTATCCTCTCTTGACTTGCAGTGAATGGTCCAACTAATCGAGTATCCAGGCACTTGGCCTACACACGATCTAATATCATTGTTCAGACGAGCACTCTCAGGGTAACAAATCCTCCCGGATTTGAGATTCAGACAAAGCATAGTTGTAGATATGTACGTCGTCAATGATGCCAGCAAATGGAAATGCGACCCCTTCTACTATTCTTACCCGCTGTGCGCCTATAGTCGAATAAAAATGCGCAGGATTTTCATACAGGGGTCCTCCAGAGGTTTCGTTCCACGACACAGCTTCTCCATTCACGTAAATAATCATTTCCTCAGACGCTCGTGTCACAGTGTAAAGAAACCAATCAGTGCTATCATATTCGTGATTTATTCCACTAGCTGCAAAATCTGGTTTGAAGAATGCTATTGTCAAATAGTTGTTTCCGCCACAACCTGAATCTTCATTGAGACCAAAGCGCAACCCACCGTTTGTAGAATGCCCGGATGCATGGGACCTGTATCTATATGAAAAAATAAACCTATGACATGACGAACTCATAGGGCTCTTGATACCATAATCGCTAGGCTTTATCCAGGCACTGATGGAAAAATCTGTATCAACAATGTTCAAGTTGTCGGGCAGTGCTATATAGTCGTCTATGCCATCAAAGAGATATGCGCTATCCGGGTTTTCAAATCTATCCAAGGTCAACGTAGCTCCATATGCTGCCCCATGATGTCCATTTCCACTTTCATCATTGGCGTTACCGTTGAACGGATAATACGCAACAAGATCTTTGCTGGCGTGGGGCGTCATTGCGGGAACAGGCGTGGAGGTGGGAAGAATGTTTGTCAGGCTTGCTGTTAGATGGAGATCTGTTGTGGTTGTTCTGTTTGTCCCAACAGCAATGTTCACACTTGCACTTGTGTAACCAAATTTGGATGCAGTGACCGCATAATTGCCAGGAGATACATCCGCAATAGAGTAATCTCCTCGTTCATCGGTAGTAACTGAGCTAGTAGGTGGATCTGTACTAACATTTGCGAATGGTATAAAAGACCCATCACTTGAATCCATTACCTTTCCATCTATCTTTCCGGCAGTGGGTTGAGATATTGGTGTACCAGTTGACGTTGAGATGACTGTTGGCGTGACGGTTGGAGCTAGGATTCTTTCTGGAACACACCCTATTAAGAATGGCAACAGAAGCGAAATGACTAAACCCAATCGGTTCATTTTGGATTCCTTGTATCAAGTACTTGAATCGCGCTAGACTTGGGCGTACTAACTATGACCAGACCCCAGCAATCGCGTGGTTGCATTGGGAACACGTACCGCGTTCCTGCCACAGCTCTTTCACACTGTACCACTGACGCTGAATTAGCTTTTGCTTGCACTGGGGGCAATAGGTGCTCTCACGATCCGCGTCCATCACGTTGCCCACGTAGACGTGGCGCAGCCCGGCCTGCGTGCCAATCTCGTAGGCGCGGGCCAGCGATTGTTGAGAGGTGCGGGGGCGGTCGCGCATCTCGTGATTGGGGTGAAAAGCGGTGACGTGCCAAATCAGATCAGGGTCTACGCCCGCCATCCACTCGGTCATTGCGCGCAGTTCCTCGTCAGAATCGTTGAGGCCGGGGATCAACAGCGTAGTGACCTCGATCCAAATGTCGGTCTCGCGGGCGATGTGCGAGATGTTGCGCTTGACCGGTGCGATCCGGGCTTGGCACTGTTCGCGGTAGAATTCGTCGGTAAACGCCTTGAGGTCCACGTTGATACCATCCAAGTATGGCGCGATCATGTCGAGTGTCGCCTGCGACATGTAGCCGTTAGAGACATAGACGTTTTTGATGTTCTGTTCGTGGGCCAGTTTGGCGGTGTCGTAGGTGTACTCGAAAAAGACAGTCGGTTCGTTATAGGTGTAGGCGATCATTGGGATATTGTCTTGCAGACAGGTGCTGACGAGTGCCTCAGGCATCGCTCGTTGCACCACATCGTCCTGCTGTTCGATAAAATTGCGAGGCTGCGACAATTGCCAGTTTTGGCAAAAGGGACAGCGAAAATTGCAACCGTATGTGCCGATGGAGAGGATATTGTCGCGAGGCATAAAGTGAAAGAGAGGCTTTTTTTCGATGGGGTCTATGTGGATGGCGATAGCTTTTCCATAGACAAGCAGATAAAGCGTGCCATCCAGGTTCCGGCGCACACCGCATTTTCCTACATCGCCTGGCTTGATGGTGCAAAAGTGTTCGCAGGTCCGGCACTGTACCACACCGTCGGAGAGTGATTTGGCGAGGTACGCTTCCTTGCGCATTGGCACTCCTCCTGCAAATTTCGCCCTAGTTGAATAATCTCGTCCCCGGATCGGCGTTGTTCAGCATTGATTCTACCAATTGATCGGCAACGACAAATGCCCAAGCCAACCCCCGACCTCCAAGGCCGACCGCAAAATAGGCCTGGGGCAAGTTGGGTAAGCGGCCCACCAGTGGCAAACCATCAGGGGTGAACCCCATCACCCCAGACCATCGATTGGTGCCGCGTGCCTCAACATTGGCATCGGGAAAGTGACGCGAGGCAAAGCGGAATAACCCATCGCGCACCATGTCGTCCAACTCGGCGTTGGGGTCTGATTCGGTGTTCTTTTTCTGACCCAAAGCACGGGGACGCCGCCAACTGCCCAGCAATAATCGTCGGTCGGGCAACTGGTGGCAATATTCGTATCCATAGTCGGCGCTGCAAGGCTGTTCGAGTACCACCTCGTCCAGCGGCTCGGTGGCGAAAATGAGACTGCGGGTGGGGGCAACCTTGTCGGTAAAGTAGAAATCGAGTAGTGGGGCGTAGCCGTTGATGGCTAATACGACGGCACGGCAAAACACGGTACGACCCTGTGCCCAGACCCGTATGCCATCTTGTTCTTGCTCCAGCTTGTACACTTCGGTTCTTTCGTGTACGGTTATGTTGTTGGCAGTTAGTAATGCCCAGGTCAGTGCGGTAGCATTCACAGTTACATCGTCGGGATACCGCAGAGCCGCACCGAAACCGCGATTGATAGGGTCGCTAGAATCAAACCGGGCATTAAAACCGTCCTCTTGCAACAATTCGGTTGATTCTTCCAGGGCATCTACCTCGGCCTGGTCAACGGCCAGAGCAAGGCTGCCGGTGCGTTGGATGGGTACCCTCAACTGTTTGGCAGTTTTTATCAATCGCTCCCGCCCTTCGACGGTGAGCGCCCAAACATTGCCGGCTTTTTGACGGCCATATGCAGCAACGGCCCAGTTGTAGTGACCGGCCAGGCCAGTGAGCACCATCCCCGCGCATCGTCCGGTCGCGCCATCCGCTATACCTTGAGCCTCCAGAACCGCCGTGTCAATCCCCTCACTGACCAAACGGGCTGCCACTGCCGTCCCCACCAATCCTGCCCCCACGACGACCACGTCGCAGGCATCAACTCGCTTTTGCTCTTGTCCTGTCCACATTGTCGTCTTTTGCCTCCTGCTAATATTCTACCCTGAACTGGATTTCTGCGCCACTGCGGTCAAAACGTGGTAGCGGTTGTCGGCATAGGCGGTGGCGACGTTTCCAAAGGTCTCGCGGATGAGGTCACCATAGCGTAAAAAACGATTGGCGACGAGAAAGAGGCGACCCCCACGACGTAGCGCCTGCGCCGCGTCGCGCACGAACTGACAAGCAACATCATAATCCACCCCTACGCCTTGGTGGAAGGGTGGGTTGGTGATCACGGCATCGAAACGATGCTTGGCAAAGCGACCGGCGTCGAATTGACGATCCAACACGGCGGAACCGCAATCCGAGAGCAATGTCTCAGCATTGGTGAGTCCATTCGCCTCCAGCGTACGGCGGGCCGATTCGACAGCACGCGCATCAGCATCCGCCAGCACAACATGGCCTTCGGACGCACTGCGGGCCGCCGCCAGCCCAGCCAGCCCCGTACCACAGCCCAGGTCGAGTACACGATCACGGGCCTCGATCTCCATCGCGCTCACCAGCGCCGCCGAGCCCGCGTCCACCCGGTCCCAGGCAAAAACGCCCGGTTTGCTGACCAACGCCGTTTCCACATCGTTCAGGATGACGGTACGGGCAATATAGCTGTCTACGGGCGGGGACAATTCCAAATCTGTGGGTTTGATCGCCAATGCGACGTGGTAACCTTTTTTCTGCCGTATGACGCCGCACTGCCCAAACAATGCGCGGGCATAAGAGATAGCCCCTTTGACTCCAGCTCGCTTGTTGGCGACAAAGTAAAAGCGACCGCCAGGCCCGAGTACCCGTGCCGCTCCCTGGATCAGTTCCTCTTTTACCGCTCGCCCACGCGGGAGATGGCTCAATACCACATCGAATGAAGCAGGAGCCAACATCTCTACCCCATCGGCCAACTGGACCTCAGCGTTGGCAATGTCGTTGGTGATCAGTGTGTGTTGGGCACAGGAGGTCGCCACTATGTTACAGTCCACCAGGGTGATGTGGCCGCGTGGAGCCAGGATGCTCGCGACCGCGCCGATTGCGCCTGTACCGCAGCCCAAGTCGAGCACGTCGTCGTCTGGATCAATCTCGGCCACTTGTAACAATGCTGCCGTGCCCGGATCGAGTTCATCCCAGGACCAGGCACCAGGTTTGCCAACTATGGTGACCTGGTGACCGTGAGCGTTAATGGCGAGCTTTTGAAATGCGTAATAGTCAGTCACATCACTCCATCACAGTCAACGCCTCGATTGGCGTCAGTGTCTTTACTGCGGCTATTGCTCTTTTTTGCTGTTGTTGATCCCATGTAGGGCTTTTCCATTTGTTAAATCCTCAGGAATTCCGTCATAATATGCCTTTCAAGGTGTCGTTGACTGCATCACAAAATCTGTTTGAGAGATTTATTTCTCTGGAATTCCCCAACCTGCGAGAGGGTAAAGATGTCGGGTAATGACAACTATGATACTGTTTTCCTCTTTGAAAACTCGCGCACGATCTCCCGGTGGGCGGCCACGTTCTCCAGAAACGAACGGCGCAGTCCCTCATCACTGATTCTGGTGGCCCGCTCTTGCAGCAAGCGATGGGCCGTGTTCAGGATCGCCTCGGCGCGAGCGTCTTGAGCGGCGCGCAACGCTTGGTAACACGTCAAATAGACCCAAAAAGGCTCCTCGATGCCCTCCAGATTGTTGCCCTCCAAATAGCTCAATGTGGTCTCTACATGAACTTGAACCTGGGGTAAATCATCCTGAGCCAAAAAGACACGAACCAAACCGGCCAAGACGTCTATGGCCAATTGATTCTGGTCCAGCTCGCGCCGCAATGCAAGCGATTGCTGGTACGCATCAATAGCCTCTTCCAAACGTCCCCTACCTTCCAAGACGCGGCCCAGGTTGGCAAAGGCATACCCCTCCCACCGACGACTGCCAATTTCTTGAGCGACACTCAGCGCCCGCTGGCCGTATTCCCACGCCGCCTCAACGTTGCCCTGGTGGTGAAAGAGCAAGCTCAGATTAGAAAGCTGACCACACATCCCTTCGCGGTCGTCGATGGCAGTCTTGGTATCCAGAGAGCGTTCGAAATAGGTCATGGCCTCGGCGTAATTTCCATATTCCGCATAAACCAAGCCCAGGTTACCCTCGGCGCGTGCCTCTCCCCTGCGGTCACCGATCTCGCACGTGATGTGCAAAGTCTCTTTGAGCCACTTTTCAGCCTCGGTATAGTTTCCCTGCTCGGAAGCGACAATACCCAACGTATTGAGCGTCATACTCTCGCGCCGCCGATTGCCCAGTTCTCGGTAGAGGCGCAGAGATTGGGCGGGATATGCTTTGGCTCCGATATAGTCACCTTGAAGCCAACAAACCAGACCCAGGTTGTGCAGGCTGTCCGCTTCCATCGTCCGGCTCAATGTCCGTGACAACGCCTGGCGTGCACCTGCCGTCCGGGCCAGATTTAGTGCTTGTTCGAACTGGAGCCGGGCTGCTTTGTACTCTCCCAACCGCCAGAGCGCGCGTCCCCACTGTAAATGCCCCGCAGCCTCACTGTTCATATCCTGAGATATTTGGGCCGGACCGATGATGGCCTGTGCGGCTGCGATGACCGCCGGGTAGTCGCCGATCGCCTCGGCATAACGAGCCTGGCGCAACGCAACGTCGACCCGCCGGCCGGCTGCCTGCAGGTCGTCATCGTTGAGAACCTCGACCAGGTGCTCCAGTGCCACCAAATCCCGTCGCTGCGCCTCACGATCTCCATACAAATGGAAAACCTTTTCGCGGGTCAGCAAAATGGCATAGCGTTCTTGGGCCTCTTTCTCCGGGGTCAGATCGATGGCGAGATTCAAATAGTATAGCGCTTCCGCGTTGGCGAACTGGGCCGCTGCGCGTTCTCCCGCCAACCGAGCATAATGTCGCTCCCGTTCGACATCTCCGGCGTAATGGCGCACCAATTGCGGGGCGATAGCGGCGATTTCTTCATCACACCCTTTGTATAATTCTTCCAGCGCCGCCCCGATCTCGCGGTGCAACAATCGACGCTCTCCCACGCCGAGGCCGTTGTACAGATACTGTTGGAATAACAAGTGGGTAAAGTGGTAACGCGATAGATACTGATGCTCGACCTGAACCTGTTCCCGTTCTTGCACCAAGTTGTGGCGCTTTTCCAATTCCTGAGACAATGCCCGCATCACCTGCCGCTCGTCGATCTGCTGGACGCGCGCCACGACCTGGGCCGTGAACTCTTCTCCCTCTACGCTGGCAACCGACAGAATCTCGCGCAGTTCCGGCCTGAGGCGGCCCACCCGCTCCTCGATCACGCCTTCTACCCGCGCGGGCAGCGTTTCCCAATCCAATACCGGCCCCACGATCCATCGCCCCTGCGCATCCTGCACCAGGTCTCCCCGTTCCTTCATTGCCCGCAGCAGCTCGATGGTGAACAGCGGGTGCCCTCGCGTGCGTCGGAACAATGTCTGGCGAAAATCCTCGTCCAGACGGTTTGGCTCGGTGCCAAGAAGCGCGTCCATAAACTCGCGGCTCTCGGATTCTTTGGTTTCCGACAGGTCTACCCAGACGTCTCCAAAATAGCGCTTGAACTCGGTCAGCACCGTTTCCAGTGGATGGCGACCGCCGTCCCGGCCCAGGGCAATCTCGTCTGGTCGATAGGCACCGGCGATAAGAATACGACTGCCCTCAATCCGCCGTCCCAAATGGAACAACAAGCTGACCGAATCGACGTCGGCCCACTGCAAATCGTCCAACACGATCAAAAGGGGGCGCTGGGATGCGATACCGCGCAGCACATTGGCATATTGCTCAAAGAGGTGGCTTTGTTCCAGCCCGCCCGACCCGAATTTTGTCTGCCGCGCACTCTCTTTCAGGCGTTCCAGCCAATCCGCCCCGCCCGGCACGACGGCCATTGCGCGAGCCACCAATTCTCTGGCAGGCAGAAAAATACCCATCAGCTCGGGGCCTCGATCTGCCAAGACGCGCGCCACATCGGGCAACGCCTCCCACAATCGACGGGCGTGATCCCGCGTGATGGCGCCCGCGGCCCATTTGGGTTGGACATCCCCGGTGAGCAAAGCCATTACATCTCGGAAAGGCAAATACGGGTCACCAGCGCCAAAATAAGCATTACAATTGCCCGTGGTGACGAGGAGTGTGGGGTATGTCTTGAGCGCGCGCCGGGCGAATTCGTCCAACAAGGCCGTTTTCCCCCGACCGGCACCGCCCGTGACAAAGACAACGCTTCCCTTGCCCCCCAGCGCCGTTTCGAGGAAACCGTACATCCGCTCAAGCTCTCGCTCCCGAGCCACAAAGACAGGCCGCTCACCTTCGGAGAGTGATTCTGCGTCCAAAAAGGATGGCCGGTGAGCGGGTTCGTCGGGAAGATGGCTGGGAGGTGCAACTGCCGCTTGTCCCCCTCCACTTTTAATTTGATCGTACAACTGCACTGTCTCAGCCGCTGGCTCGACGCCCAACTCGTTGTCCAACAAACCGCGAAACGTTTCGTACTGGGTGATGGCCGCCCACCGCTGACCGGCAAGCGCCAAAAGCTGCATCAATTGCTGGTGTGACTTTTCTCGCCAGGGGTCGAGGCCCACCTGCCGCCAGGCGTGCTGGAGCGCGCGTTCGTGATCGCCTTGCTCCACGTAACGGGCCACCAGGCGCTGCAAAGTCTCAATAACCAGGCGATGGATCCGCTCCCGGTTGAGCAGTGCCCATTCCTCAAAGATCGAACTGTCGCCGATGGAAAACCCTTCCAGGAAACTGCCCCGGTACAACTTGACCATCTCTTCCAGCCGCTCGGTAGATTCACTGACGCTCAAAAGATCGGTGAACGTTGTTACATCGACCCAGGCATCGCTGGCACAGTTGAGCTGAATCGCTTGCCGAGAAATATCCAAAAAGCAGGGCGTGGCGTCCGAGTCGCCGATCACCTGGCGGAGATTCGCCAGGGCGCGACGCAGATTGGCGCGGGCCGATTGTTCCGACAAATCTGGCCACAACAACCCAGCGAGCTTTTCACGACGGTGTGGCCCATCTGTCTCGACCACCAAGTAAGCCAAGAGAGCGCGGACTTTGTCCGAATGAAATCCGGCGACCGGCTCTCTATCCAAGGTTACCTGAAATGGTCCGAGCAGACGGACCGATAGCTTGCCCATACTATTCCCTATAGACACGGATCTGCGCAATCAATAGTTGAAACAATCTTTGTTACTACCAAAGTTACCCTCTTGTAGGTTCAGAACCTGCAGGAGGATGATTAAATTCCCTCAATTGTACAACAACAAGAACAATGATTCAAGTTTTCCATCTATGTGGGACGTTTTCGGGACGTTTTCGTCACGTACGACCATTATACTATACAAATCGAGGAGTCGCTATGGATGTCCCCCTAAAGAATTCAAAAGAGCCGCCAGATTACCTATCGTACCTTCTGCGCCTATGGCAGGTGAGTGACGGTAAAACGGCCTGGCGGGCATCCCTTGAAAGTTCATACACCGGCGAGCGAAAAGGGTTTGCCAATCTGGACGATCTATTCGATTTTTTACGCACGCAAATCAGCGCGCAAACCGGCGGGGAACTAGATCAAGATCACACGGCAAAATAAAGAGGAGGTGGAACACGACATCTGAAATTTATATAGAGAGAACCCCAATTCGCAACTATGTTTATCACTATTTAAGGAGAAGAAAATGAAACGATTAATGATAGTAGCCAGCATCCTCGTCGTCGCGTCAATCCTGTTCTCATCGTGCGCGCCGCCAGCCGAACCCGCCGAAACAGTCATAGTAAGAGAGACGGTTATCGTCGAAGGCACGCCAGAGGTTGTCGAGAGAGTGGTCACAGCGACGCCGGATCCGGCAGCAGCAGAAGATGATGAACCAGCAGATGACGAGGTAGAGGATACCTCCAAGTTTGGTGGATCGCTCGTCGTGCAGGTCAGCGGTATGATCCAGTTTGACTTTGCGCAATGCTCCGATGACAATTCCTGGTACGTGATTTCCAACGTCTATAGCACCCTGTATCGCATCAATTCGGATCGGAGCATCTTCCCCGACTTGGCCACCTCCTGGGAGTATGTGGATGATACGACCCTCGTTCTCCGCCTGCGTGAAGGCGTCATGTGGCAAGATGGCAACGACGTTTTCGCCGAGGGCGAGAGCCGTGAAGTTTTGGCCGACGACGTGGTCTATTCGATCAACTATGGCGTAGAGACGGAAGGCTCAACCCTGTCCGCCGGTTTCTTGGGAGCCTTTGACTCGGTCGAGGCCCTGGACGATTATACCGTCCAGGTAAATATGAGCATACCCGACGCCCTCTTGATATCTGGCGCGCGTGGCCTGGGCCACATCGCCATCATTCCTCAAGAGGCCGTAGATTTCTATGGTGACGAGTTTGGCCTCAATCCCGTCGGTTCGGGACCGTTCGAGTTCGTCGAGTACAGCCCCGACGAGCACGTCATCCTGCAACGCAACGAGGACTATTTCATAGAACCATATCTGGACGAGGTCGTATTCAAGGTCATCCCCGACGAGGACGCCGCTCTGATCGCCTTTGAGACCGGTGAAGTAGACTATTTGGAGACTGTACCCAAGGATGACGTCGAGCGCCTTCAGGATGACACCCGCTTTCTTCTCCAGCCCGGTGGCTATGAATGTGCGCCGTGGGTCATGTTCAATCTGGCCGTGCCGTACTTTCAGGACCAAGAGTTCCGCCAGGCATTGGCCTATGCGGTAGATAATGAGGGCATCAGCAGAAATGTCGAGGGCAACCTGTACGCCGGTGGCTGTGGCATCGCAGGCAAAGGTGTGCCCGGCTATGACGCGAACCTGTGCAAGTACTTCCCCTATGATCCCGATGGAGCCGCCGAACTGTTGGCCGGATTGGGATGGGCGGACAGCGATGGCGATGGCGTCTTGGACAAGGACGGCGAGCCAATGGCGTTCGAGCTGGAAATCTGGAACATGGGCACGATGCCCCGCTACGGCGAGGCCATCGCGCTGCAATGGAAAGAGATCGGAATCGGCGTAGAGCTGCAAACCGTCGAGTTTGGCACCTGGATCGACGACATGCTCGGCGGCGGCGAAAAAGCCTTTGGCGCCTCTGGGTTCTGCACCGACGGCGGCCTGAACGGCGTCTTTGGCCGAGAGGCAGCCACCTCCACCGCCCTGAACTATGATATGCCAGACGTTCACGACGCGCTAGACCTGGCCAACATCACCATCGATGAGGGCGAGCGAGAGAACATCCTCCGCAACGCGCAGGAAAAAATGTTCTCCCAGTACTATGCCATCCCGATGCAGCACGCGGGCGGTTACAATGCTACACGTTCCTGGGTACACGACTGGAACGGGATTTTCTGGACGGCGAATTTCGTCACCGTGAACAACAACGTTTGGGTGTCCAAATAACCTTCTGAGGTTGTCGAAATAACCGTCTGCGGTTATCATAACCATCTGCGGTTATCGAAATAAGCTTACGAAATGTAGGCTGATAGAGTAACTTGTGGGGCCGGTCGGGTTTATCGCTCCGGCCGGCCCCTTTTTGTAGGAGGGTCTTGTGTGGAATTATATTTTGCAACGTATTTTGATTCTCATTCCTTTACTTCTTGCGATCTCATTGGTCACTTTTATCCTGATCCACATGGCCCCGGGTGATCCCATCTCGACCAAGTTTGGCTTGGAATTCAAAGATCTGGAACCAGAGAGGCTCGAGCAAATTCGCGAAGAGCTGGGTCTCAACGACCCCTTGCCGGTACAGTACTTTCGCTATCTGAGCAATCTGATCAAAGGTGATATGGGCCAATCTCTCACCACTAAACAACCGGTCAGCGAAGAAATCTTTTCCCGGTTCCCGGCCACCCTCCAACTGACAGCCGCCTCAATGCTCTTCATGTTGTTGATATCCATTCCACTGGGCATCATTTCGGCGGTGAAGCGAGGCTCACTGATAGATAACGTATGTATGGCAGGGGGGCTGTTGGGCGTAAGCATGCCCTCTTTCTGGTTCGGCATCATGTTGATGCTGCTTTTTTCATTGAAATTGGGATGGTTGCCCACCACTGGGCGGGGCGACGGCACTACGCTCGGCCTGCTCAAGGCATTGATTATGCCATCCATCACGCTGGGCACCGGGCTGATGGGCCTGGTGACCCGCTTGACGAGATCGAGCATGCTCGAAGTCTTGGGCCAAGACTATATGCGGACAGCCAGCGCCAAGGGACTGGCTCGTAGAGTCGTGCTGCTCCGGCATGGATTGCGGAACGCCCTTATCCCCGTCATCACCGTCTTGGGCGGACAATTCGCCAGCTTGTTGGGCGGCGCTGTGATCATCGAGTCGGTATTCGCCTGGCCCGGGATCGGCCGGCTGGCAATCGATGCCATCTCGCGTCGCAACTATCCGGTGATCATGGGCACGGTGCTGGTCTTTGCAGTCACCTTTGTGTTGACCAATTTACTGGTCGACATTCTGTATACCATAATCGATCCGCGCATTCGCTACGACTGAGAGGAAGAAATGACAGAACTAACAGACACAAACTATCAGCCCACTCGATCTTCTTCGCTGTGGATGGATGCATGGCGGCAGGTACGGCGCAACCGTTTTGCCGTTGTAGGTATGATCATTCTTGGAGCACTGGTCATAGTGGCCATAGGTGCACCATGGATTGCACCCTACGATCCCAACGAGTACGATATGGCAAAAGGCATACAACCCCCCAGCCACCCGGATCACATTCTGGGTTCTGACGAAATCGGCCGGGACCTGTTGAGCCGCCTGATCTATGGCAGCCGCATCTCGCTGCGCGTGGGATTGATCGTCGTCGGCATTGCGGGCACCATCGGCGTGACGCTGGGCGCGATCAGTGGGTATTATGGCGGCATCATCGATCAAATCATCATGCGGGTAGTCGATGTCGTGTACGCCTTTCCGTTTCTCATATTGGCCATCGCCGTGGTGGCGGTCGTTGGGGCCAGCTTGACGAACACAATGATCGTGTTAGGATGTGTCAGTTGGATCGGGTATGCGCGGTTGGTGCGGGGCCAGGTGCTCTCACTGCGGGAGCAAGAGTTTGTCATGTCTGCCGAGGTGATCGGTGCCAGTGATTGGCGCATCATCTTTCGTCACATCCTGCCCAACTGCTTGGGAATCGTGGTCGTGCAAGCGACCTTTGGTGTGGCTGGCGCAATCCTGGCCGCCTCGGCGCTCAGTTACCTGGGAATGGGCGCGCAACCGCCCACAGCAGAATGGGGCGCGATGCTGAGTACGGCCAAGAAAAACATTCGCCACCATCCCTTTTTGGCCGTTGCGCCCGGAATGGCCATCATGATCACCGTAATGGCGATCAATTTTGTGGGTGATGCCCTGCGTGACGCGCTCGATCCCCGGCTTCGCAACTAGGATTTTTCGCTCAAGCCCCCGTCTCGGGGGCGGCCATGCACGAGATAATCGCTTTTTGACACAATTTTCAGTATAGTCACGCACAACCCGCCCTCGTCCCGAGGGCTAGAGCGATTGGCTCTATAATTAAAGGAAGAGAAAATGATCAAAGAACTGCAAATTCAAGATGCTGCGCTGTGGAAACAGCGCTTTCGTGCGCCAGAGATTCTCGCGTCCCAGATCGCCCGAGGAGCACCTGACCGGGGCCTGGTGGTCACGAATCAAGATGGCGTGTACCAATTGTACACGTGGGATGTGCCCACGGGTCAACTGACCCAGATCACCGACCGGCCTGAAGGCGAAATGGTCGGGTTTCTCGCGCCAGACGGACGCCACGTATACTACCTGGATGACGAACAGGGGAACGAGATCGGTCACTTGGTGCGAATCCCCTACCAGGGTGGCGAGCCAGAGAGCATCACGCCTGACCTGCCGCCCTACTCGCGGGCCGGTTTTGCCATCAGTGACGCCGGCAACTTTATCGGATTTACCGCCGGAACTTTGGACGGCCTGCGACTATACGTGATAGACCTGGGACCAGAAGGAGCCATCGGATCGCTGCGAATGCTCCACCACAGCAAACCGCTCATGTTTGGCCCGATCCTATCCTATGGCGGAGAGATTGCCCTGATGCAATCTACGGCGCGCTCGGCCAAGTTCCAGTTCAGCCTATTGGCATTCGACACGAACAGCGGCGAGCAGATCGCCGAGTTGTATGATGGAGAGGAAAGCAGCCTGCAGCCGATCCGGTTCTCGCCCCTGCCAGACGATGTGCGCCTCCTGGCGACGACCAATCGTACCGGCATCGAGACCCTGCTCCTGTGGAACCCGCTCACCGGCGAGCGCACCGACCTGATATTTGACGACGTCAAGGGAGCGCTAACCGGTTGCGATTGGTCGCCGGACGGCAAGCGTATCCTGTTCTCCGCTTCCCACAAAGCCGTCCAACAATTGTACATGTACGATCTACCAAGCAGCACACTGGTCAAATTGGATCATCCTTCCGGTTGTCCGAGCAGTGGTTTTACGGGCCCGTACTTTGGCCCTCAAGACGATATTTATGCGCATTTTCAAGATTCAACTCGCCCGATCCAAGTGCTCGCCCTGGATGGGCAGACCGGCGCCAAGAAACACGTCGTGCTGGAAGCGGGAGAGGTGCCGGATGGCCGCCCTTGGAAGTCGATCACGTTCAACTCGTCCGACGGGCAAGAGATTCAGGGCTGGCTGGCTGTTCCCGAGGGGGACGGTCCATTCCCGACAATCTTTGAAACCCACGGAGGTCCATCCGCCGTCGCAGAGGAAAGCTTCAGCCCGAGGAGCCAGGCCTGGTTGGATCACGGCTTTGCCTATCTGACCATCAACTTTCGTGGTTCGACCACTTTTGGCCGCGAGTTCCAGGACAAGATCATGGGCAACCTGGGCCACTGGGAAGTGGAGGATATGGTCGCAGCCCGCGATTGGTTGGTGCGCGAGGGAATCTCCAAAGCAGACGAAATCTTGTTGACCGGTTGGTCTTATGGCGGCTACCTGACCCTTTTGGCGCTTGGAAAACGGCCCGATCTGTGGGCCGGGGGCATGGCGGGCATCGCCATTGCCGATTGGGCAGTCCAGTACGATTATTCAAGCCAGGCGCTGCGCGGTTACCAGGTATCCCTATTCGGCGGCACACCAAAAGAAATGCCAGACGCATACGCCGCCAGTTCGCCCATCACCTATGCAGAGAATGTCAGCGCCCCGGTGATCATCATCCAAGGGCGCAACGACACGCGCACGCCAGCACTCCCAATAGAAATGTACGAGGAAAAATTCAAGGCTCTGGGCAAAGATATTCAGGTGCATTGGTTCGATGCAGGCCACATGGGCGCGTTCGCACAGACCGAACAAGGCATCGCGCACCAGGAACTCTTGCTGCGCTTTGCCTATCGAGTCCTTAATAAATAGTCATTGTCCCAAGATAGAGAACGCACACAACGTTTTGCTTACGTCGCCCTGCTCTTGATGGGCACAGTGGCTGTATTTGCCCTGATCATGGACGTTTCCAACTATATCCGTTCGTTCGAGAGTGCGAGCGGCTTGGCCCTGGAAATCACCGGGTTCGAGATTATAGATGATGACAACCCACGCGCCCTGGCGCGCTTTCGGCTAAAGAACGGTTCCGCGCTGGACATTGGGGTCGAGAGATACCTGTTTGAACTATACTTGAACGGACAACGGATCGGCAGTAGCTACAGCCAGTACTTGGGCACTGATCCCAACATGGACCCAAAAGCACATCGCAAAGCCGCTATGATTGACCAGGTCTTGATGCCCGGTCAAGATATCGCCCTCGAGTTCACCGTATACGTTTACGACACCCAAATGGCTATCGTCAGGCAGGCACAGCGCAATGGCTCTCTGTCTTGGCAAGTAAACGCCGAGTTTAACACAGTGTTGCCTTATGCACGGGAGCAAAATCGGATCACGCTGCGCGCCGAGTACGAGGAATAAAAAATGCACCCAAAAGCAAAGGAATGGACCGCCATACTTGCGGCAGCGATGATCCTCGCCTATGTGAGCACGGCCGCGGTCACCCAGATGCACGATTACGCATTCTGGTCGATCAGTTTGGCCGGGGTCGGTGTGTTCGCCGCCATCTGTGGTGCTCTGCTGGCCCTCGTAAACAAGCGAGCCATCGCTTCGACGATCACAGCGTCGGCAATCGCCACGTTGATATTCGCTGGCTTGTGGAGCTATATTTTTTGGTCATTTCTGGGGGAATATCTTTCCTTTTTAGAGATTTTCATTTCCAATCTCTTTTTCCTATGGGTGCTGCCCCAGAGCGCCCTCATATTGACGATAACAACTTTATCTGGATTGTCTGGCCTGGTATTTGTAAAGGCCATCGTGCCCGAACGCTACCAACCGCAACAACTGTAGCATAAACCAAAAGAAGGAGATACAAAGATGAAATTCAACGATATCCTTGACATCATCAACGATGTCCCCGATTACGAGGTTTTCCTCACCGTGGACGAATTGAAAGCCAGCACCCAAAAACTGGCTAACGACTATCCCGATGTCGTAGAACTGATGCCCGTCGGTCATTCGAGACAGGGTGATCCGATCCAGGTGGTAAAAATAGGCGATGGGTCGAAAAAAGCGCTGCTCTTTGCCATGCCCCACCCCAACGAGCCTATCGGCAGTATGATGTTGGAATACCTGTCGCGCCGGTTGGCCGAGGACGATGCACTGCGCGAGTCCTTGGACTATACCTGGTACATGATCAAGTGCATCGATCCCGATGGCACCCGCCTCAACGAGGGGTGGTTCAAGGGACCGTTTTCGGCAGTGAACTATGCCCGCCATTTCTACCGCCCGCCATCGTTCCAACAGGTAGAGTGGACGTTCCCCATCGACTATAAAACACTCCATTTCCACGATCCACTACCCGAAACGCAGGTGTTGATGACCATGATCGAGGAAATGGAGTTTGATTTCATCTATTCACTGCACAATTCGGGGTTTGGCGGCGCATATTTTTACGTCTCGGAAGACGCGAAATCGCTGTACGAACCGTTCCACCAGGTCGTAAAAAGCCAGGACCTGCCGCTCCACCTGGGCGAGCCAGAGATGCCCTATGCCATTGTGTATGCGGATGCCGTCTTTCACGTACCGCCGATCTCGGAATCATACGATTTTCTCGAAAAACAGATCGGGAGCGACCCCTCTACGATCATCTCGGGTGGCACCTCTAGTTTTGACTATGCCCGAGCGTTTGGCAATCCATTCTGCCTGGTATGCGAGATGCCCTATTTTTACAATCCGGCCATCCACAACACATCGCCATCGGATATGACGCGCAGAGAAGCCATTCTGCAAGGCATCGCGCAAAGCAAAAAAGACACTGGCTTTTTGCAAGAACAGCACGATGCGATCAAAGACGAGCTGACCGTAGAATCACCTTTTCGCTTTGCGATTGAAGAAAGCCTTCGAACCTTTTTAAAGCATATGAAGGCCCAAGAAAACTGGGCCAAGACAGATCCAAAGACCGAAAAAACAGCGACGGTGGCGGAAAAGCTCGACAGTCTGGTGATCTATGGATTTTACCGTTTGCTGAGTCTGGGCATGTTCGTTCGGATGATCGAGGCACAAATAGAGTCCACGGGAGAATCACCGGCACTGAGTTCCGCGCTCGAAAAAGCTCAAGCCACCTTTGAGGCTCACAGCGCCGAACTTGAATCTAAATTAGAGTATGACGTGATCCCGATCAAGAAACTGGTACGGGTCCAATTGGGCAGCGCACTGTTGGCAGCGGGCTATTCCGCCGAACGCGAGAAGGTAGCATAACTAACGCGAGGGAATAAGAGTTCCGGTTCCAAAGCGGCCAGCATCTAGCTGGCCGCTTTGTTTTCCCCTTTTGCAGGGTCTTGCCCAAAGCTCCAAATATGAGTACAATTGCTGACATTCGGCTTTGGCAAGACCTGCCAGGTTTTACGAGACCCTGGCAAGCAGAAATATACTCGTAATCCGGTCGGATCTGGTTTAACAAAGCCATATCGGAAACCTGGTAGGTCTATGTAAACAGGATAGGAGGTACACGCTTATGACACAACACACCGCCGAAACGGAACTGATGCGCGAAATCAAGCGACTCGAAAAAACGGCCCGCCCGTTAGAGCCAGACGCCGCTCAACGACAATATCTGTTGAACCACGTGATCGCCTATGCCGAAGAGTACCTGGAGGCAATTCCCGACATGCCGGCGCGGATTATGCGCGCCGACAAAGGCCGCCCTTTGTACGACTCTCCCATTACGGACGAAGGCATTGGCATAGACCGGATACTGGCACTATTGAATGAGAACGTCAACACGGTGGGCATCAATCCTACTTCGAGCCGTTTTCTGGCCTATATCCCCGCCGGGGGGCTGTTTCACGCGGCGTTGGGCGACTATTTGGCCGCGGTCACGAATCGTTATGCCAGCCTCTTTTTCGCTGGTCCCGGCGCGGTGCGGATGGAAAACATGTTGGTGCGCTGGATCGCCGACACGATCGGGTACCCGGATACGGCGGCGGGCAGTTTGGTGTCGGGCGGCAGCCTGGCGAATCTGACGGCCATCGTCACCGCCCGCGACGCTGGCGGCATAGAGGGTGGGGCGATCGACACAGCGGTCATTTACGTGACCGAACACGTCCATCACAGCGTTGACAAGGCGTTTCACATCGCGGGTTTGCGCAATTGCGTGCGGCGCATCGTGCCCGTCGATAGCGGCTACCGTATGGACCCCAAGGCCCTGATCGAACTCATTACTGCCGATAAGAAAGCCGGCTTGCGCCCCTGGCTGATCGTGGCCTCGGCAGGGACAACGAATACGGGTGCCGTCGATCCATTGTCGGACATTGGCGACATCGCCGCCGCCCACGAGATGTGGTTTCACGTCGATGGGGCGTATGGCGCGTTTTTCGCCCTGTGCCCAGAAGGCCAAGAGGTCCTGCAGGGTATGGAAAAGTCTGATACCATCGTTCTGGACCCGCACAAAACGCTCTTTTTGCCGTACGGCACGGGCGCGGTCTTGGCCAAAGATTGGCACAATCTGTATGCTTCCTTTAGTGCGGAGGCCGACTATATGCAGGACATCCTATCCGAGGTTGACGAACTGTCGTCCGCAAACATGTCGCCGGAACTGACCAAGCATTTTCGTGGGCTGCGGTTGTGGCTGCCTCTCAAGCTGTTGGGAGTCGCGCCGTTTCGGGCTGCGCTGTCGGAAAAGATTCATCTGGCGCGATACTTTTACGAGCAGATTCAGAAAATAGACGGTTTTGAGGTCGGGCCATATCCCGATCTATCGATCGTGACGTATCGCTACTTGCCCGAACGCGGGGACGCGGACGAGTTCAACCGTCGCTTGATACAGACCATTCAGGACAACGGGCGCATTTTCCTCAGCTCTACCCGTGTCAACGGCAAGTGGGTCCTGCGGATGGCCGTCGGCTCTTTCCGCAGCCATTTGGACGATGTGGACGAAACTCTGGAAATCTTGAACCGGACGGCCCAGCAATTGGTGGCCGAGGGTAGTTGATTACTGCAAACTTTTTGCCACGAATTGCACGAATTTTCACGAATGTAGGCACAGCGGTAAAATTTGTGGAATTCGTGGAATTCGTGGCTAAACCAAGCGTTTGGTAGTGAATTCCAACGATAGGAGGTCGAATGAAACATCTGAATCGAGAAGCACTTGAACGCGCGCGTGAATTCCTCGTGACCCAAGCCAGGCCACTGGAACGCGCATTGTTCGAACATCGGTTTGAAGGAGCGACCGTGGATGGCGCACTGGCCGAGTTGGCGCGCTTTCAAAACCAAGATGGCGGGTTCGGCCAAGCGCTCGAATCGGACCTGCGAACGCCCAGCTCATCGGCGCTGGCTACCGCGATCGGTTTGCGGATGTTACGGGAACTCGGATGCCCGGCAGACCACCAGATGGTCCGCAACACGGTGGCATACCTGATCACGACGTACGATGACGACGCCCACGTGTGGCGGGTGGTACCACCGGACACAAACGCATTCCCCCACGCGCCGTGGTGGCACGACGAGGACGGAAGCCTGACGCGGCTGTTCAGTGGTTTCCAGATCATCCCCCGCGCACTGATACTGGGCTCGCTGCACCATTATTCGACGCTCGTGCCAGCGGCTTGGTTGGATGAGGTGACGGAAGAGACGGTCAAGTACATAGAGACCGTCGAGGTGTTGGGTGGGGGCGGCGGCAGCGACCTGGAATACGCGATCTATTTGGCAAAAGCGCAGAACCTTCTGCAGCACTATGCCACGCGGCTCAAGGCCCGCATCCAAAAAGCGATTCCGGCCGTGGTGGTCCGCGATCTCACTCAGTGGGACACTTATTGCATCACGCCTTTGCGGGCCGTCCCCTCGCCCCAGACTTTTGGGGCCGATCTGATCTCGGACGAGTTACAGATGCATTTGGATTACCAGATCACACACCAGACGCCGGAAGGGACTTGGGACCCTCCGTGGTCCTGGGGAGGAAACTACCCAGAGGTGTGGGCACAGGCCAAGCTAGAGTGGCGTGGTCTTTTGACGCTTGAGACTTTGACGCAATTGGATGCTTTTGGACGCATTGAGGCATAAAGCTCTTGCGGGGTATGGATTTTTGGGATCGATGTGGAGAATGGATACAAGCACACATTGGTGTGTTCATCAGCACCGTATGTTGGCAAAATTCGAGCAGTTTACATAGGAGATTCAGCAAATGAAATGCAGTTTTGACCCACTCAACCCGCCAAAGATTGTCGGCGAAGAATGGAAGAACGAGTTCCACGTTTTCCATTGGCTCTATCATGTCATAAACCATCCCAATTTCATGTTCTACATCACGACCTACAAGGACAATGGCAAGAACAATGTCTGTCTTCATGCTTGGGGGTTTGTAGATAGTGATCCAAACCATGCGACATATTTCATCCTTACCTTGAACAAGAATGGACACACATATCAAAACGTGCAACGGGAAGGCGTGTTCTGCATCAACTATCAAACGCAAGACAACCCAGGACTGGGCAAGACCGTGCAATACAATGCCTATGAAGACGACGAGATAAGTGCTCCAGGACTCACAGCGGAAGAGTGTGTAAGGATCAATGCGCCTAGAATCCGGGAATGCGGACTCTACCTCGAATGCACGGTGATGTGGGAAAAGGACATACCTCAAAGCAACAACGTTGTTATAGCAAGTCGGGTCGAGTACGTAACACTGGAGGAGGCTTTGCTAAACACAGACTATCGAGAAAAACTGAGAGCATTTGACACTCATCTTTGCTATACCAAACAGATCAATCCACTTGCTGGTGAAATGAGCGCAGTGGGAGGAGAGGGGAAACTGAATCCTGCGCTGTTTGAGGACTGGTAGCAATAGAGCGTGGGAGGTAGATTCCAGATGCTGGTGAGCTAACAACGGCTGCATTGGGGAAGAAACTACCCAGAGATGTGGACACAGGCCAGGCTCGAGTGGCGTGGTCTTTTGACGCTTGAGACCTTGACACAATTGGATGCTTTTGGGCGCATTGAGGTATAAAGGTGTAGAGAGTTTGGATACAAGTTTAACCCGCCGAAAGGAAAACATGAATATACTTTTAAGAGAATCACAACATTCAGATATGCCATTTATGAGAGAAATGCTTTATGAAGCAGTTTTTTGGCGCCCCAACCCAAACAAACCCTCGTTTGAAGAAGGACTCGCAGCCCCAGGGGTAAGTAATGCACTTGTTGATTGGGGAGAAAGAGATGGAGACATTGCTGTAATTGCTCTTGTTGATTCAACTCCAGCCGGGGCAGCCTGGTATAGATTTTATACGGATGATAATTCCATCAGGGGGTATATAGAGGAAACTATACCCGCGTTAGCAATCGCGGTCCATAAAGACTATCGACGTCTAGGAATTGGGGAAAGAATGATCAACTGGTTGATCGATCATGCGTCAAAGCACAACATTCAAAGAACGAGTCTCATGGTCTCAAAAGATAACCACGCAATAAACTTGTATAGGAAATGTGGCTTTTTGGAACATGCTGATAAAGGCGACTCGTTGTTAATGCTGCGTGAAATTATGACCAACAACGATCTGATCAAACGCGCGGCATCTGTCATCAAAGTCCGCAAGACGAAGAATGGCTTGTTTGGAGATGTCGGCTGCGCTCTCCTATCAGCCGAGAACAAGGTTTATGTCGGCATATGTGCCGATTCGGGTTCCAATGCCTTTTGTGCCGAGCAAAATGCCATCGGCTCTATGATTACTGATTCGGTATATCGAATCAACAAGATCGTTGCCGTTTGGAAGGACGAGCACCACAATGTCCACGTTATTTCACCGTGCGGCAACTGCCGCCAGTTGATGTTGGAAATCGACAAGGAAAACCTGGGTGCTGAGGTGATTCTCGATCATGACAAGACAGTGACACTTGAAGAGTTGTTGCCCTACCATACGTGGTGGAAAAAACAAGAAAAATCCATCGCACAAGCCAGGCGCGAGCACCGTTCGTCGCAATCGACCAGTTGATGTTAGCGTGCCTGATCGAAAGTGACTTGGAAGGGATAAATCGAATTATGGGATCTGATGCTGAACTTGAGCATTTTTGCAGAATCACATAATTTCAGGGTTTCACCGGTTGATGAAAGGTTGTCTCTCTCAAGTGGCTGGCCCATCTGATTATACTATTACTAAAGAGCGCCCAAAACCCCTTCAGCGTTCTTCATTTTGCAAGAAACAGCAGGGGCGGGGTTTTGGGCCTTTCTCAAAAAGCTGTTTCTTGGCAGACAAGGAAGGTAGATGACGAATGTTGAAACAACGACAAGAGCTTTTAGATTTTGCTCTGCAACTTGCCACAGCAGCAGCAGAACAGATTATGCCACACTATTATAACTGTGTGGTAACCACGAAATTGGATGGCACAGAAGTGACAAAAGCTGACCAGTGCGCTGAAGAGGTGGTTCGGGAGATGATTACCAAACAGTTTCCTGATGATGGCATTCTCGGTGAAGAGTTTGGTGCTACGAATGGGTCAAAAACCCAATATCGATGGGTCATAGACCCCCTTGATGGAACGACGTGGTTTACGCTTGGTGTACCGATCTTTGGAACATTGATTGCTTTGTTGCAAGATGACGAGCCGTTGATAGGAGTGATACATTTTCCTGTCACAAACGAGACAATCTACGCAGGTAAGGGGCTTGGTTGCTGGTTTAAGGCAGATGGCAACACACCTGTACAGGTTCGAGTAGGTTCCAAGGTTGGATTGAAAGATGCTGTGGTTTCTGCAGCAGGCATACATAGCTCAGACATTCACACTGATAGTGACCAAGTGCCATACAACCTAACTGGACTGATTCACAAAGTCAAAAAGTTTAGGTTTTGCGGTGATTGTTTGCAACATGCACTGGTGTGTAGGGGGCGTATACATGCCGCAGTAGACACGCTTATGCAACCGTGGGATATTGCAGCGATTATCCCTTGTATTGAGGAAGCGGGGGGAATTGTGACGACCCTTTCTGGGCAACGTAAAGGGATTGTTTTTGGAGGGAATTTACTTGCATCGTGTGACATGTCGCTTCATCAAGAAATTCTTCAACTGCTTCACTCAAACCAATCTGGAATAGAAATAACGGGGGTTTAGGTGCTCAAGTCAATTCGCCATCTGGATTATGTCGTGCTACTCTGCCAAAACCTTGCTCTGATGAGAGATTTCTACAATAAAACGATGGGGTTTCCGATACATCTTGATACCGGGTCTTGGGTAGAAATGCGGGTAGGTTCTGTACTGCTTACGTTGGTACAACGTGGTCATCGTCCTTTTGAAGGTCCGTCTGTACCTGACGAGTCGGCCTCGGTACAACTTGCTTTTCGAGTTGCACCGCAAGCAGTCTACGGTTGTTACGATGAATTGAAAGAAAAGAATGTAGAAATCATCGAACCACCCACCGACAAAAATATGACCTATTGGAAACATCGCACGTTGTTCTTTAAGGACCCCGAAGGCAACATTCTCGAGATCTATGCAGATATCGAGTTTCCCCAAGTCGAGAATGACGAGCGAGATTCACTACCGGACACGCTATGCAAGTGACCAACCGGTACTGAATTTATTGCCACGAATTTCACGAATTTACACTAATTTTTGATCCTCATTCGTGATAATTCGTGAAATTCGTGGCTGAAGAAAAAAGTGTCCGGTAGCAAAGAGTGAGATAGAAAGGCCAAGTAGATAAAATGGCGCACAATGACTTTTTCAAGACTGATAAAAGAGGTCGTACTACCCTCTTTTATGCCACTGAAATTGGGGATATTGAAACTGTGAAAGCAATCATATACAAGTTGGCTGGTACTGGTGTTAGTTGTCAGAGATTGGCGCTTATCGACAAAAGGGATTTGGAAGGATTAACTGCAATTGATGTTGCAGAAAAAGCGGGAAATAGTGAAATTGTAAATCTTTTGCAAAGCGAAAAGATGAGAATGGAATTCTTTGAATAGTTGGCCAAACTAGTACTGCTCGGCGGAAATCCTTTGGCAGTTACTGCTCCGAGGGGATCGTCAGATCCCCGTCTAAATCGTTGTTTTTACCGTTTTCGGAGCCAATTTTCGTCGCGCAGAGCCGGGATCTGACGATCCCTGGCGAGCGCGGGCTTTCAGTGGGTTTCTGAAAACTGCGGAGGGATTTCCGCTGTCGTGTACTAGGCGCTTTGCGGGACGCCTTCGGTGCCCATGATCTCAAGTTGTTAGTGGGGCTTGAAGCAGCCATTTCGCATCTGGGGATGATTCTTCCGGCGTGACGCTCTTGCGGGATATAGATTTCGGGGATCGATCTTTGACCAGCAGTAGTTGACTTTGAGGGTGATTTATCACCCTCAGTTCCATAGCCCGACGCCTCATCATCTGCGATGGGCATTATCGTCGGGCGGCCAAGGCGATTTTAATAGTTGATGCCAAGGAGAAAAATGACCGACACCTTTCCTAAAATCCAAGTCGCAGTTGTGCAGGCCGCGCCGATTTTGTTTGACCACGACGCCACCGTCGAAAAGACCCGCCACCTCACCGCCGAGGCCGCTGCCCAAGGCGCGCAACTGATCCTCTTTCCCGAAGCCTTCATCCCAGCCTACCCGCGGGGATTGGGTTTTGGCACCGTGGTCGGGAGCCGCAGCCCGGCGGGGCGGCGCACGTGGCAGAGATACTGGGCCAACGCCGTCGACGTGCCCGGCCCCGCTACCGAGGCGTTGGGGGCAGCGGCCCGCGAGGCCGGGACCTACCTGGCCGTCGGCGTCATCGAGCGGGACGGCCAGTTCAGCCGCGGCACTCTCTACTGCACGCTGCTCTACTTTGGCCCCGATGGTCGGCTGTTGGGCAAGCACCGCAAGCTCAAGCCCACCGCCGCCGAGCGCCTCATCTGGGGCGAGGGAGACGGCAGCACGCTGACGGTGGTCGAGACCGAGTTTGGCAGGGTGGGGGGATTGATCTGCTGGGAGAACTATATGCCGCTGGCGCGGATGGCGATGTACGGCAAGGGCGTCGACATCTACCTGGCCCCCACCGCCGACGCCCGCGACACCTGGCAAGCGACGCTGCGCCACATCGCCTGCGAGGGACGCTGTTTCGTCCTGGGCTGCAACCAGTTTGTGACCAAAGACATGTACCCCGCCGATCTGGACGGCATCAAGGACCTGGCCGACCAGCCAGAGGTGTTGTGCCGGGGGGGCAGCGCCATCATCTCACCGCTGGGCGAGGTGCTGGCGGGTCCGCTGTACGGCCAGGAGGGCACGCTGTTCGCCGAACTCGACCTGGCCGAGGTCGCCCGGAGCAAATTCGATTTCGACGTGGTGGGCCATTACGCCCGGCCCGACGTCTTTCAACTGACCGTCAACGAGCGCCCCACCCCACCGGTAGATTTTCAGAGCTGACAAAAATCTACGGGGACGCAGATGCACGCTGATTCTAAAATGATCAGCGTGCATCTGCGCCCCGATCACAATCTAGCATACCACCTTGTAAACAATCTGCTCGCCGTAGCCGGTCACGACCCGGACGTAGCCGCTGAGCATCTCGTCCACCGCCCGGTCGCCGGTGTCGACGCGGAGAGGCCGGCCGCCCAGCGAGTGAATTTTCCCAACGGTGCTCACGACGATAATGTTCTCCTTTGGATGTTTGTTATCCGCCCCGGTTCTTTTGATGACGTTAGGGCTGATCTGTTGATTCCCTCGGCCAAAGATGTAACCCTGTCCACCGATGGGGGTAACGATGATCTTGGCCTGTCGCCCTTCCAAAAGCGCCAGCAATTGCGACTCGTTCACGTCGGCGGCGACCAACTTGCCCTCTCTGACCACATCCACGCCGATCAGCGTCTTGGAAAACCCCAAGCGGGATGCAATCGCCCACGTCGTCGTCCCTGGCCCAATGACGTATAGCCAGCCATCCTCCATTTTGCTCACCACGTCAGCCGCGATCATTTTCATAGCCGACTGATCGCCAGGGCGGCTGGGTGTCTTGAGGCCCTGGAGCAGCCGTCTCTCGAACGGCACCCGGAGATACCCGTACAGCCTGGCCGAGACGATGCCCTGCCGAAAGGCTTGCTCGTCGATGTCCATCACCTCGGCCTCGCGCAGGGCAGTGGTCTTGCCTTGTAGGAAGGACGCGGCAAGGTATCCCGCGCTCCGCGGATGGGTCGCGTAAACGGCCGAATGGATCTTGACCCCCGCCGGGATGCCCAGCGCCGGGACGCCATCTCCAACCGCGTTGTAGACGTCCCGGGCTGTGCCATCCCCACCGGCGAACAGCAAAAGGCGCACACCCAGTCGCTGCATCTCCCTGGCAGCGTTCTGGGTGTCTGACGATGTCGTTCCGCCGGGCTGGATGGCGCCGATGATGGACGGTTCAAAGCCGCACGCCCGGACTGCATCGGCCCCCATCTCGCCGGGATAGGTGACGATTTCCAGGCCGTCCACCGACCCGACCCGTTCGAGTGCCAGGATCGCCCGGTTCAATGCCTGGGGCACAGCGCCCAACGCCAGCGCCTTTTTTTGCACGTCCGCGCCGTCGCTGCCCTTTAGCCCAACTCTGCCGCCCAGCCCGGCGACCGGGTTGACGATCAACCCCAGCTTTGCCACCCGCTCGCGGACCGTCATTCTGCTGCTTGGCGCAGCTTTTTCTGGTAGGCACGCCACGTGATCGCCCACTGAGACGGATCATCCAGGGGCGAGTGGTCGTTGATGGCGTGGATGGTGCTGTTGTGCGGCGCGGTCTTGACCAGTTTGGGGTCCGTGCGCGCTTCGTCGGCCACGTGTGCCATGATCGCCACGTACTCGTCCAGATCGTCTCTGGTGAGCGATTCGGTCGGCTCTAGCGTGCAGGGTTCCGGAACGACAAAAGGATGGTGGCTGGTCCAGTAGTGGACGCCAAAGTCCGCCGCCCGAACGCCCAACTCTTCGGAGCGCACACCCGTCTCTTGCACCAGCTCCTCCCAGCTATACCGGACCTGCTCGATGCGGCGCTTGCCCTGAGCGTACGGCGCACTCACACCGGGGATTTCGAGCATCTTTTTGAGCACGTAATTGTTGTTGAGCACGGCGATCTCGGCGACCTCTCGCAAGCCCTCCGCTCCGAGATTCATCACCCAGGCATACGCCCGCAGCACGACGGGCGCATAGCCGTAGAATGGGCGCAGCTTGCCCACGCTGTCGGGCCGGTCATAGTCCAGGGTATACTTTTCGCCGTCGAAATCGATCACGGGGACCGGTAGGAAACGGGCCAGTTCATCGGTCACGCCGCTGGCCCCACCGCCAGGTCCACCACACCCGTGGGGCGACGAAAAGGTCTTGTGCAAGTTGAAATGGCAGAGGTCAAAGCCCGCCTCCCTGGCGCGGGTGATCCCCAGGATGCCGTTGGCGTTCGCTTGGTCGTAGGCACAGAGTCCGCCCGCGTCGTGCACGATTTGCACGAATTCCTCGATCCTGGGGTTAAAGATGCCCGTGTCCTCGGGGTTGGTGATCAATAGTGCGGCGGTCCGTTCCGAGACAGCCGCCTTGAGCGCGTCGATGTCAGGGTAGCCGTCGGCGTCGGGGTAGAGGGTGATGACCTTGTACCCGGCGGTCTGCGCGCACGCCGCGTTGGAAGGGTGCGAGAAAATGGTGGTGATGACCTCGTCCCGCTGCTCTGACTCGCCGCGCGATTCGTGGTAGGCGCGGATCATCGAGACGTTGGCATAGATGGCCGCCGACCCGGCACCGGGTTGGAGGGTGAAACGGTCCATCCCCGAGATTTCCTTGAGAATCTGCTCGAAACGGTACATGATCTCCAAAATACCCTGAACGGTTTCGGCATCTTGTAGGGGATGAACGTCGGTCATCTTGGGCGAGCGGGCCAGTTGCTCGTTAATCTTGGGGTTGTACTTCATCGTACACGTCCCCTGCCCGATCTCGACGTTCAGGTCGGCTCCCAAGTTCTCCTGTGACAACCTCACATAATGGCGCAGCACTTGGGGCTGCGATAGTTCGGGTAGTGCGGGAGGTTGTTGACGGCGCATCGTTTCGGGCAAGGTCGCCAATACATCTCCGACCTCATTCTTGATCTCGTCCTCCACCTCGGGGACGAGGATGCCCCGCTGCCCCTCGCCGCTCAGTTCAAAGATGACGGGTTCATCCCACTGGGCCTGGTGAAAGCGTCGCAGGTTGAGCTTGCCGTCGGTAAATCTGTGCTTGGATATGTCTTGTTGAGCCATTTTATTTTACGACCTCCGTCAATGCGTCCACCAGCCGGTCGATATCGGCCTGGGTGTGGGTTTCGGTCACGCAATACAGGGCACTGTTGCCCAGTTCTGGGAACTCGAGGGTCAGGTCTTTGCCGCCAAATATCTGGCGCGCCAACAATGCCTGGTCGATCTCGGCCACCGTCTTATCCGTCCCGTCGAAATTGACGACAAACTCTTTAAAGTGAGGTGACTGGAACACAGGAGCCTGAACGCCCGCGATCTTGTCCATCTCTAGCGCCGCGTAACGCGACCGGGCCATGATGGTCTCGCCGATCTCTGCCATACCCTGCGGCCCCATCAGTGCCAGGTAGACGCCGGCCGTGATGCCCCACAGGGCCGCAGCCGTGCCCACCCACTCTTTGCCCTCTTCCCGAATGGCAAAGGACGTCCGTTCATAGGCCACATCGCCAAAGCCGTACTCGCCAGGCACAGAGGTCGGGACGATGCCGAACAGCCGAGAGGGGTATTCGTTGACGTATTCTTCCTCGTCGCGGGTGGCGATATAGCCCGCATGGCCACCGCCGAACTGCATGTGCATGCCCAACGGCTGGATGTCGCCGCAGACGATGTCCGCGCCGCAGCCGGCGGCGCCATAATCGACCGGCGGCGTCAGGACGCCCAACGAGATCGGGTCTGCGCCGACGACGCAGACCGCGCCGTGCTCGTGGGCGATTTGGGCGATTTCGGCGCCCCGAGTCTCGATAAAGCCGAGATAGGAGGGATTCTCAAAATAAACGGCCGCCGTCTGGTCCGAGATTGCGGCTTTGAGGGCATCGAGGTCCATCTGTCCCGTCGTGGGATCATAGCCGATCAACTCTCCCCTCACCGAGGGTTTGCAATAGTCCCGAATCTTGGACAACAAATCGGTGCTGATGGTCTGGGCCACCAACACCTCACTCCGGCCGGTGATCCGCGTCGCCATGCGGAGCGCCGTAGCGATGGCCTGAAAACCATCGTAGGTGGGCACATTGACGACGTCCATATTCAACAGCTCGCCCATCATGCTGGTGTACTCGAACAGCGCCTGGAACCGGCCGTGATCGTCGTACGGCTCACCGGCATAGGCGGTCAGGAATTCGCTGCGCCCGTTCACCTCGTCGCACACGGCCGGTACGTGGTGATGGTAGCACCCGGCTCCCAAAAAGCTGACGTACTCCCCGGCGGTCTTGTTCTTTGCCAGGATAGACTCGACGTGTCGCTTTAAGGCGTACTCGGACAACAGGGGCTGGGGCAGGTTCATATTCTCCCTGAGCCGGAGTTTCTCGGGGACATCCTCAAAGAAGTCATCCGTGCTCTCCGCCCCGACCACGTCGAGCATCTGCCTTTTCACCGCAGGCACAGAATTGGGGATATAGGGGTACACTATTGGTCGTTCTCTGCTCATATCTAATTCCTCCATGGGTTTTTAACGTTTCGATTCGTGGGGTTGTTCTGCAGGTGGCTATTGTACCACAAACCAGTGCTTTGCGCAGTTCTAGTGCATGCCTGATCGTGCCACACACGCTTGACCCCTCATTATAGCCATGTTAGTATTGCCCACTGAATAAAGGTGAGATCTGGAAGCGGATTTTAGCGATCCGCATTGAAAGGAATAAATTATGGAATACAAAAGCTACAGACAAATTGATAATAAAGTGGACGAATTGTTCGCGGAAGAAAAATATAAAGAGGCGATTGAACTTTTAGCGAGCGCCCAGGAACAATTTCCAAACGACCTGTATGAAATCCTGTGGTACAAGGCAATTATTTACGTTATATCGGGAGACCACGAAAATAGTCTCTTGATACTCGAGGATATGGTTGCCAAGGGTTTTTTCAGCGAACTAGATTGGGATATTTTTGATCCTATTCGTGATGATGCAAGATTCCAAGCTGTATTTGAAACAAACCAGCGTCTAAAAGCAGAAACGCAAAAAAATGCGCGTGTGGAATTCCAGACGTACATACCGGAGGGATATACGTCGGAACAAAAATATCCTCTGTTCATCGCCCTGCATGGAGATGGCAACTCGTTGGCGTATTTCAAAAGCAATTGGGAACCGACGGTACTATTGAACAAGGGCTTTGTGCTGGTATACGTTCAATCGTCACAGGCGTTATGCACCAACGGCTTTGGTTGGACACACAACTATGAGACCACAAGGCAAGACGTCAAAACAGCTCATGATGAGGTGGTTCGTCAATATTCTATCGATACAGACAACGTCCTGATCGGCGGTTTTTCTGGAGGGAGTATTTCTGCTATCGAGATTACCATGGCCAACACCTTTCCCGTAAGAGGTTTTGTTTCTCTGTGCCCCAGTCTCAAACCAGACAGTTTCACCAAAGAAAACGTGGAACGGGCCGTTCAACGAGGCGCACGGGGTGTGATGATGGAAGGAGACAAGGATGGAGACGTCCCTGCCGAGCAAGAAATGATAGCGGTTTTTCAGGAGACAGGTTTTCCTTATCAATTTCACATCAATGCAAATACTGGGCACGCCTTTCCCAAAGACTTTGCGCAAAAGTTACTAGACGCGATTGCGTTCATTTATGACACAGAGGAATAAATAGCGAGGCAAGAGAGAGTTTTCCAAGCGATAGACCTTTTCATTTACAGACAATGCCGTTCGTGTAGAAAAAGGCTTTGAGCACCAAAATCACCAAGTAACCACAAAAATAGTTAACAGGTATCCGAAAAAGCAGCAGAATCAACGATTTGCCGAACTTGTTTCTCAAATTTGGCGCGTGGAAGCATCACGCGCCGGTTGCACGTCAGGCAGCGGATGCCAATATCGGCACCAATGCGGGTGACCTCCCACTCGTCCCCGCCGCAAGGGTGAGGCTTACGCATACGCACTTGATCACCGATGTTTATCTGGAGTGGTTTATTGCGCACTGAACGAACCTCCTTCAGTCATTGCTATCGAACACAAACGAACGGATGGCTTCAAAATACTGTGACATTCCGACCATCATCAGATCGTTGTGGCCCGCGTGGGGAATCAGTACCAACTGTTTGTCTGGGGCCGCGCAACGGTCGTAGAGTTCTTGCCCGTCGGAGGCTGGAATCAACACATCATCCTGCCCGTGGATGACCAGGGTGCGTGTGCTGATGCGCGCCATCTTGTCTGGGGTGCCGAAGCCATCGCGGGCCTCGTCCACCTCGACACCCTGAACGCGTACACCCAGGCGGGCCAGGAGCGCAAATGTATCCGCAAATCCGCTTTCGACGATCAGCCCGGCCAATCGCTCCCCGGCGTGCAACGCCACCTCGGCGGCGGCCGCGCTCCCTAGGGATCGCCCCATCACGTACAATTGCGCGGGAGCCAGGTCGTTCTCCTCCAAGACAGAGCCAACAACATCGAACACGGTCACCGCGTCGTCGAGCAGGTTGCGGGCCGTGGGAGTGCCGTCGCTCCGCCCGTAGCCCCGATAGTCCATCACCAGCAGTGTGATGCCCATCCGCGTATATAGCGACGCGAGGTCGTCATAGTCGGCGGCGATCTCGCCGTTGCCGTGATAGTACAGGATGGCGGGTGCCTGCGCGTCGACGGGGTACAGCCGCCCGCCCACATCCACGCCCGGTTCGACCTGGACGGCAACCGGGCGCACATCCATCGAGCGCACAAGGCGCATCCCTTCACGCCGGGGGTGGAACAATACGCGCGAGACTTGGGGTTGATTGAGTACATTCATTGTTGGTTCTCCTGGACCAGGCTCGCAAGGGGATGAATATTCTCCTCGTGCACCGAGTCGACACTTTTATCGTCAAATTGTGCGATACAAGGATACGCGACACCCATTCGACCTTCAGCGCGAGATGCCCGTTGCCGCGACATCTCAAACTCGTGCGCGATGTAATGGCCCGCATCGGGACTGCGAGGGTGCGAGGAACATACCGTGAGGAGCCTTCCGTCCTCATTCAAACCGGCGGGCTTGAGCAAGCCATCCTGGCAGCAATCACGATCTCCAGAACGATAGTGCCTGTGCCCAACAACAAAAACCTTGACGTTCAAGACACCGGCAAGTTGATCCAATGTACTATTGGTGATTGTCCGGTTGTTTACCATTTGTGAATGAAGCGTCTTGCGCCGCTCCCTCCAGGCTTCATAGCCAAATTCATCAAACTCGCCAACGTCAACCGGATCATCTTTGGCCCGGACGAAATCGGCAATGGTTAGTGGGGGGGCGCTATCCTCGTTGAGCCCCACCGAGTGACAAATGAGAATCCCCTTGTCGCTCCGGGCCAGAAAAGGCAGGCTTTTCCCCCACTCGGCGAATTTGGCATATATGGCCTCGCCTGTCGTAATCCCATAACGGCGGACCAGTTCCAGCCGGATGTGACCGTAATGCTTGGGAGGTGCCTTGAATTTCGGCGCAAACTCGGCAGAGAATTGTTGCCATTGCAGCCAATGCGTCTCAAAATACTCGGTGAACGCTGTGGCATAGGTCTCGGCAAAGTCGTGGTTGCCGCTCAACAGGAAAACGTTCTCTGGGAAATCCTGGCGCAGCCGGAGCATTTTGACGAGCATTTCAATTGATCGCAAGCCATTGTTGACGTAATCTCCGGCGAAAACAATATAGGTGGGGCGTGCCTTGGTCGCTCGGTCCAGTTGACGGCGAAAGTAGGTGTCGAGCAAGGAAACGGTGTGAGCGTCTCCGTGCAGATCGCTGGCTACGTACAGCGTTCCATCTGCCGGAAGATAAAGCAGCGATCCATCGATCCACGGTTTCTCGTCTGTTTCTCCACTGGATTTGGCCCGAGTGTTCCGGTACAGGTCCTCGTCCAAGAGATAATAAAGCTCGGTGCTTTCTGGTGAAACGGGAGATGTCTCCCGCCTTCTCACCTTGGTCAAAAAGCGCCGCAAGACCTTTTGTTTCTCGTTTTGATATTGCTCACTGGTATTCCATATCACCAACTGACCAAGGGCCGCGAGATACGCCAGGACTTTATCAGAATCGCACGCGGAGGAGTCTGGGGAAATCAGGCAAACACGCTCTCTGACGTACTCGATCTCTTTTGGATCCGCGATGTCGTACTCGTACGCCAGCCATTTTCCAAAATCGGCAAGATCTTTGGCCGTAAATATTAGTTTGCTGGCACATTGTGCCTGTTGTACAATTTCCTCAAAACTAGGACGGTTGCACATTTTTTTTACATCCCGTTATCTTGATCCACCACAGTCTCGCCATCCAAATCTCTGGAAAACACGCCCCAAACGAGCACCATCCCGGCACCGATCATAATGGCCAAGTCTGCAAGATTAAAGACGCCCGTCCGCACTTTGCCGATACCCACATTCATAAAATCGACAACTGCGCCATCCCTGAACACTCGATCCCAGAGATTGCCGAATCCGCCACCAATGACCAGCAAAGCTCCCACGGTGCCCCTGGGACTTATTTCTTGAGATTTCCAAACAAATAGCAGCATTCCAAGCAATGTAATTCCCACGAAAACGATCAATGCCCAGAAACGTACAGCGCCGGGCAGTTCTGCCCCCAGGCCCAGAAAAGCTCCCGTGTTTTCCATATACTGAAATCGGAACAGATCTCCCATCAAATAGATAGGTTGTGCTGTAGACAAGTTGTTCCGCGCAATCGCTTTTGTCACCTGATCGCACCCCACACACGAAAATAAGATCAAAGCGATCATGATCGCTTTTCTGACAGGTTTCATAGTATCCTCTTTTTAAAATTCCTTTTGCCACAAAGACTCTTGGTCGAAAATCGTCATCCCAACCGAGTCATACAACCGGTTGGCTGCGACGTTGCTCGCACTATGCCCCAAATAGACGGTGGTTGCCCCCAACGCTCGCAGTCGCTCAAATCCATCCAGCATCAGTGCCTTGGCCAAGCCGCGCTGCCGGTGTGCCGCCGAGGTGCCGACGGGTTCACAGAACCCGATACGATGGTGCGTGTCAAACCAAAGCGTGCAGAATGCGGCAACGGTTCCATCGGGGGCTACCATCACCAGGTCCCATTCTGGTCGATAGATAGGCGCGTGCAAGAGACGATGGAAGAACGCCGTGGTGATGTTTCGCTCGAACACCTGATTTTCGATGGCCGCACGTCCTACCAGTACATCATCTCGTGCATTCTGAAGGTCCTGGATTTCGTATCCTTTCGGTGGGGATACCTTTGGGATGGGGATATCGAGCGCGCGCTTGCGAAAAACCACCTCGGCATCGAGTTTGGTATAGCCCCGCTGCGTGAGAATGGCTTGCTGCGCCGTGTTCGATTCGCAGACCGAGCACTTGAGCGGCCATTTTTTTGCCTGTTCTGGCCTATTCTCTCGATGTTGGCGTTCCGCCCAGTCGTACATCTCGTTTTCAACCGCTCGATAGCCCGCCAGCGCCTGACCTGTGATCGTCCCGCGGCCTTTGTGATACATCGCGATACCCACCAGCTTTTGTGATGCGCTCTCGGCCAGTTCCCACAGATAGACGAACTGCTCCGAGTTTGTCTCAGACATTGCGCAAAAACGTTCCCAATTGGGCATGTCGATGGTATAGAACGGTTGCTGTGTGTCGGCATAAAACGCGCGTAGCAGTTCTCGAACTCGTTGCATATCCTTGTCCTGGTACGCTCGATGGTTAGTTTGTATATGATCTTTGTTACCCACGTAATCCCTCGTCAAAATAATCGTCAGGCAGCTTGAACCGCAATGGCCTGGACGAGTTTGGGAAGCCATTCCTCTAAATGCTCAAATCCATACCCTGCCTGCTTTGCTTTTGTCGTGTCCAGCGTCAACGTTCTCGTCGTTCCAAACAACGAGAACGGATCGTCATCCGCTTGAAGCACAATGGTGGCCTGCTGATTTGTGACCTGCTCGATGAGGGCCACAATGCCGCCCAAGGCAATCGTGCCGTCTGCACAAGCGTTCACAGGACCATCCACGGGATACTCGGCCAGCCAAAGCAAAAAATCTGCGGCTTGACCGGATTCGATCAGGCTGATTTCTGTTTGAGCCTGGTAAACATAAAGCGGTTCTTGTTCGATCACGCGCTGTACTTGAACGTGCAAACGCTGGGTATAGTCATCGATCCCCAGTACAATCGGAAACCGCACCGCGACGACCGGAAAACTCGCTCGCTGCAAGAGCACCGCTTCTGCCAAACGTTTCCCTTCTGCATACTCAAAATCAGACCGACGTCCCATTTGAATCGCACAATGGTATGGATCAAAAGCTGTCTCATCCAGATTCCGCCCATCGTCATAGACTGCTTGGGAAGAAGAGAAAATGTAACGACCCACACGCTCAGACAGCACTTGGCGAATATCCTCCGCATCCGACGGCGCGTAGCATAATTGATCGTAAACGATATCCCATTCTGCCTGGCCCAATTTGGCCTGCAACGAAACCTTGTCGAATCGATCCAAATGCAGCCACTGAACCTCTCGCTTGAAAGAAACCAGGGTGCGTCCACGCGTGGCCACGGTAACAGCGAACCCCCTCTTGAGAAGGTTTAACACCAGTCGTTTACCCACGTATCGCGTACCGCCCAAAACGAGCACTCTTTTGGTCATTGAGCTTTTCTCATCCGAGCAATCAATTACAAAGCTGTCATTACCTCTATCGAGCCGCCGCAAATATAAAGTGTCAGAGGGACCTATTATACAGACGTATGCTAAAATTTCAATTTTGCCACTTGATGTCATCAATTCTGGTTGGCGGATACGCAAAGACCTGCCAGGTTGCGGACGCTTTGCGTCCGCAACCTGGCAGGTCTGGTCAAACTAATAGTGCGAAATTGATCAAAAAGCCGCGTCAGCCGGCATACCAGGCTTGAGCAGCCCTTCGGGGTTGGCAAGCTGTATCTCGACCGCGTAGAACGTGTTCAACCGTTTCTCCGCTGTGGCGACGTTGCGCGGCGTGAACTCGGGCTCGCTCCCGATACCGGACACCTGGCCCTCGAACACCGTGCTGGGAAAGCTGTCCACCGTCACTTGCACCAGCTGTCCCAGAGTTACGTGACCGATGCGGTTTTCTGGTACGTAAACCTCCAGCGTTACCTCGCTGAGATCAGCCAGGGTGAGGATGGGAGCGGCTGGCGCGGCCAGTTCGCCCGCCCTCACTGCCTGGTTTAACACAACGCCGTTGATGGGGCTGGTGAGCGTGCTGCGATCCATCTGCGCGCGCAGCACGTTGGCCTGAGCCTCCGCCTGGCGCACGACAGCTTCCGCGACGGCGATTTCCTCTGGTGTGGGGCCATCCAGTAAATCGTCCAACTGGGCCTGAGCCACGGCAACCCCTGCCTCGGCCACCAAGTATTGGCCCTCGGCCCCGTTCGCTTGAGCGATAAACCCCAGTGGCTCGTTCCGAATGCGCCACAGGTGATTGAGCAAGGCTTGGGCGGTTTTTTCATCGGCTTGAGCGGCGGCCAAGGCTCTGTCGGCGGCGTATACCTGCAAATCGGCCATATCACGCTCCATCCCCTCGTCTTTTTGGTCGCGCAGGAACTGCTCGTTGGCCAGTTGAGCCTCGGCTAACTCGACGCCCTGGGCTGCCAAATTGACCTGCATCCGCGCTTCAATGATCTGCGCGTCGAGTTCTTGAGGCTCCTCGATCACAGACAGCGCGTTTTCCCATCCGTTGAGCGCGCCATCCCGCTGTGCCTCGGCCAGAGCCAATATTGCCCGCGCGGCATCGATCTGCTCTGGGCGCGCTCCGGCCTGGGCCACGGCCAGATCGGCCCGGGCGGTAGCGATGGCGGCCTCTTCCTGGAGCAATTGGAGCATCAGCGGTGTTGTGTCCAGCACGACCAATTCGTCTCCGGCTTGCACCTCTGCGCCTACTTGAGTCTGCACGTTGAGAATGCGCCCCCCCATATCGGTGGCGATGCGCAGCTCGGTGGCGCGGATCGTCCCCGACGCGGTCAAATCCTGGTCACCATCGGCCAGAGAGACCGCCATCGACTGGCAGCCGCTGGCCAGCAGTGTCAAAATCATCAACCCGACGATCCACCAATAGTTTTTCTTTACTAGATTCATCTTTTTATCTCCCACTACCCTTTATTCTCCAAATACCGCGTCCGCCGGCATCCCTGGTTTAAGCGCGTCATCATCGTTGCTGATGCGGATTTCGACGGCAAAGACCAGGTTTACCCGCTCTTCCTGCGTGGCGACGTTGCGCGGCGTAAACTCGGCCTGGTTCGAGATATGGCTGACCTGCCCCTCAAAGATGCGGTCTGCAAAGCTATCCACGGTCACTTGCACCGGTTGGCCCAACTGCACCTGTCCGATGCGGGTCTCTGGCACGTACACGGTCAGGATCACTTCGCCCACGTCGGCGATGGTGAGCAGCGTGGCTCCCTGTGCGGCCACTTCGCTTGGATGAACCGTGATATCGATGACGGTGCCGTCCATCGGCGCATTGAGGAACATCATCTCGCGTTGTTCCAGCAGCGCATCCCGACCGGCTTGGGCCTGGGCGACACGGGCTTCCAACGCGACGATCTGCTCATCGGTGGCACCGGCGTTCATTCCCGCCACTTGAGCCTGCGCGGCAGCGACTTGGGCCGTCGCCTGGGCAACCGCGGCGCGCGCTTCGTCGGCAGCGGCCTCCATAGCCTGGGGGTTTTCCCGTTGGGCATACAGATGCGCCAGCGATGCTTCTAGGCCCTGCTGCTGAGCGTTGGCCGCATTGACGCCCACCCACGATTGCCACCACACGTTGGGCATTTGGTGAAACGACAGAGGGAGGGTGGGAATGCGGTACTCGAAAAAGACACCGGGCATACCGGGAATTGGGGCCTTGTGGGTACCCGATCCTCCGGCGTCGAATATTGCATCTCGTGCTTCCTCAAACTTGTCTTTACCGATTTCGATAGCATCCTTGAGCGCCACAGCTTTTTCATAGCTGTGCCTGGCAGACTCGACCCGCGCCGCCGTGACGGCGATCTGTAAATTGATATCCTGAGGGCTATCTACCAGAGCTTGTGTGTCGCTGACAGCTTGTCGCGCGGCAGCCAGGCCCGTCTCCGCCTGCGCCAGCTGCGCCTCAGCCACGGCGATCTGTCCCGGACGGACTCCCGCCTGTGCCTGCGCCAATCCCGCTTCGACCAGCACAATCGTAGCCTCGACAGCCTCAATCTGTGCGTCGAGCATTTCTGTATCCAACTGAACGAGCAGATCACTTTCATTCACTCGATCCCCTTCGTCCACCGGGATCTCGGCGATGCGCCCGCCAAACTCGCTGGCAACGACGACCTCTTCAACTTGAATGATGCCGGATGCTTCCAGTATCTCGTCACCGCCGTTCCCCGGCAGAGATGACGATGGCGCAGCCTGGCAAGCGACCAGGACCATCAGGGCCAGAATAGCAATCCCCATCATGATGTAACGATCCCATTTTCGTTTTGTCGCGTCTTGTTTCTTCCTATCCATACATACCTCCAAAGTTAAGTGTTCCGCATTTCGTGTTGCGCGTTGGAGCACGCAACACGTTTCATTCTTCCCTCGGCTTGACCGATGAAATAAATACATCCTCCAGCGTCGGCGTGATCCACTCGATTCCCCTGACCCCAACCCCTTCACTTTGCAACAATGTCATCAGCGGATACTTGAACGATTCAGCATCGGGGACAACGGCATGGATCTGCGTGCCGTAGAGGGCAATTTCGTCAAAGAGTACGCGATCCTTTTTCCAGGCGTCATTCAACACCCGCATTGCCTTGTCGGTGTCCGACGTGTTGATTTCCAGAACCTGTCCCCGCATCTGTGTTTTTTTGAGTTGGTCGGGGGTATCCAGGGCTACCAGTTTGCCCTCACTGATGAAACCGACTCGCTGGCACAGCTCGGCCTCGTCCATATAGTGGGTGGTGACCAAGACGGTCACTCCCTTATTGGCCATTGCATAGATGAGGCCCCAGAACTCGCGCCTGCTGATGGGATCCACGCCCGCGGTCGGCTCGTCGAGAAAAACGACCTGGGGGCGATGCACGATGGCACAACCCAGGGCCAGCCGCTGCTTCCAGCCGCCAGAGAGGTTGGCGGTGAGTTCATTTTCGCGCCCTTGCAACCCGGCCATCTCGATGATCTCGGCTTGGCGTTGCTGCAGTTCGTCCCGTGAAAGTCCATACGCCTGGCCATAAAAGCGAATATTTTCGCGGGCGGTCAGTTCGTTGTACAAGGTAAAGAGCTGCGACATGTACCCGACGTGGGCCTGCATCATCTTGGCCTCGGTGCTGGGATCATAACCCAATACCCGCGCGCTCCCCTCGGTGATCTTGAGCAGGCCCAGCAACATGCGGATGGTCGTCGTCTTGCCTGCGCCGTTAGGCCCCAGCCAACCATAGACCTCTCCCGCCTTTACGGTAAAACTGATGTGATCCACAGCCGTAAATTTGCCAAACCGTTTGGTCAAATCCTTGACGATGATGGTTTCTGAATTGCCGTTTATCTCTGGCCCCTTGGCTTTTTTATACCACTTCATTGCGCTTTTTGTCTCCGTATTGAACTGATGAATGCTTCTTCCATACGAGGCTCGATTTCGCGCATCCCCGCACAGGTGATTCCCTCGGCGGCCAATGCGGTTTCGATCTCTGCCTGGCGCCTGGCGACGTCATCCACAAATATGTGGAGCATTGCCCCATAGGTTTGTACTTCCAACACGCCCGCCATCCCTTCGACCATCTGCCATGCAGGCACAAAATTCGAGGGGACGAACTCGATCAAGCGACCTGGCACCATCTTTTTGATCTCTTGTGGACGGTCTTGGGCGATCAGTTTGCCCTCGTACATCAAGCCCACGTAATTACAGCGCTCTGCCTCGTCCATATAGGGGGTGCAGACAAAGATGGACAATCCCTTTTCGGTGCGCAGGTTGCCCAGCAGGTTCCAAAATTCGCGGCGACTGACCGGGTCTACGCCCAGGGTTGGCTCGTCCAACATCACTACCTCGGGTTCGTGGATCAGGCTGCACGCCAGGGCCAGCTTTTTCTTCATTCCCCCCGAGAGCTTGCCCGCCAGACGCTTGGTAAATTTGCTCAACCCGGCAAATTCGAGCAGTTCAGGGATGCGGTGACGTTGCTCTTTGCGGCTGACTCCCTGGACATTGGCAAAAAAGCGCATATTCTCTATCACCGTCATATCGGGGGCGAGGGCAAACTGTTGGGCAATGTACCCCACGCGCTCGCGAATTTCATAGATATCGCGCATAGAATCATAGCCCAAGATGCTGCTTTTTCCGGCGGTGCGCGTGAGCAGTCCCAGGATGACGCGCGTCATCGTCGTCTTGCCCGCACCATCTGGCCCGATCAAGCCATAGGTCTCGCCCCTGCGTACCTGGAGCGTTACGCCATCGACGGCGTGGATGGTGCCTGTTTTCGTTTCAAATTGTTTGGCCAGGTCTTGAGCCTGAATGGTTATATTGTTATTCATTTTTGCCTCGAATAAAAGCACGACGTTGTTTCTGAACTGCGCCTACGTTGTTTCTGAACAACGCCTAGTCCAATCGTTTTTTGAACGTCAGTGCCGAGATGATCATGACGGCTACGCCATAGATCACCAGGGTGACGACGTCACTCCACATAAAACTGAGGCCCACGCCCTTGGTGATAATGCCCCTGGCGATGCGGATGAAATAGGTCGCCGGAATGAGATTGCCGATGACCTTGATCGCGTCCGGCATCGTCGAGCGCGGGTAGATGAGGCCGGTCAACATGGTGGTCAGCATCATGATCAAGGCCGTCAATTGTTGTACCTGCTTTTGATTTTTCGCTATCGTCGACAGCATTAGCCCCAGGCCCAGGCCGGAAACCATAAACACTAGAGAAAGCCAACAGAACAGCCACACCGATCCCTGGAAGGGTACCTTGAACCAGTACACGCCCAGCAGAATGATGATCAACAGGTCGAGCGCGATGAGTATGATGGCGGGGGCCATCTTCCCCAAGATCAGTTCTATTGGGCGCATCGGGGTGACCAAAATTTGCTCTATGGTCCCCAGTTCGCGCTCGCGCACCACCGACATCACCGTCGCATTGACGGCGATCAATTGCAGCAGCATGGCTGCCAATCCGGGAATCAAAAAGATCATGTCGTTCATATTGGGATTGTACAGGATGCGCGTAGACGTATAGATGGGAAGATTTGTGATCCCCGTCATGCCCATCCGTTCCGTCGTTTCTACGATCAGTTCCATCGCGTGGGCCTGCGCAATGGCAGACGCCGCGCTGTACCCGGATTGAACGATGAACGAGTCGGACCCATCTATGATCATCAATGCTTGCGCATCGCCGCGCTCGATTCGGGTCGCAAAATCTGGCGGAATGACCACGCCCACTCCGACCAGCCCCTCATCTAGGGCCCGAATGACCTCGGCTTCGCTCTCCCTGCGCAGCACAATGTCGAAAGATTCCGAAACCTCCAACGCATCGATAAAGGCCCGGCTGCGGCTATCCTTGCTCATGTCGGCTACGACGGTGGGGAGATGATTTAGCGTCATGTTTCCCACATAGGCAAAGAGAAATAATTCAATCACCGGCATGGTCAGGATCATCAGCAGCGTGGGCCAATCCCGAATCATTTGGATAGTTTCTTTTTGGATCATTGCCGTCAGGCGTTTTATTCGTTTCAACATGTTAAAATCTTCCAATCTCTAAATTTCTCTAGTCCAATCTCTGTCTGAACGAGCGCGCGGCAACAGCCATTATAACGACACTATAGATCAACATGCCGATTGCCTGTGTCCACAACGCCGTAATATCGACGCCTTTGGTGATGATGCCCCGCGAAATGGGGATGAAATAGCTCAACGGGAACAGATTCCCCAACAATCTGAGGACAGGCGGCATGGTGAATCGGGGAAAGATAAAGCCACCCAATACAATTCCGATGAACATCAGCATCATTATGATTTGCAGGGATTGTTTCGAGTTTTTGGCGATGGTCGAGATCAACAAACCCAAGCCCAATCCCGAAAAGACGTAAATCATGGACAGTCCCATAAAGAGACCAAAACTGCCCAAGAATGGCACATCGAATGCAAAGACGCCCAAGGCGACGATCGTCAGCACGTTGGTGACAGCGATAAAGATATTGGGTATGATTTTCCCGATCATCAATTCAGCAGACCGAATGGGTGTGACCAGGATTTGTTCGATGGTGCCCGCCTCGCGCTCGCGGACCACGGCGGCGGCCGTCATTGCCATAGTTTGTGTCTGCATCACCATCGCCACGATATTGGGGATCACAAACCAGAGCTGCGACATGTCTGGGTTGTAGAGCACGCGGGTGCGCGCGTCCAGCGGCAGACCGCCATCCACCGCCAGGCCCGAACGCACCACCTTTTCCATCATTACGTCGGCAGCGTGCGCTTGAGCGATCACCGACGCCATATTGTAAGCCGTCTGGGTTGTGATGAGGTCCGAGCCATCCACCAGAAACAATACCTGGGCCTGGCCAAGCTCTACATTGGTGCCAAAATCCGGCGGAATCACGATCCCACCTTGGACGCGCCCCTCGTCAATCGCCTGCACGACATCAGCCTGGCTGAACACGTACTCGCTCACGTCAAAGTAGCCCGAAGTCACCATCGCGTCCACGTAGGCCTGGCTGGCTGCGTCAAAGCTTTGATCGGCGATGGCCAAGGGGATGTGATCTACGTTCATGTCGATGGCAAACCCAAACAGGAACAATTGCAACATCGGCATGATGAGCAACATCCCCAATGTGCTCCGGTCTCGTACGGTCTGAATGATCTCTTTTTGAATGACGGCCCAAATTCGTCGCAGCATACGGTTACGTCTCCTAGTTGCAAAACCTCCCGCGAGTTACTAACCTTGCAGGAGGCCCAAATGTCTTTAACAGATTCAAGTGTTCTGAATGCTGATGCCGAACAAGAGTATGTCTACCACCGCCTCGGCCAGAGCCCGACGCTCCGCCGGTGCCGGGGGCGGTTCCAACCCGCGCAGAGCAGGCAAGACCAGTGAACCAAACATGCCCAGCGCCATACGCGCGCACAATGATGGGTCAACAGAGCGCAGAGCCCCGGTGTCGATATGCTCGGCAATGTACGCCACCAGCCGCTGGTGAAGCCGCGTCAACTTGACGATGGCGAAATCTTGCAATATGTCGTCGTCTACCCAGGACTCGATGAACAGCGTGCGGATGAAAGGTAATTGGGTCTCGAATATTTCGAGGCCCCGCTCGAACAACCGCACCACAGCTTCACGATCTTGCAGGCCCTCCCCTTCCAACAGGACGGTTTCCATCAGCATTTCCGACTCGTTGGCAATGGCCAACAAAATGTCGCGCTTGCTGCCGAAATAATTGTACAGGGTGCCCTCGGCCATATCCGCTTCTTCGGCGATCTCTTTCGTCGTGGTCTTGGTATAGGTCTTTCTGGCAAAAACCCGCGCGGCGGCTTCCAGGATCCGTTGTTGTCGCCGCTCGATGCGTCGCTGGCGGCGGCCTTGCGATTGGTTCTGATTTTTTGTCTGTTCGGTCATATTTTTTCCTGGTGTGCTAGAATAAAACCTCATTTTATGAGTGATTGCTCATTTACTGAGCGCATTTTACAACAAATGAGTGGGTATGTCAATAGTACTTTGGTACCGTTACGTCGTTATGCATTCGCCTTGACGTATCATTCCCAAATGTGATTCACTACCGGACACTTGTTTCTTTAGCCACGAATTGCACGAATTAAGGCAACCGTAGGTTGCACCGAATGTGGGGGAAAAATTTGTGAAAATTCATGCAATTCGTGGTAAAAAATTAACATATCCCGCTCGTATGTGAAAAGTGTCCGGTAGCAAAAAATGTGATAAAATAGTGGAACGAACACGACATAAAATAGAAAGGGGGAACAGTATGACAAGGATTACGCACGTGGTCAAACGTACCGGGGCAGTGGTGCCCTTTAACCAAAGACGCATCACCAACGCCATTTACCGGGCAGCGGTAGCCGTGGGTGGGCGCGATCGTTCTATCGCAGAAGAGTTGTCCGACCAGATCGTGGACATGTTGGAAGAGAGTATGCCGCCCGGCCATACTCCCACCATCGAAGAGATTCAGGATGCCGTCGAAAAAGCACTGATCGAGAACGGTCACGCGCAGACGTCCAAGGCGTACATTCTCTATCGAGAAGAGCGGGCACGCCAGCGGCACAAACGGGCCGAGTACTCGACTCGTTCTTATGGGAATATCCCCTGGCGTAAAATCTGGGGCGTGCTCGATTGGGCCGTAGAGCACGACGTGCATACCGTCGAACGGTTGAACGCGCGCATTGCCCGGGGCGAGTTTCCCCAGATCGTGCGCGAAACCGACCGAGCCTACAACGAGGACATCACCACGGCCTCCGAGATCATCCGGGAGCGCCGCGACAGTGTCAAGATCGTCACCGTTGCCGGGCCATCTTCCTCCGGCAAAACAACCACGACCACCAAGCTCAGCCACTTGCTGACCAAGATGGGCCTCAGTCTGGTTCCGCTCACGGTTGACAATTACTTTTTCGATCTGGAACTGCATCCCAAGGACGAGTTTGGCGATTACGATTTCGAGACCCCGCAAGCCCTCGACCTGGAACTCATCAACGAGCACTTGGTGCGTTTGATCGCTGGGGAAGAGGTTCTGACTCCATACTATGACTTTAAGGAGGGCAAGCGACACAACGATCAAACCCCGATGCAGATCGGGCCGAACGACATCATCCTCATCGACAGCCTGCACGGCCTTTATGCGCCAATGACTCGGGGGGTTGACGACGAGCGCAAGTTCAAATTATACATCGAGCCGCTGCTTCAGATGAAGGGGGAGAACGGCAAGTATATTCGTTGGACAGATCTGCGATTGATGCGCCGTATGGAGCGGGACGCCACCCACCGCGCGTACGCCCCACAGCAGACGTTGGAGCACTGGCACTATGTCCGCAGCAGCGAAATGCAACACATTGTTCCATACGTCAACAAGGTTGATTACATCGTCAACAGCGGTTTGCCGTATGAACTCCCCATTATGCGGGCCAGGCTGCTCGATGGTTTTAAGAAATGGAGACGGGAATACAGAGGGGACCCGCTGCGCAAAGATGCCTCGATGCGGGCGAACCGCGTTCATCGCCTGCTGAGATCAATTACCCCGGTGAAGGATGATTCTCCCATCCCGCCCGATTCGCTGTTGCGCGAGTTTATTGGCGGCAGTTGCTACGAGTACTAGGGGATCGTCAGATCCTAACTCTGTGTGGCAGAATCAGTACCCGAAACGGGGATCAGACGATCCCCTTTAAGGAAAATGAGCATCCTCATGAAATGTGACATTGTCAAGTTGTTCTGCTAAGGAACCCTTGCAAAGGTTCGGCGGTGCTTTTCAGTGTAATTCGCAACCTTTGCAAGGGTAGGCAGAGTAGCAACCCATTTTTCAACGCTGCTTTACGCTCTTTCCTAGCCTGAAAAGGTCACGGCCAAGTAAGGGGTACCATATCAAGTAAAACGGGCCAGCTATCATCAGGATAGTGGCGGATATGGATGGCGCAAAGGGGTGGATTATGTGTTGGATCAAATCGAACCCGTTGGCCAGGATTCCCGCGTAAACGGCCCCTTTGCTGAACATTTTACTCTGCAGCATAATTATCGAGATAAACACGCCGGTGCCTTGCAAGAGAATGCCCGCCACATAACCGGCTGTACTGTGCCACATTTCTGAGGCGATCATGGCCTCGCCTGCTGCCAAGAGTTGAGATCGCTGTACGTCTGTGGTCGCGGCCGCGTACTGATCGCTGAGGTGCAGCATAGAAAAGCTCGAATCCGTTGCGAGGCAGAGCGTCACCCCTACGAAAACGAGGACCGTGGCAAAAGCCGCATAGGCCCCGCTTTTCTGCCGGAGAGCGGCATAGATGCCAAAAAACATGACGGCGAAAAAGAACAACAGGATGACGGTGAGTAAATCGAGCCGTAAAAGCCCCACGAGCCTGTTGTCTTGTAACATTGTGAAATATTCTTCGGCGGTGTTTGGTTTCCCCCCAAAGATGGGGATGATGATAAACATGCCCAAGAGACACGCTAATTGCGCCAGGGCAGCGACTCCCCCGATCTTGCATATGCCTTTCCAGCCAGCGTCGGTAGTTTGAATTTGTTTTGATTGTGACATTTTGTTCTCCTTTTTCAGTTCATTGTGATAAAAGGCAATACCGCAAAAGTCGCTAGGAGAGCCAATCCGTCCCTGGGGACGCCAAACCGTATACCTGCCAGCAACTTGGAAAAGTTGGTCCAGATGTCAGAAAAACGATCAAAAATGGTAAAACGTCAACTTTTTCCAAGATTT
>JAAEPW010000704.1 GCA_024232355.1 Chloroflexota bacterium | reverse complement strand
GGGTTGATCCCGCCGCCCTCGCTCCAGATCGTGATGGACCGCCTCTACCGGCAGGCACTCGCCCAAGCGGGCCTCAAGCCGCCCGCCGAAGGGGCCGCCGGAAAGGACTGGACGCCGCCCGAACTAGCACTGACGTTCGACCTCTACCGCGAGTTGGGCGGCGCGGGCGATATCCTGGCCGATTACGTCAAGGACGCGCTGGACGACGCGCCCGAACGGGGCGGCGACCGCGCCGTGGCCGAGGCGCTGCTCAAAGTGCTGGTTACCAGCCAGGCGACCAAGGCGGCGTTGAACGATGCCGAGATGGTGGCCGGAATGGCCGAGGCTGACCCCGATTTTGACCCCGACAATTCAAGGGACGTAAACCGCTTGCACGCCACACGGCAGGCATTGGTCGACCTGCGCCTGCTGCGCAGTTTCACCGCTGCTTCTCAGGCGAGGGAGGGCGCACTCTACGAGCTGGCCCACGACTATATCGCGGCCGAGATCGCCACCTGGATCGACGAGGGAGAGATGCAGACCAAGCTGGTGCGCGAGCTGCTGCGGCGCGAGTTGGAGAGCTATCGCATCCTGGACAAGTTGATCGAACCGGCGGCGCTCAAAATGATCCACGAGCAGCGCGAGGGGCTGCGGCGCCTTACGCCTGACGAACTGGAACTCTTATTCCGTTCGGCCTTGGCCGCCGGGCACGAGGTGGCCTACTGGTTCGAGCGCGCCCGCGAGGGTGACGTGCCGGTGGATGACATTGCGCGGGATGGGCTAAAATCCAACAATTTTGACACGCGCGCCGCTGCCGTGGTTGCCCTGGGCGAATTGGGAGAACGTTTTGCCGGACCGCTCGCAGAAATGCTCAAGGACGACTATCCCCAGGTGCGTGTGACTGCCATTCACGCGCTGGAGCGGTTGCAGCCCGACGGCACGTGGCGCGAGCGATTGGTGTACGAGTGCTATGTTCCGGCGGGACCGTTCATTATGGGGGATGACAATAGCAGTCAGAGCAACGAGAAACCGGCCCACGAGGTAACTCTGGACGCTTACTACATCGCCAAGTACCCGGTGACCAACGCCGAGTACAAACGGTACAGGAATGACGTTGGGCAGCCTTTTGACGTTCCGGATGGCAAATCCGACCATCCTGTAGTGAGTGTTTCCTGGTACGATGCCCGTGACTATGCTGCATGGGCTGGAATGCGGATGTTGACAGAGGCCCAGTGGGAAAAAGCGGCAAGTTGGGAGGAAAGAGACCGAGGGCGGTTGCAACAAGTGGTGGGTCGTTTGGTTGGAAAGGATGAGGAAAAATCGGGAGGCAAAAAGCGCGAGTATCCGTGGGGCAACGGGTTTGACAAGGACAAGTGCAACACGAGAGAGTCCGACATCGGCACCACGACGCCGGTGGGCAAGTATAGCCCGGCTGGAGACAGCCCGTATGGATGTGTGGATATGGCAGGCAACGTCTGGGAGTGGACCAGCAGTTTGAAGAAGAGCTATCCTTATCAGGCTGATGATGGACGTGAGGATATGGGTTCGACTGGTAGCCGGGTGTTGCGCGGCGGTTCCTTCGAAGACGGCGATGACTACGCGCGTTCCACTTATCGGCACCACGACACCCAGAACGATCGCTTCGACGACTACGGTTTTCGTGTGGTGGTGGCTCCTTTCTCTCTCAAACCTCTGGCCTCTGAACCCTCTGAACTCTGAACCCTCTGATACCCTGTACTCTGGGGAGGGGGGCGACCGTTGCGGTCGCTTGGGGGAGGGGCCTCCCTCCCCCAACAATTGAATCTGTGCGGAGCACAGTCGCGACTGGCGAAATTTGAGACTTGGCGTATAATCTGGGTGCTGCCTGGTTCACGCCAGGTGGCGGGGGCAGCCGGAAGCTGCCGGGTGTTGCGCGGCGGTTCCTTCGAAAACAACAATGACAACGCGCGTTCCACATATCGGAACAACAACACCCAGAACAATCGCAACGACAACAACGGTTTTCGTGTGGTGGTGGCTCATTTCTCCCCAAGGGCTTTGCAATCCGCCAGAAATGTCGCCCGGCTACTGGCTTGGCGGCCGAGGCAGTGTGCTTTGAATAAAGCACCAAAGAGAGAAAGCGCGGCTAGCTCCTGGCCGCAGTCGCGGGCCTGCGGGCCCGCCGGCTCGGGCATATAGCAACTGCCCCGGCCCCTGGGTTTCGTCCCTGGGCCGGGGCAACCTTATAGATTGCCACAGGTGTCGGGCAATGGCCAGAGTTTTCCAGACAGCTCAGAAACCAAGTGTTTCCACGAGCCCCCAAAATTCTACAGGATGTGTGGCAGGCAGCCAACCCAAAGTTGATTTGTGAGATGGATAATGCGCGACGCAATAGTAAATGACCGTCAGATACCAGCCAGCAAAGACGCCCCTCCGGCGGCCACTTGTCCCGCTTGTGGCAGCGAGGTGCAGAGACGCAAACGGCGCAATGGCAACCAGACAACCTACTTTTGGCGGCACAAGGCAGGCCAGGGTGCAGGCTGCCCGAGGCGATATTCCCCGAACGGCGATTGATTCACAACTCCCCGCAGACATGCCGGCTGGAGCGGTCACGGAAGAATGAGAGCAGTTCAATGCTTCTCGCAGAACAAGCGGCGATTGCACCCTAACTGCCGTCGCCAGCCCCTGTCCCCCCACGATATGCGTAGAGACCGTCACCTGTCCAACGCCCACATAGCTGCAGTGCATACTAGGGTGGGGCGGTTGTCGGGAATACGCCCAGTCAGGCCAATGATTCGCACAGGGCAAACGGCACGTGCTCCCTAACTGCCACCGCCACCCTCGCCCAAGCATGTGAGGGCAGACGCCCGTTCCGGAAATAATTCCGGAACGGGAAATGGTTCATCCGCATTAACGTCCTGACGGGCATTGATCGGTTTTGAATGTGTTCAGTGTGTCACAAGAGTTATGTTTTTGCCTGCCAATTCATCATCGGCATGCCACAGAAATGACAAAAGTAGAAAATTGTGCCATCCCGTTTGCTTGTGCTGAAAATGAACTTTTGCAAAGCGCGAAACCCAAGTATAATGGAAGCGATACTCCCGCGGCGCTCCCCGGTAGGTCAGAGTGTACCGCATCTAGGGGATCGACCTTTTAGGTATAGTGCTCCGCACTATACCTGACAGCCCTGCAGATAGGTCTGTCCGCCAACCTGGGTTATTGCTCAGGAGGGCAACTAGCATCAAGCCTTGCGGACGGGAGGATACCGGTTGGACCTGAGGCCATGTATGGCGCACCTGCGCCCCGCTCACCAAAGGGCCGGCCTCAATCCCGCCCCCGCCTGATGATAGTCCCACACAGCCAGTCGGCAGGGCCTGCCAACAACCGGTTCTCTGAGCCGATAATGTCAGAGCTAAAAACAGTGATCCATAGTCACAAATGGAAACCGCAAGGAGGCGCGTATGGTGCTAACGCAAGTGGTTCAAGTGTGGGAATACGAGCGCGGATTGCTCTACGAGAAGGGACGATTTGCCAAGTTATTGGATCCAGGCCGTTACTGGCTGTGGGCCTGGCAATACCGGGACATTCACAAGGTCAATATGCGTGAAACCAGCCAGACGATCAGTGGACAAGAGGTGATCACCACCGACAAAGTGCCGGTCCGCGTGACTCTCGTGGCACAATACGCGGTGACCGATCCCCTGCTGGCCGTGCATACCGTTGAAAGCTACATCGATCATCTGTATCAGGATTTGCAGTTGGCATTGCGCGAGATCATCAGCACCCGTGCCGTGGAGGAGCTGCTGTCGGAACGAGAAGCCTTGAGCACCCGCTTGCACGAAGAGATCGCCACACGTGCCCAGAAATATGGTGTGACAGTCCACCGGGTAGGAGTCAAGGACATTATCCTTCCCGGCAGCGTGCAGCGGGTCTTTTTGAAGGAGGTCGAGGCGGACCGGGCCGGGCGTGCTGCGCTGATTGCGGCTCGTCACGAAACCGCCGCCGCGCGTGCCAAGGCGAACACGGCCAAGATGATGCGCGACAATCCCATCATTATGCAGTTGCAAGAACTGGAGGCGCTGGTAACATTGGCGTCCAAGGCCGGCAATCTGTTGATCGTACCGGGATTGGACAATCTGCTGACTCGCGGTAAAGGCGAGAAGAAGGATTGAGGCTGTGTCTGCCGTCACCATTTTGACCCATTGGGCGCGTCGCCTATTCGTCCCCCGAGCACCAGCGGACGACATGGTCTCTGACGACGTGTGGCGTCTTGGTGGCCTGCTGGAGGTATCTCCTACCGCACTGTTGGGCTTTGGCGCGCCGAGGCGGCCAGAAGGACGCTACCATTATCGGCCGTTCCGTCGCGCGAAACGGGATGGCAGCCAGCGGCGTATCTATGCCCCATCGCCCGACTTGAAGGCGCTGCAACGCTCGTTGCTGCGTGGATACCTGGACCAACTGCCAGTACATCCGGCGGCGACGGGCTTCCGGCGAGGGATGTCGGTGGCCGACAATGCGCGCCAGCACTTGGGACAGGCCGTCGTCGTCACGGCAGACATCACGGACTTTTTCGACAATACCCGCGCTCGTCGCGTGGAGAACTTTTTCCAAGCACAGAGCTGGGACGGCACTGCGGCCTCGATCCTGACGGGTCTGTGTATCTTTCGAGGGGCATTGCCCCAGGGCGCACCCACCAGCCCTGCTCTCAGCAATTTGGTCAACGTCCCATTGGACGAGACACTAGCCACGTTCATTCGCCGTTCTGGGGGAACGTACACCCGCTACGGCGACGATATCACCTTTTCCTGGGCCGTTGGCGACGTGCCATCCGGTGTGGAGGCCAAGGTGAGATCTGAACTGATGGCATATGACTATTGGCTAAACCCGGCCAAGGGCTGGCGGGTGTGGCGCGCGCGCCGGGGTGACACACCTTGCATCACAGGCATTATGCTGGGTCGCGATGGCCGCTTGCATCCCAACTCTAGGATCAAGCGTGAGATGGCACGCTTGCGCAGGCAAAGAAAAGACCCAGTTGCTGCCGCCCAGTTGTGTGGGTATGAAGGGTTCGTCCAATCGCTTAGAGAGTAGAACCGAAAAAGGTGAGGTTGGTTTCGCCTGTTGCTGCCCTCACTCGCACCGTCCACCTCCCTTGGCCGTGACTGGCGATTTATCCTCGATGCTCCTTTCCGTTATCACATTTCCCCCCTTACTGCCTTGCAGCCGGATAGCCTCGCCCATCCGCTGTATGCGTGGTGATTGTCACCTACAGCGCAGATCGCCGATATACTTGGATAATCTAATCCTGCCGATGCCGAACTAGGGTGCAAGGTGCAGGATGGGGGAGTCAGTGAGATACCGCGGTCAGTCCAACAAGTCTTTCAGGGCGAACACCGTTTGCACCCTAAGAGACAATGCCCCGACATGTCCTGCCAAGATGCGCAGGTGAGCTGTTGATTACGGCACATACCATTGATGCCAAATTAGGGTGCAAGGCATGGGACGAGGTAATCAACGAGGTGTCGCATCCAGTCCAATATATCTTTCAGGGTGACCATCACTTGCACCCTAAGAGATAATGCCCCGACATGTCTTTCCAAGATATTCAGACGGGCTGTTGATTACACCACAGGCCAGTGATGCGCTTGGATGATCTCCTTGATCCGAGTTAGGGTGCAAGGCACGGGGTGGGCGAGTCAATGAGATACCGCGGTCAGTTCACTGGTTCTTTCAGGGTGACCGCCACTTGCACCCTAAGAGACCAATGCCCCGACATGTCGTCCCAAGATACGAAGGCGGACTGTTGATTACGTCATAGATCAGTGATGCGATTGGGTGATCCCATTGATGCCGAATTAGGGTGCAAGGCACGGGGTGGGGGAGTCAGTGAGATACCGCGGTCAGCCCAACAAGTCTTTCAGGGCGAACACCGTTTGCACCCTAAGAGACAATGCCCCGACATGTCTTGCCAAGATGCGCAGGTGAGCTGTTGATTACGGCACATACCATTGATGCCGAATTAGGGTGCAAGGCATGGGGCGAGGTAATCAACGAGGCGTCGCATCCAGTCCAATATATCTTTCAGGGTGACCATCACTTGCACCCTAAGAGACCAAGGCCCCGACATGTCGTCCCAAGATATGCAGGAGGACTGTTGATTACGTTACAGGCCATTGATACACTCGGGTGATCCTGTCGATCCAACTTAGGGTGCAAGGCGCAGGGTGGGACGAGCAGTGAGACACCGCGGTCAGTTCACTAATTCTTTCAGGGTAAACGACGTTGCACCCCAAGTGACAATGCCCCGACATGTCTTGCCAAGATACGTAGAAGGGCTGTTGATTACATCACAGGCCATTGATCCACTTGGGTGATCCCATTGATGCTGAGTTAGGGTGCAAGGCACGGGGTGTGGTAATCAACGGGACGTCGCATCCAGTCCAATGATTCTTTTAGGCCGGTCGTCGCTTGCACCCCAAGTAACAATACCCCGACATGTCTTTCCAAGATATTCAGACGGGCTGTTGATTACGTCACAAGCCATTGATGCGCTTGAATAATCTCCCTGATAAGAGTTAGGGTGCACGGCGCGGGGTGGGGCGATCAGTGGGATACCGCGGTCAGTTCGCTGATTCTTTCAGGCTGGTCGCCGATTGCACCCCAAGTGACAATACCCCGACATGTCATCCCAAGATATGCAGGTGGACTGTTGATTACGGCACAGACCATCGAGACACTCAGGTGATCCCGTTGATCCGACTTAGGGTGCAAGGCGCAGGGTGGGGGAGTCAGTGAGATACCGCGGTCAGTCCACTGATTCTTTCGAGGTGACCACCACTTGCACCCTAAGAGACAATGCCCAGACATGTCGCCCCAAGATATGCAGGAGGACTGTTGATTACATCACAGGCCATTGACGTGTCCAGGTCAACGATCATCGCCCGCATAGTTGTGGGGGCGCAAGGATGTGGCGGTTGTCGGGAGGCCGTGATCAGTCAGATCAACGATCATCCCAGAGTAAACGACGATTGCTCCCTAACTGCCGCCGCCACCCTCGCCCATCCACGATATGCCTAAGGGATTGCTTGACCTTCGACTCGCCAAAGTATGTGAGGACAATGGTTCATCCTTATTAACGTCCTGACAAGCATTGATCGGTTTTGGATGTGTTCAGTGTGTCACAGGAGTTATGTTTCAGCAGACCACAAAAAAATGACAGACCCAGAACATTGTTTGCTCCCAAAGTAACAATGCCCAGACATGTCTTTTCATGATACGTAGAAGGGCTGTGGATTACATCACAAGCCATTGATGTGCTTGGATGATCTCCTTGATCCGAGTTAGGGTGCAAGGCGCGGGGTGGGGTAATCAACGGGGCGTCGCATCCAGCCCAATGATTCTTTCAGGGTGACCGCCGATTGCACCCTAAGAGACAATGCCTAGACATGTCTTTCCAAGATACGCAAGCGAACTACTGATTACATCACAGACCAGTGATGCGCTTGGGTAATCCCCTTGATTCGACTTGGGGTGCAAGACGCGGGGTGAGGTAATCAACGACGCGTCGCATCCAGTCCAATGTATCTTACAGAGTAAACGTCGCTTGCACCCCAAGTGACAATGCCCAGCCCAGACATGTCCTTTCAAGATGCGCAGGTGGACTGTTGATTACGGCACAGACCATCGAGACGCCCGGGTGATCCCGTTGATGCCGACTTAGGGTGCAAGGCACGGGGTGGTATGGTCTGAGGGATAACAAAGATAATCCAATCAGTCTTTTAGGGTGACCACCACTTGCACCCTAAGAGACAAAGCCCAGACATGTCGTCCCAAGATACGCAGGCGGACTATTGATTACACCACAGGCCATTGATGCGCTTGGATAATCTCCCTGATAAGAGTTAGGGTGCAAGGCACAGAGGGTCAATGAGATACCACGGCCAATTCACTGAGTCTTTCAGGCTGGTCGCCGCTTGCACCCTAAGTGACAATGCCTAGACATGTCGTCCCAAGATACGTAGAAGGGCTGTGGATTATATCACAAGCCATTGAGACACCCGTTGATGCTGAATTAGGGTGCAAGGCGCGGGGAGGGGTGGTCAGTGGAGTAACGAGGGCAATCCAATCAGTCTTTCAGGGTGACCGCAACTTGCACCCTAAGAGACATCGTCAGCCCTGCCCCTTGCCCATCCCACAGCATATATGGTGATTGCCAACTGCATCGCAGACCATTGATGCACTTGTGTGATCCCGTCATTGCCGAATTAGGGAGCAAAGCATATGTGCGAGGGCAATCGCCATTGACACTTGCGTAATTGCGGCGTATGCAAGTGACAATGCCCTTACATGTCTCTTCAAGCAAAGCGACAAAATCCGTGTCCAAACAAATACCGACTCCAGTCACCGGGGTAACTGGAGTCGGTTCGTGAAAGTGTAACGGATCTAGGGTTATGGTTACAGATCGGCTGACGGAGCTGCCTGTCCGGGGAAACTGGGGGCGGTCC
>JAAEPW010000703.1 GCA_024232355.1 Chloroflexota bacterium | reverse complement strand
TTCAGCCAGTAGCGGCTGCCGCCCCACTGACCCCCCGCCAGCCCCTCGGAGTGGTGGGATACGCTATGAACCTGATGCCTGGAGCCACCCTGGTGGATGAAAACGTGGGTGCACCCTACTGGGCCACGTTCTATGTCCAGAGTGACGAGCATCCGGCCATCTATGGTGGCTCGTCCTCGGATAATGGTATCGTTGGAGCAAGTTATTACACCGATACCGTCGGGGTGTATGGCTACACCTACGGTGATGAAGGCGTTGGCGTTTATGGCCGTGCTTCTGACGATAGTGCTTATGGGGTTGTTGGTGTGCAGACGGATTACGATCGAGTAGACGATAGTGGCGGTTTGTGGGTGCCTGGTGGTTTCTTTGGCGGCAGGAATGGGGTCATCGGCGTCAGTAGATCAAACAGCGGCCACGGCGTCGTAGGCTTGAGTATGGGTGATGCCGGTGTTGGTAACGGGGTATATGCCAGGAGCGCCAACTATGATGGAGTGTATGCCAGGACAGATCGAGAGGATCATAACTATGGCCTGTACACCCTGGATAACATCTACTCGCTCAACTATAATCTGGCGGGCGCTGTGATGCACGTCGCGCAGAACGGGGGGAATCAAGCCCTGGAACCGGGAGACGTGGCGACCTTTAGCGGTATGGTCGCACCCCTGGAAGCGGGCGGTCCGCCGGTTGTCCAGGTCGCCAGGGCGACCGGGGCTAACAGCACTGCCGTGGCCGGTGTGGTATACGGCCGCTTTAATATCCGGGTGGCGACCGATGAAGCGGAGCAAAGCAACGGCCAGGGATCAGGGGCAAACCGTGAGGTGACGCCTCCGGGGGCAGTGGAGCCTGGCGAGTACCTGCTGCTGGTCGTCCAAGGTCCTGCGCAGGTGAAAGCCAGCGCGTTTGCCAGCGTCATCCAACCCGGCGATTTGTTGTCCAGCGCCAGCGAGATCGGCTATGCCACCAAAGCTGCCCAAGTCAGCATTGAGGGTGTCAAAACGGCTATGCCTGGCACTATCTTTGGCAAGGCGTTGGAACCGCTAGAGACGGGTCAAAAGCTGATCTATGTCTTTGTGACCTTGCAATAGGAGGGCGATGGTGCACAGATTGATAAATGTCACCCTTTTGGTAATTGTTCTAATCTTGGTAGGCGGTGCTGCTTTTGCCCAGACGGGGGATGGCTTTGACCTGAGTTGGAACGTGATGGGCGGGGGTGGGGCCGGTGCCCCCCTCACCGGGGATGGCTTTTCGCTGCGCGGAACCCTCGGCCAGACCGCCATTGGCTCGTTCTCCGACGCATCTTATCAGGTTGGTAATGGCTACTGGGTTGCTGGCGAGAGGGAGTATCGAATCTACCTGCCTTTGGTTGTGCGTAACCTAGAGTAGGAAGGTTGGACCAGCGGGAGGTTGAACGGAGTGCCCTACGGAAACGAGCGACCCTACAGGGAGGAGGTAACTATGACCCGAGCTATGTTTTTAATGAGACTGACTGACCCTGCGGTCAAACCGAATGTTCAAGTATTTTCGAGATAATCAAGAGTAACGAGGAGGTAAATATGAAACGGCGAGAAGTGGTCAATTATCTGACAGGGATGGCGATTACTGTATTATTGGTGGTGTTTGCGTTGGGTTCGGGCGGAATCTTGAGGCCCCTGGCTCAGATTTCGCCGCTGCCCACATCAACCTTCACGCCCCTCCCACCCGGCCCTACACCAACCAGCACGTCCGTCCCGCACACACCAACCAACACGCCCATCCCACCCACGCCAACCAGCACGCCCATCCCGCCCACGCCTACTGACACAAAATCACCCATCTCCAGGGTAAGACATCTGAAGCGTGTGCATTACACCCGCTTTTTCAAGGTGCGGTGGAGGGGACGTGACCGTGGTGGATCTGGGATCGAGTGTTACGACGTGCAATACAAAGATGGGTCTGATGTCTGGCAGGATTGGAAGATATGCACAACGTCCACATCGGCCGAGTTCCACGGTGAGTGGGAGCATCGGTATTTCTTCCGCGTCCGAGCTATAGACAACGCAGGCAATGTCGAAGCCTGGCCATTGAGACCTGATGCCCGGACGCGTGTGCGGAGAAAGGAATGATGAGAGGTGGTAGTCAGCCGACCGATTGTGGCACACTCATCAAATGGTTGGTAGAAAACTAAACTGGAGTATGTCCCGTCGAAAGAAAAGAAGAGCAAGTATGCCTACACAAGACGATCTTGAAAACTCGAATGATATGCCGCCAAGGCTGGCACTGCTTCAGATGATAACCGGTTTCTGGATCTCGCAGGCTATCTATGTTGCAGCCAAGCTCGGCATTGCCGATTTGTTAAAGGATGGGCCGAAAGGCAGCGATGAACTGGCAAAATCTGCCGGAGCGTCTCCAAAGGAACTCTTTCGCCTTTTGCGTTTCCTTGCCAGTGTAGGTATCTTTTCCGAAGTCGAGGATGGCTGCTTTGAGCTGACCCCTCTCGCAGTGTATCTTCAAACCGAAACTCCTGGCTCACTGCGCTCCTTGATGATTTATTATGGGGAGGAGACATATCAACCGTGGGGAAGTATTCTTCACAGCATAAAAACTGGCGAGACTGCCTTTAACCATGTTCGCAAAAGCGGCGTTTTTCAATACCTTTCCCAACATCCTGAATCCGCTGCGGTCTTTAATCAGGCGATGACAGAATATACGGCAGAGGAATCAACTGCGGTCATTACCGCTTATGATTTCTCGAAATTTGTCAAGATCGTTGACGTGGGCGGCGGACAAGACTCATTCATCGCAGCTATCTTAAAGGCCAACCCCAAGCCGGAGGGAGTTCTCTTCGATCTGCCACAGGTCATCGAGGGCGCCAAAGGGCGCATCGATGCGGATGGACTCACGGATCGTTGTCAAGTAATCGGGGGAGATTTTTTCGAGTCGGCGCCCAGAGGGGGCGACGTCTACATTCTCAAAAACATTATCGTGAACTGGGATGACCAGCGGAGTGTTGCCCTGCTCAAGAATTGCCACCGCGCTATGGCTGAGAATGGCAAGCTGCTTGTTGTTGAGGTAAGTGTAATCTCCCCCAGGAACGTTCCATCCTTTAGCAAGCTGTTCGATCTCCACATGCTAGTGATGACCGGAGGGCATGGGCGTACCGAAGCAGAATTTCGAGCGCTCTTTGCCGAGGCTGGATTCAAGCTGACGAATATCATTCCGACAGCGTCTCCGGTGAGCATAATCGAAGGAGTGCGCAAATAACTCTAATGAGCCTGACAATAATCTTTAACCCGACCGCCCAAGTGTTCCTACCCAGGCGTGCATTGTTGGTAACGGCTTTGTGCAAAGCCCTGGGGACGACGGCCTACGGATGCCTTTTTCCCGCACCTGCTAGCCTCAAGACGGGAGCGGTCTAGGGAAGCACCGGAAAGTTGAACATATGGGATAGTATGGAGGTGGTGACGATGAGAAAATTAAATATCTCTCTTAAAGCGCTTCAAATCCTGTTTATTGTTGTTGGCATAATAATGCTGGTCTCTGTGATCTCTGATGCCGCCAGGTATACACTCCCCTATCAGGCTTATGAAGAGAAGGTATTTTTGAAGCAGATAAACAATTCACTTTATGTAATTACGCTGTTTGTTGGGGCGACAGCGCTAGAAACTTTGGTTTCAAAGACAGAGATGCGAGAAGAATAGAGGGTAGTGTTCAAAAACCGCCCCTTTTGGACAGTTTTTCAGCTTGGTCTACTGGACACTTTTGCCCCAAGCTATTTATAGTTTGAAGGACACTAAACACTTTCAGCAGAGCAAAATCGCCAACTCTGGGCTCAAAACCAGCGTTTTGCTCTTATTTTTGGCTTTCCAGAGCCTCAAAACAGCTTTGGATGACTCCTATTGCACGTCAAAAACATCCGGTGGAGTGTCCAATGTTTGAGTAAAAGTGTCCAGTGC
>JAAEPW010000702.1 GCA_024232355.1 Chloroflexota bacterium | reverse complement strand
CCCGGCCCAAGGGAACAAGCCAATGACACTCCCTGGGCAGAACAAGGGGAGACAGCGAGGGAGCGGACTGGGGGCGCGTCGGCGGCGGAGGCAATGAGCAGATCAGACCGATAGCTCCTGCGGCAATCTGTGGCCCGAAGCTCATCACCAGGGTTTTCTCACGGGGGAAAAAGCGATGCGAGCCGAGGGATCGCGCCTCTGTTTCAGCGGGGGCGAGCAATGGGGCGGGGACGGGGTTGGGGGAGGTGGGGTGCTTTTGTTGGGGAGGATTGGGGTTGGGGCAGGGCTGTTCAATTCTAAGTGATTCCTGCATAATCCAGAACCCTGTCGAGGTTCATGCAGTTCTTGAACAATTCTAGCTTGATGTTTGACACTTGGTTGGCCCGCAGGACGTTGAGCGCAAAGCTTCTCAATTTGGCAAAAATGTGGGGATTGTCTCTAATGCGAGATCGGTCTTCGCCCAAGCTCACATCACGCACGTGATGATTTTGATTTTCGATGCTCCAATGATTTCTGATGGCTTGGCAGAACGTTTCAGCGTCCAAAATGGTCGTGGTGATGTAGAATGAAGTCTCGTCACTCCGTTTCCAACTTTTTGCCTTTGTGTCAAAGACCTGTTTTCTTCTCTCGACTTTGACGATTGCTTCAACCAAATGCCACTTGTCAGTGTCGCTAATGGCCATGTTGGTGAAGACTTCGACTTGTCTGCTTTCGATCCGATTGCGGGCTTTGGTCATCGGCTCTTGATAAGCGTCGTCGGGGGACATCGTTTCTGCCGTTGCCTTGCAATCATTGCACAATGTCTTCTGGTTCCCTTTAACCTGCACAATGACGTCATTGCCGGTTTCTTTAGCCGTTTCTAGGGTCTTTTCTTGACAATTTATGGCGTCAAACGTGAAGATGCAATCCGACAAACCAATTTTCGTCATCATTTCTTGTGCCGTTGGAATCTCGTTGGTCTTTTCTGCAATTTCCTCGTGCGCCAAGATGATATCGCTACCCGTGAGAAAAGCACTTAGGACTTGGATCGCCTTCTGGTCCTTGAAGTGATCGAAACTACCGCGCAGCACCTTCCCATCAAATGCCACGAATCGTTTCCCGTCGGTGTTGGCCGTTAACTCGGCAGCGTAGTCTCGAAAACACGTTTCGATCTCGGCGCTTGACGTTCCTCGAATGATGTAGCGAATGGTGGTGTGAGCGGGCGTTCTTTTCCAGTTCAGATCAAAGATTTTGTCCAGCGTCGTGTAGTGCGCCTCAATGAAAGCGTGAGTCTTGCGATACGAATCCGCACCACTCATGATTGCAAACGTCGAAAACAACAAGATGTGCCCCAATTGGTACCGTTGTCCTTGTTTGCGACGGTGATCTTTGACCTTGAACAAAAAGCTGGTGAGCATATTCTGGCCTCCTATGGTGTGATTGACCAGAAAGTTACCACAGAATGCTCGATTTGAAAAGAACTTGGCTAGAATTGAACAGCCCTGGGGGTTGGGGTTAGGTTGGTTTGTCACAACTGGTGCAGTAGATGTGACACCGAAATGACTGCCCTGACCCGAATGATTGGGCAGTTCTAAAACGTCTGTGCTTTCGGCCAGCGCAGGCTGTCAGTTGGGATCACGGTTTGCAACTCGATCAGGGTGGGCCTTGTCAGTTGTACTCATTGTCACCTTCTATTGTAGCTCAGCATATGTGTACCCGGAGAAGGAAAAGCTACAAGTTGTAGAACACGGATTCCAAAAGTAATTCCGACCTTCTGCCTGTCAACGCTCTGTACATTTCGTAACACCAGCAAGCGCGGTCCATAAGGTGATTTTGCTACAAAATCCGCATTTCGGTACAAAGAACGTAGATTTGGCGCAATTTTGCACAAGTTGTTAGCCGCAGGTGTCACAGATTCTTGTTTTGTCGCATTTGCCCGGCTTGCGCCACGAGCGGCGTACGAGCCCGGAATTACTTTTAGAGTCTATGTAGAATGAATGAAGGCTTGGGACATTCACAAGGTTCTCAGGCGTTGCATATCAGACTCCTTTCAGGTGTCTGGCACATTTGGTTGGTTACGTAGGCTCGTTGCGCGCCTCTCCTAGCGGTTGCGCAACATTGGTGGGAGGCGAATGTCATAGCCTCTCACTATGAGAATCCAGAGGTAGCACGACAGTACCTAGGAGTTGCGCAGTACCAGTGGGAGAAATATTTTGAGTTCATTCCCCACTGTGGTAAAGCTCCACACTGGGCCAACGCTTGTACTGAAACCATCAGTGGCGGTGATGCGCCAGTAGTAGGTGGTACTAGTCATAAGCGTGCCCGGATCATAGCTGGTAACAAAGATACCAGTTGCCCAAAGCGGTGGTGGATCTGTGGCACCAAAAGCCAAGTCATAGACGACAGTGTCGCCATCGGGGTCGTTCCCTTGCCAACTGAGAACCGGGTCAATGGACACATTCGCCGCGCCGTCCGCAGGGTGGGGACTGGATAGGGAGGGTGGATAGTTGGATGGTGCCAGTACGGTCACGACGAGGGATGCAGTATCGGTGGATGGGCAGTCGTTCGCCACGTCGAGCGTCACTGTGTACGTGCCAGGTAAGGCATAAGTGTGACTGACCACTTCCAGTCCCATACCGACTACCAGCGGTGTTTCATCGCCAAAGTCCCACGTGTAGATGATGGGCAACGTGCCCTGCGCGACGCTGCCGGTGAAAGTGATCGTCTCTTCCACTTCGGGGTCGTCTGGAGCAAAGTCGAAGGCAGTCTCCCTGACCGGGGTGCAGGCCGATGTCACTGTCAGTACCACGTTCACGTCCACCTGCGGTTCGTCTGGGTCATTGCTAAAGATCTGTAGCGTGGCGGTGTAGGTGTCAATCGACAGGCCGGTGGTATCGAAAGTAACCACCACGTCGCTGCTGCCCGATGGACTTACGATGCCGCTCGTGGGCATCTCGCTCAACCAGGCTACAGCCAGGCTTTCCGCCAGGCTCCAGGTCAGGTGCTCCGTGCCTACGTTGTCGATGGTGAGTGCGCGCGTGACTGTGTAGCCCGAACTCACCGTCGCAATCAGCGTCGGCGGATCCACGATGATGTTCGGCTCGCTGGTACCTTCCAACCCAAAGTACCGGCACTTGTTGGCACTGACCCCCACGTTGCCACTGCCGTCCACCGCCTGCACAAAGTAATCCAGGGATAGCGATTCCGATACCACGCCCGTCCACAGGTCGGGATTCCAGACGGTGCGGGTCAGGTTCTCCGTCCACCATACTCCCTCACCATCGGTATAAGCCACTACCACTCGGGCCACGTCTGAGGGGTCCGTGACCTCTACCAGGATCGTTCTCTGCCCATCAATGCTGGCATCCTTGACAACCCATATACTGGGAGGCAACGTGTCTCCTATTGTCGCCGAGTAGTAGACGGTGTAGGTCATCTTATCGTACACTCGCTCAACGCCGGTGTAGACAGACGTGGGCGTGGGATGGTACTGCGCCGGCATCGCCACCAACCGCTGTTGCAACCCCTCTGGCGTGTTCACGCTGTTGATCAAGTCCCACGTGCAGGGCCACCACCAATAGAAGGGATAGCCCTCTCTCGTCACATCCCCGACCATCCTGATGGTGATGTCATCCACGTACCAGCCAGGGTAGCCGACACTGTAATAGCTTTGCAGGCGAAAGCGCACGCGAAGATTGCTGACGGCATAAGACGGATCAAGCCACACGCTGTGCTGTGCCCAGAACAGATCTATGTCACCGCGGACCTCGCCATAGACCAACGTCCACGAGCCACCTCCGTCCTTGCTGACCTCGACGCTGGCAGAGTCGCAACACTCTCGGGTCTGCAACCACTGCCACCACGTCAGAACGGGAATCTTGCCGGCGTAGGCGCTCAAGTCAATGTCTGGCGAAGTGAGGTACCCATCCTCATGGTTATAGTTACTCGACAAATCGGTGGCCCAAACATTGACGCCCGAGTGAGCGATGCCAGGACCACTGGTCGGCACGCCATGCTGCCAGGAAGTTGTGCCGCTGACCACAAAGCCGCCATCGCCATCTTCAAAGTCTTCTACATACGCCATAATGACGTCGCCCAAGTTCACGGCTGGATTGACAGCGTGGCTCCAGGGCTGTATCGGAGGCTCGGCGACACCTTTCGTGCTCTGGGTGATGAGCCGCGACACCACTGGATCAAAGTCCTCGACGGTCCGGTAGCGCCCGCCCTCAAAGACCGCGCCCCGGGCGACGTTCCCCTCCAGCGTGATATCGACGCTGATGCGTGGTTGGATAGGCTCCCCTGCATTGACCTCCACCTCCCCGTTGATGCTATAGTACGTCCCGCTGGCGTTGGGGGCAGAGACGGTGGATGTGGTAAAAGTGGGGGTAAAGACAACCTGTGTGGCCGACAGGCCCAGCGTGGTGGTGATGGACGTCACCGACGCCCCTTCCGCCTGGGTGGACGCCAGCATACGCCTCGTGCTGGCCAGCAGGTCCACCTGGTACATTGGCAAGCCGTACAGCGTCATCACGTTCAGCACTTTTTCGTCGAGGGTGCTCAATGAATGCGCAGCGGTCTGGTTAAAGTATTCGAGCTTGGCCCGCATCAGGGCATCGCCCACCGGGTGACCCTGGGCCAATTGCTGCAGGAAGAGCAGTGAAAGCTGTTCCGAGTAACCGACCTCGTCCGAGTCGCCATAGCCGAAACCGGTGTTGGCGATGTAGCATACCCCCTCGCCCACCAAGGCTTGGGCAAAATCGGTAGCATGCTCTGTCGCCTGGTCGTCGGGGACGTTCAGCCCCGAATGGCAGCCGACGGTAAAGTCCAGGCTGCCGCTGCGGTCGACGCTGTCTGTCGGCACGTGGGTTGCGGAGATCACGTTCGTGCCGGTGGCGGGAATAGCCGCCCAGTGAGAAAAGTGGGCGTTGATAGAGTTGAGGTCGTGCTGCTGGCCGAGCCAGCGAGGACGCAGATCGTCGGCCTGCCAGGTGTCGTTGATCAGCGTGTCGAGCGTCGTGATCCCTTCTGCGATCATCGTGTCACTGATGGCCTGCGCCTGGTCGGTGAGAAAGTCATACCCCACTACCAGGCCGGTGGTGGCGCTGATTGCCGGACTGGCCAGAAAGCTATCCACATAAGCCTCAATCTCGCCGGGCGTCTCTACCAGACGGCCCACCGCGTAATCGGGCAGTAAGAGCGTCCGGTTGCGCCAGGGGGTGTTGCCGATGCTGACATAGTAATCGTCGCTGAGGAAATAGCCCGCGCCCAGGGCCACCCCCACCGGGCTATCCGCCAGGGTGTCGAAGGAGTATACCCGCTCGTTGGCGAGATCCGCCTCGTCGGGCACGCGCCGGAAGGGGATGATGTCGTCCCCTCCCACGAGCACCAGGTATTTCAGATCGGGGTAAAGCGACGTTTGGCTCTCTAGCCAGGTCTTGATCGCCTGGGTTGTCAGATTGGCGTGGAACGTACTCGTGGGATCGAGCGCCCACGAGTTGTAGTAAGAGTTAACGGTCGAGACAGTGTCCAGATCAATGACCTCTCCATTTACGGCTGCGTTGCCTGCCAGGGTGTCCAGTTTGACCATCAAATTGTCGACGTCCACGCTGCTAAAGCGATCTTGCAAGCGCCCCTTATGCGTCAGAATCAACGTCTCGACGCCAGCGCGTGTTGTCTCCTGTACTGCCAGGGGACGTTGAACCTGTTCTTGTTCCAGGCACGGCAACTCGCGAACTGCCTCTGCCGGACTGGGATCAGCCAGCGGCCCAGATATGATCTGCAACCCGTCCAGCGCGTCGAGTTGCGATATTGCCTGCTGCCCCCCTCCCTGCGCTCCTTCGCACGGCGGCGGGGATATGGGTAACGTGATGCCAGCGTGGCTGCTCGTGACACCGCCTGCCATCGTGATGGTCAGGGTGTAGGGTTGAGTGTCACTGTACGCGCCGTTGTGTCCCATCACCAACAAATAGTACCAACCCGTCTGGTCCCACGCATCGGTGGAGACTATCTCAGATATTGTGCCCTCATTGATGCTGACGTCTATTATCCGGCCTGTGTTCTCAAGGCCACCGATGTTCATCACCTTCCCGATGTTCATTACCTTGCCGATGTTCATCACCTTTCCGATGTTCATTACCTTCCCGATGTTCATCACCTTCCCGATGTTCATCACTTTCCCAATGTTCATCACTTTCCCAATGTTCATCACCTTCCCAATGCCCTCGACCTGTCCCCACGACGCCTCCAACTGGCCGAACAGATAAAGATCATAGTCGTGGGGCATCCCCGTGAGCGTGGCGGTGAGTACTGCGTTGCGCTTGGACACCAAGACGCGGTACCAATCTATGTCACGGGTGTCGCTGATCGTGGCAGTGTGGATTCCAGGGTTGACGACAGCAGCCTCGATCCAGGTGTTTCCGGTGGCCCCGGTGTCAGTGATCCAGGGATCGTAACGCACATCAACGCTGACCGCGTCGCCGCTGCTGTCGTTAGCCCCGCTCGGGGGCGGGGGGTTGCAGGCATCAGTAGAGCCGTGGGTGTCCAATGGCCCTGATGCATCCCCCCACCAGGAATTCAGGGCGACCACGCAGTCGCCCGTTTGGTTGTTGATGGCATAGCCCTGGTTGCCGGCAAAAGCAGCGTTCGTCAGGGTGAGCGTACCTGCTCCAGTGACGTAGATGCCGTCCGCCGAAGAAGCGGACACCGTGCTCGACGTCACATCCACAGTCCCCTCGATGTACAAGCCGGTCTGAGCAAAGGCCACATCGGCATAATGCAGCGCACCCTGGCTGCCCAGCGTAAAGGTCAAACCAGCCCAGTCCCCCGGCAATGGAGAGACGAAAACCTCGGGGCCGCTAAAGCGGACGGGAGCGGTGGGGATGCCCGTGGCATTCAGTGTCCCACTGATTATGGCCCCCAATCCAAACTCGAACTGCACCTTTACACCGTGGGAGATGGTCCAGGTATGAGTGGGAGGCACCTTGAGATCGTCGCCAACGATCAAGTAGGTGCTATCGCCCGCCTGGACGGTCCAGAGCACATCGGTGATGAGCGCCCCCCCCCCGCACCTCGATGTAGCGCGTCCCGTTGCCCAAAATCAAGTTGTCCCGAAACGCGACTTCAGGCCCCACGCGCGCGACGGTGTCGTTAAAGAGGATGATGTTGCCACGGACGACGGCCCCGGGCGCAGCATCCTCGGCCCAAATTCCACTCTGATTCCCCAGCGGAAGGGTGCCACTGACATTCGTGCCGATCAGATTGCTGATCACCTGATTGTGGCTGCCGCTCAACGCTATCGCCGGGCCACTGTTGCCACTGAGCAGGTTCTCCTGAATGAGATTGTCGGCCCCCGCGACCGAGACCCCACCCGGGCAACCGTTGGCGATAGCCAGGGTTCCGGATACGTTGGCGCCGATGTAATTGCCGCTGATGGTGTTGTCGTCGCTGTTGTCGAAATAGATGCCCGCGCCCCCATTGCCGCTGATCAGGTTGCGCTCGCCGGTTGTCTCTCCACCGATCCGGTTGCCGCTGGCGTTGGAGAGGGAGATCCCCACGCTGTTGCTCAACGCGGTTGTGCCGGACACGTTGACGCCGATATAGTTTCCGCTGATGGTGACGTTATCGCTGCCGTAAAGATAGATGCCCGCGTTCCCATTGCCGCTGAGCAGGTTGCGCTCGCCAGACGTATCCCCACCAATCAAATTGTCGTTGGCATTAAAGAGGACTATGCCATTGTTGTTACTCAATGGGGTCGTGCCGGTTACGTCGGTACCGATATAGTTGCCGCTGACGGTGTTGCCTGTCGCGCCGCTGCCCTCAATACTCACTCCATCGCCATCGTTGCCACTGATCAGGTTGCGTTCACCAGACGTATCTCCGCCAATCAGGTTGTCGTTGGCATTAAAGAGGACTATTCCATCGCTGTTGCTCAACGGAGCCGTGCCGGTTATATCCGTGCCGATATGGTTCCCGCTGACGGCGATGTCACTGCTAGAATCAATGTAGACGCCCGCGCCCCCATTGCCACTGAAAAGATTTCCTTGCCCCAATGGACCGTCGCCCACGCTGTTGTCTCCGCCAATGATACAGTTCACCGCGCCATTGATGACCGCCACGCCGTCACCGGGAAAGTGAAGCACCTGCAAACCACGGATGTTCACATTCTGCATCCCGTTGATGACCAGTCCATCGGCGCCCCCTGGTAGCCCGCTCCCGTCCAGGACCACGCCCGCATTGCTGCCGTCAATCGTCAAACCGGCGGTGGCGATTGCCGGCAGCGTGTTGCTCAACACGATCGTCGCCGGGCTGGCAGGCGGAAAGATGGCCGTGTTAAAGAGGATCGTATCGTTGTCCCCAGCGATGTTCATCGCCCAACGCAAGGTGCCATAGCCACTGTTGGCGGTGCTGGTCACCGTCCACGTTGCCGCTGGGCGCAGAGGGCGCTCTGCCAGGGCCAGCGGTGGCGCTGCCTGCACGCTTATCAGACGGAGCAATAATATGATTGCCACCAGGCTCGCGCCCAGGGCAAGAAGCGCGCGCCCATATCGAACGTGATGCGTGTTTCGGGTTGCGTGATGCATAGTCTTGCGGGTCATTTTGTCCTCCTCCTATTCACTTGGCTGTACTTTGCCTTTTTCTGGCAGTATCGAAGGCATGAACTTGCCCTCAATTGGTCTGCGGCCTGCATCCCATTGTCTCATCATTCATTGTCCATTGCTATGCGCTGGCTCAAGGCTTTGGCCTCGGCCAGATCCAGCGCCGCGCCTAGATCTTCAAAGATAGCGTGTGCTTGTATCAGCGCGGCTCGCCCCTCAGACTGTCGTCTGTCGTCATCCACGTAGAGCGCGGCCAGGACCAGCAACGTGCGACCCAACTCATACCGTTGCCCTTCGCTCTCCAGAATGGTGCGGCTAGCCTGCAACGCCTCTTTCGCCTTAGCTACATTCCCCTGGGCCTGGAATGCCTGGCCCAGTACCCGCCGTGCGATCGCTTCGTCTACTGATGCTCCCTGCTCCATCGCCACGGCCAATGCCTGGTCAATCACCGACTCCGCCTCGGTGCTCTCGCCTGCCTGTAGATAGGCCTCTGTCAATAGAATGCGCACTCGAACACCGAGTTCCTGAACATCATTGACATCAATCAATCGTAGGCCCTCCTCTAGGTGCGCCCTTGCCTGCGTCAATTCTTCCTGCCGCAGGTAAACGGCTCCCAGGTTCTCGTAGGCATGTATCAGGCCAAATACGGATTTCAAAACCTTGGATCCCTTCAGTCCCTCTTGGGCGTACACCAAGGCCTGCTCCAACCGCCCCTGGTGACAATAGGTATCTGCCAAATTGCACAAGACCAACACCTGATTATAGACATCTCCAACCTCCTTATGTATTGCCAGTGCCCGCTGTTGAGCCTCCACTGATCCCATCCAGTCGTCTTGGTCAAAGGCAATGGTTCCTAGATTGTTCAATACAGTGGCCACCTTGAGCGGGTTGGCAATCTGCTCGTATAACGCCAGACTGCGCTCACAATGGAAGGCCGCCTGCTCCAACTCACCCCGCTCGCGGTGCAGCACACCCAACAAGTTATGGGTCTGGGCCGCTTCCGGCGAAGCGTGCGCTGTTTCGGCCAGCGACAGCGCCTGTTCTGCTTCTTCAAACGCCGTCGTTAAATCACCCCGCCGTACAGCCACAATACCCGCCAGCAGATGGAGCCGGGCCGCCGCCAATTCTGCCCCCTCCACCCCTGAAAGCACAGTTCGACCTCGCTCTACCCAATCCATCGCGGTCTCATAGTTACCCTTCATTTCGTGGATGCGGCCAATCTGGTGGCACGTAACGGCCTGTCGTTTTTTCTCTACGTCTGATTCCTCTAGCAGCGTCAATGCTGCCTCCAAATGGCCTAGTGCGGCGTCAAAGTCGCCGGTCACTTTGAGCACAGCCCCTAGCCCCTCCATAGCCGCGATCCGGTCACCACCAGGATCGGGCGATACCCGCTCGGCCATCGCCAGGGCGCGTTCAAAGTGCATCGTCGCCTCTGCGTTGGCATAAGCCTGCTGCGCTTTTTGGCCCGCTTTGAGATGGTAATCGAGCGCCTTTGCCCACACCTGGCCGCGTTCATAATGGCGCGCCAGCGCATCGTACTGCTCGCGCAAGCGGTCGCTGTACCTGATCTCCAACAAGCGCCCGACCTCGCGATGGTACTCGCGCCGCCTTTCCACCAGCATGTTCTCGTAGGCCACCTGCTGCACCAGGCCGTGCCGGAACTGGTACAGCCAGCGCGTGCGTCCTTCTTCGACGCGCTCAATTTCATGGACCATGTCCATCCCCTTCAACACGCGGAGATGTAGAAAGAACTTTTCCTCCTGTCTGCCCGTGCTGGTGAACAACTGCAACCAGACATCTTCGTTAAACTCCTCCCCAATCACCGAGGCCATCCACAAGGCTCGGCGCGCTCCGGAGCTCCCCTTGTCCAACTCGTCAATCCGGCTCTGAATGATCTGCTGCAACGTATCGGGCACACGAATGTGCTCGACATTGCCCTCGACCCGCCACCCGGAATCATCATCCCGCACAATGGTCCCTTCGTCCATCAAAGAGCGTAGTAACTCTTCGACGTAGAGCGGGTTGCCATCCGTTTCCCGGAGAATCATTTCTTGAAAATCCGCAGTGACCTGCTCCGTCTGCAACAGGTTGAACAAGAGTTGGCGGCTGTCGGCATTCCCCAGCTCTGCGAGCGAGATCGAGAGACAATCGGGATGCAACTTTTCAATCTCTTGCCACGCTTGCCAGATCGGACGATCCTTCCTGGGACGGTAGACCAGACAGAAAAACACGGGGCTGCGATCACTCACGCGATCCAGGGCGAATTTCAACAACTCCAAAGACCCACTGTCGGCCCAGTGCAGATCATCCAGGATCAAGACCAGCGCCTCCACTTGCGCTGCGTGGGTGAGCAGGTCACAGACGGCCAGGTGTGTCTGGATCTGCAAGGCCTCGGCATCCAGTTGCTCCACCCGTTCTGTCAAGCCCTCTTTTTGAGACAGATCAAGTGCGAGAGATTTCCAAGGTAGGCCAACTTGTTTGAGAACTTGACAGCCCATTCCGCCTCCGGTTTCGCAAACAGTTCTTTGACTCGGTCGGACAGCTTGTTCCAACGTTCCTCCGGCGAGTCATCCTCGCCGAACAATAATAATTGTTCCACAACCTCGATGAAAATGCCGTTCGTCCTCCATCCAAACTGATGGCCCCGCCCGGTTAGCCAGGTTATGGGCCTCTCTGGCTCTACGATGGTCTCGCTCCATTGCTGCCACTCGCGGATTAACCTGCTCTTTCCCACCCCAGCTTCTCCGGTGATAGCGACAATCTGCTTGCGGCCTCTGGATAACAAATTGCTAAAACGCTTTTGCAGGTCCTTCAATTCCGCCTCTCGTCCCACCATATCCGACCGAATCACTCGGGATGCACTTCTATCCTCTGAAATAAAACGCGCTGCCTGCAAAAGATAGACGGGGATCAAATCGCGCTTGCCCTTGACTTTGATTGGCTCCAGGGCTTGGGCCTCACCCCCCTCCTGGATTTGATCCCACACACTTTTGCTCACCAATATCTGGCCAGGCTCAGAGGCGGACATCAAACGCGCGGCCAGATTGACGTCGTCTCCCATGACCGTGTATTCGCGCCGGTTCCACTCGGACGATCCCACGTTACCGGCAAAGACAAAGCCCGTGTTGATCCCGATGCGCTGAGACAGGAACGTAGAGGTGGTAGGCGAGGACAGTCTATCCATAGTTTCCTGCATCGCCAGGGCCGTCATCGCGGCGTACTGGGCGCCTCGCTCGTATGCCTTGGGAGCGCCAAAGGTGACGATGAGCTTGTCTCCCTGGTTATACAGATCCACTTTGTTGATCGTCCCGCCATAATATTGGACCTCTTCCTGCATAGCCTGAAAGTATTGGCTCAAATCGGAGGTGATGCCGATTTCTCCATCAAAACCACGGGCGTCGATAATGTCGCTCATACCGACAAAGTTGGCGAACAGAATTGTCACCTGGCGATGCTGCCCCTCGATCCGGCCTTGTTGGGGATCGTCCACCAGCGGGGACAGGACGCCCAACGGCAGATAGGGCGTGACACTGTCCAACCGATCCACGAGACCCCACAAGTCGTTTTCCAGGTCGGCGAGTAGCTTTTCGATCTCGCCCCATTTATCCTGGACCTGTGCAACTTGCGCCGGGTGGACATCCATAACTCGATAGAAGCCAGGCCGTTCCTCCAACTCTTCAGCTTCCAGCGCATTCTTGACCAATTCGTAGGTCTCGCTGCTGATCAGCACATCTCCTTTGGTAGCTGCTGATTCCGCGTGCGCTGTGCGTTCGACGGCGCTGCCTGTGAGCACGTATTCCATATGTTCAGACGTGCCCACGCTGGCGGCGAACAGCAACCCTGAATTGCTGCCCACCTTCATACCCAAGGGGAAAATCTGCTGAAGTACTTTGACGGCGCCGAACCGCTCCGCCATTACTTGCTTCATTTCCCAGGCGGCCCACAAACTATTCATTGCCCCATGATCGTCGCCTGTGTCTTGGTCAGTAAACAGGCACAACATCGCATCGCCGCCAAATTTGATCAGCAGACCATTATATTTGAAGAGAATGCCCAACATCACGTCGAGATACGAATTGATGACTCGAACAACCTCTTCCGCACCCGCCTTGCCACCTATCTTTTTGAGCTTTTCTGACAGATCCGTGAAACCCGAAATATCGGCAAAGAGCAAAGTCCCTTCCAGGAATTGCCCCTTGTTCTCGGCCACCGCTGGCTTTTGAATTAACTCGAGTGCCAAATGACGTGGCACATAAGTCAGAACAGCGCGCAAGAGTTGGCTCAGGTGGGCAAGGCACATCTCTTCTCGCTTGTTTGAAACCGCGTATTGAACCTCCCGATACATATCCGCAGGCAAGTACGGTTGAAGCCTATCCCAATTCCAGTCAGTTGTGCGAGTCATCAAACTCCTCCATGTATACCATCGGCAATGTAGACCCACACTGCCGTAGAACGGATGGCGAGGGCCAGGGGGTGGCTTTGCACGGAGCAATGTCGGTCCCCGATTTTATTGTGTAGTGAGAATTGAGTAACCCTACGCAAACGCCCGCCCACTGTCAAGGTGTGGCGGGCCGTGGGCTTCGATGATTACTTTGATGGCGGCTTCCACCGCCTTGGAAATGCTTCGGGTTAGTAGAGATATGGACTGTTCGTATGCAGATTGTAGCACAACGAGGAAAACAATACAAATGCAGGTAATGCCCCACCCCCAACACAACTCCCCCCGCACCCACCACAGCAAACCAAAGCCTCTACCCAGCACAGCCTCCTGAAAGGCACAGCAACCGAGTATCCCCCGCATCCCACCGCCCCTGGCCCAAGGAAACAAGCCAATGCACCACCTGGTCTGCCCAGGTGGAGACGGCGAGGGAGCTGGGGCTGCGTCGGCGGCGGGGGCAATGAGCAGGTCAGGCCGATAGCTTCTGTGGCGAGCAATGGGGTGGAGGCAAGGGTCACCACCCACAAACCGGCAATCACCGCAACAAGGCTAGCCCATCAGCAGCCATCACCTCCCCGCT
>JAAEPW010000701.1 GCA_024232355.1 Chloroflexota bacterium | reverse complement strand
TGTCAACAAAGTAAAGACCGACACGCGCGTCACGGTAATATACCTCGAAGGACTTTTCCACTTCGCAGCGAACATCTCGTTTCTCCAGCCCAAACGCTGCCGCATCCCGATAGAAAGACTCGGTCAAGTTCGGGCCAAGTTCATTGTGAACGTGCAACAAAACACCACGGACCTCATAGCTGAGTTTTTTATGAATGATTTTGGTCATTCTTGTTCGCTCCTTTCATAATTCGTTGTAGTGCTCGTTGGACACTACAACGAATTTCGAAATCAACAAATTTTGCTTGCCCGCAAGTAGACTCTTATTCGTTCCTTTCTCCATTCGCTGTAGTGCTCGTTGGACACTACAACGAATCATGAGATCAACGAATTTTGTTCACTCGCAAACAGACTCTTATTCGTTCCTTTCTCCATTCGCTGTAGTGTCCCCCCAAAGGGTTCACGTCTGCTCCGGCAGCACCGGCAAGCCAGGATCGTATTCGCGGTAATGTTTCGCGCACACCCACAGCACGTCGCCCGATTTCTTGTCGGTGACGCGGCGCAGGTTGGCCGCGCCGGGTTTCCAGCCGACTTGCGCCAGCAGGTCGTGAAAGGCGCGCAAGCTCGCGCCCTCGGCTGACGTGTGGTAGGGATGGTCAAGGTGATCGACGTGGGAGGCGGTATCCTGGAGTGCCGGTCTCACTTCGCTCGCCGCGCTGACAAATTTACCCATCGCGTCAAAGATCGGTTTGTATTGGTCCCGGAGCACCTCGTCGGCCAGGCTAATCGCGCCCCCGGCCACCGGCGCGGCGATGCGCAGGACTTGCAGCGCCAACGATGCGTAGGGAGCGATCCTTGCCACCCACTTTTTCGGAGTTGGGATGACGTAATGGCCCGCTGGGCCTTCTAACGGGTGCTCGTGGCCGGGATGCTCGCACCAGAGGACAAGTTTTAGCTCTTCTCGCCACAGGTTGCGCGGGTCGAGCGGCTTTGTCGGATCGATGGGCGACAGGGTGAACAGACGCGGGCCGTCGCGGGCCTGGTCGAGCAGCGCCCGCAGCACGCGGCGCGTCATCTCGGCGGATTGGGCCAGGAGGCGCTGGCGCTCGACCTTTGCTTCTTTGAGAAGAACCAGCGTCTCGGCAAGCTGTTGGCTCAACGGCTCTGTCGGTACAACGTAGCCCTCCAACAATTGGCCGACGCCGATCTCATCCAGGCAGGTCTGGCAGCGGAGTTCCCGTATCCTTTTGGCCCTGGCCCTGTGCAGTGTCTGCAACGGAAAGCGACCTGGGCACAGTTTGCCATCGGCGGCAGTGGGGCAGGGGACGTACAGCGCGTAATCGAGGTACGGCCAGCGGTCAGCAACCAATTGCTCCAGGCCGTCCCGGATCAGGCTCATAAAGTGGGCCGGGTACTCGCCGCGCACGGTGATGGAGAGTTCGCGCTTGAGGCGGCTGGTGAAATCGACCAACGCCTGGTGACCGTCCTCGTGTTGCAAAAAGACGCCGCTGCGCCAGTGGGTATCGGTGCTCCAGCGATGGTTGCGCACCGTCGTCCAGGCGATCAGGCCGGGCGGGTTCTGGTCCATCTCACACACGAGGGTGAGTTGGCCTTGTTCGGTGGGGTCGCGGGCCTCCCACGGCAGCGCGGGCCGCTCGTAGGGAACCATCTGTGGGACGAGGCTGGCGTCCTGTCCCTCCAGACGGGCAGAGACGTCGTACTGTTCCATCAAGCGCATAAAGTAGGGAAAGTAACGTGGGTGATAGGTCTCGCGCGCCTCATCGCCGTGCTCACACCAGATCTCGCTCAAGCGGTGGTGGTCGAGCACGCCGCGTTTGGCGCGGGTGACCTTGTCCTCCAGGACGTAGCCGATGGCTTTGGTGAGCCATTCAGGCCGCAGGACAACAAAATCGCGCAGGCCGTCGGCGTCGTAAAAGATGATGTAACCCAACGTGTGCAGGATGCTGGTGAGAGCGCGGGCGTCGGTCTCGTCCAGATCGTGGTTGGCGCAGACGGCGGCGAACTCGGCGCGGGTGACGTGGGTCTCGTCCAACTCCAGTATCTCATCCCGCGCCGCCAACCATTGTCTGTTGAAAGGCGTGCCGACGTATTCCATCCCGGCCACAGTTTGGGCGATGCGGACGCGCAGTTCGGGGATGCCCGTGCCGTCGCTGTTGTCCACCTGGCAGTGACCGGCCAGGATGTCGCCGTACTTGGCCTCCAGGGCGGGATAGTCGAGTTCCGGCTGGCGCTCGTTGCAGTGGGTGGCGACGATGAGCACGCGGGCGTCTGTGCCCACGCGCAGGCGGATGCGCTCCAGCCAGCCTTCGAGCGCGTTCTCCTCCCGCCCCTCACGCGGCTTCCAGACCAGCAGGTAGAGCGCGTGGCGGCTGAAAAAGAACTGGTGGGTGATGCGATAGACCTCTTGCCCACCGAAATCCCAGAAATTGAGGGTCAGTGGCTTCTTGACGGAGCGGTCGGGGTGCTCGGCGGTGACTTGTTTGATGTCGATGCCGTGGGTGGTGGGGCGGTCCATGACAAATTCTTCGTTCCGCAGCGCGGATAGGAGGCAGGATTTGCCCACCGCGCCCTCGCCGATGAGGAGTACTTTGGCCTCGTATTGGGGGATGCCGCGTTGGAGGCTACGCAGGTAGGCAAATAGGGCTTCTTGTGGGCCTTGGACTAGTTTGTCGAAGGGTTCCGACCAAGGGTTGCCGTTAAGTCTGAGGTCCATATCATCGCGCAGGTTACCTAACTTGGCGGGTAATTCAGCCAGTTGGTTGGATTGAAGGTCAAGCCTTCTTAGCTTGGCCAAGCTGTTGATTCCCGATAATAACTTGGTTAGTCGATTTCCCTGTACACGCAAAGTCCTCAGATGGCTAAGTTGAGCAATTTCAGGTGGTAGATCAGTTAGCATGTTCTGATCACAAATAAGTCTAGTAAGCTGTGGCATTTGAGATACTACCGATGGGAGTTCGCGCATTTGATTTTTACTAATCACAAGCGTTACAAGATTGGTCAGTTGTGCCATTTCCAATGGCAGTGTGGTCAATTGGCTATCGCTGAGGTTAAGTGATGTCAAATAAGCCAAACAGCCGATTTCCGGCGGCAACATGGTCAATTTGTTGCCGTCGAGATCAAGCGTAGTCAAGTTAATCAAGCGACCGATTCCCGGTGGCAATACAGTCAGTTCGTTATCACTGAGGTAAAGCTCCCTCAAGTTAGTCAAATAGGTAATTTCTGGCGGCAAAACAGTCAGTTGGTTACGCCGAAGATAAAGCCAGGCCAAGTTGGTCAAGCGAACAATTTCTGATGGCAATGTAGTCAATTGGTTTCCGTTGAGATAAAGCCAAGCCAAGTTAGTCAAACAGCCAATTTCTGGCGGCAGTGCGGTCAGTCGATTGTGGCTGAGACGAATCTTGGGCAAGTTGGTCAAACAACCGATTTCCGCTGGTAGTGTGGACAGTTGGTTGGATCTGAGGTTAAGCGATGTCAAGTTGGTCAAACATCCGATTTCCGGCGGTAGTGCAATCAATCGGTTTCCCGCAAGATCAAGCGATGTCAAGTTGGTCAAACGTCCGATTTCCGGCGGTAGTGCAGTCAATCGGTTGTCCGCAAGATCAAGCGAAGTCAAGTTGGTCAAACGTCCGATTTCTGGCGGCAGTTCGAGAAATCTTTTACTACGAAGGTAAAGGCTATCCCATCTTTCTTCTTCAGCTTGGGCAATCAATTTTAGCAGTTCATCTCGTCCTTCCATCGCTCTATAAGGCGACGCTCTAGCCGGATCGCCAGATCCGGCGACCCACACAACGGGATTTGACAATCCCTTTGGAGCGAACGCGCAACCTGTCGCCGCGTCACCCTGTCACCCTGTCACCTTGTCACCCCATCACCTTGTCATCTGGCGCAAGTCTGCCCCCGCCCGCCATCAATCAAGTGCGTACACCCCGTGATCCACCCCGCCCTCGGCGATGCCAGGAAATAGATCAGTTCAGCTACCTCCTCCGGCTGGCCGACGCGGCCCAGCGGGTGGGTGGTCTTGCTGTGTTCGAGAAAGGCGGCGTAGGCTTGCTCGTCCATTCCGCCGGAGCGGTGGAGTTGGGTGACGGTGACGCCGGGGTTGACGGCGTTGATGCGCACGCCCTGGCTCGCCATCTCTAGCGCGGCGCAGTGTGTGAGTTGGTCGAGCGCCGCTTTGCTGACGCAGTAGGAGAGCACGCCGGGAAAGGCGCGCGGGCCGGTCACGCTGGAGACGTTGACCACGTTGCCCTTGCGTTCGACCAGATAGGGCAGCGCGCACTGGATCAGGTAAAAGGGGGCGCGCACGTTCACGTTCATCATGTAATCCCAGTCCGGAAGGGTCGTGTTCTCGATCGTGCCGCTGGCAATGATGCCTGCGGCGTTGACGAGCACGTCGATGCCGCCGAACGCGACCACGGTCTCGCGGACGATGCACTCGGTGTCTGCTTCCTGGGTTACGTCGGCGATGATTGCTTTTGCTTTGCCGCCGGTGGTTGCGATTTCGTCCAGGACCGCTGCCAGTTTGTCGTTGCTGCGGGCGACCAGGGCTGTCTTGGCTCCTTCGGCGGCGAATTTCAGGGCGGTGGCGCGTCCGATCCCGCTGCTTGCGCCGGTGATGATGGCGACTTTGTCCTGCATTTCGTTCATTTGGGTTTCTCCTCCAAAAATAAACTCACTACACTTGGCTCAAAGAGGGTTTGTAACCCTCGGTCTTACAAGACGGCGGTTACAAACCGCCTTTGAGCATCGCTAGCATTACCTTTGACCGCAATTTGACAAACTACATAGTTGAAAATCCGATCCAGGCTCAACCCCTATACGTGCCAGTTCGCAAAAACGCATCCCGTATATGTTGGATAATGCTTTCGGATTATTACGGTTCAATTATGCATTTACTAATGAACGGTCAAACCTAATG
>JAAEPW010000700.1 GCA_024232355.1 Chloroflexota bacterium | reverse complement strand
TCCTCGTCGTAACCAACAAACGCACACGCATCCGTGAGCTTGGACCCACCGCCTGACGCGCATCTATCCGCACTCTTAGCCATTGCTCTTGTCACTTTCTTGCTTCTTGCTTTTCCAATGGGCCGCTACGATGCCGCCAGACAACGATTCCGTATCCTGCGCGGCGCACAGCAATCGGCCGGGCCACGCCTTCCACCCGCTCTTCCTGCATTGACATTGATCCGTACACTAACTTCGCTCCTGATTCCGAGCCTGCTCGCGTAGCAGCTACGCTGCGCGCCTCAACACATTCGATGTCTCGCGGCCTATCCTTTGCATGCTTCCGCTTTCCGCATTTTTCGGCGCGTGCACTGGGTAAAAAATGGTTAGTGTCCCCATTTAATACCATTTAATACCCATTTAATACTGTCCCCATTTCACAGTCATCCCATAGGGGCGGAGAAAGCCCCTTGAGGCTTTCGTAACCTCTTTCGTATCAAGGGTTGTTAGCCTAGCCTTTCGAAATGCTCAGCCTCAAATTTCAACGTTCCTGCTCAGTACGCCCACCAAACCGCCGTATGCTGTCCCACGGCCAACGGCGAGTTTGTCAGCCTGTGGGCGAGAAACCCGGCAAATAGGCCTGTTCGGGGGCGGCGAGCAGACGGAAGTCGCCACCTGCTGTCCCACAGAGCCGCAGCGTTCTTAGCAGGTCGATACGACTCCAAAGTGAACAACGAACCAGGCCGAACAGACGCGTGAAGCTGTGTGGCCAATTGCTGAGATGCGCCAGAAAGCGTAGAAGCACGTAGACCAACAGCGCCGTCCACACCTGCCATTGAATGGCGTTCTTGTTGTGTCCGAGGAAGGCACACAATTGGAGTGTTTGCTTGAGTTGCTTGAAAAAAGCTTCGATGCCCCAACGGTGTTTGTACAAGTCGGCGATGCTGCTGGGCGCCCACTCGAAGTTGTTGGTGATGAAAAGCATCTCCACATCTTTGCCGTCGCGCTCGACAATGGCGCGGACCAGACGCAAGCGTTTGGGATAGTGCTTGCGCGAGGCTGGGGTGCGCAATACGATTTCGTCATCGCGCAGAATTTGGCCTTCGGCGCGCTTAAGGCGCCGCTTGACGCAACGGTATCGCAGGTTGTCCTTGGCGCGCGTCACCCAAAATGCACCGCGCGCATCCAGGTCGTGCAAGTGCTCAAAGTCCACGTAGGCCTTGTCAAACAAGACGATTTCGCCCGCGCCGATGTCCGCGCACAGCTCACGGGCCCGTTTGTTGTCGTTGTGTTTGGCCGTGTCCACAATGGCGAATTTGGGCAGGAAGGATTGCAGGTCCAGGCGCATATGGAGTTTTGCGGCGGCTTTCTTGCGGCGATGCTTGGCCCAGTCCATACAGTTGGCGACGAGTTGAATGGTGCTCGAATCGACCGCGTGAATCACGCGCTTGAAGCGCCGGGGCAATCCTTTGTAGGTTCGACCGCCAAAGGAAGGATTGATCGCTGTGAGGTGATCGAGCACTGACCAGAACAGGTCCTCGGCCATTTGGGCCGAGCGGATCCTGTTCGCGTGGGACAAGGTGTTGCGGGCAGGTGGCGTAGCGCCGCGAATGGCACCCAATTTGCCTATGTGCAGGCGCAGTCCATCACTGACGTTGTTCAATCCGATGGCGTGCGCCAGTTGTGCATAAAGCAGTGCGACAACATGGCTCCACGGCGTGAAAGTCCGTGCCTGCTCATCCACCCCATGCTTGCGGGCCAGCTTCGCGACGAGGTGGCCGGGAATGAGTTCACAAACCTGTTTCAATGTGCTAAACTTCGAGCGGGTCGATTTCATGCGTGCGTTCTCCTCCTTGCGGCTGTGCCGCAGTGGGTTTGCAGGGAGAATGTAGCGCATCAATCGGCCCTTTTTCTAAATCCCCATGGGATGACTGTGGAATTAAGTCTTGTGTCCCCAAAATTCCCAAAATTAAAACAACACTCCAATACAAGATTACGGAGTATGGACTGGAGTGAGTCTTGAGGTGGCAGAAAAGCTTGAGGTCAATCTACTGCACCGCTTACAGGGGCTTATGC
>JAAEPW010000699.1 GCA_024232355.1 Chloroflexota bacterium | reverse complement strand
TTGGGCAATTGTAACGAGCTGCACACCAACAGCGGCGCATTGATCACGGATTGATTTTAGTAATTCGTGGCCGCGTGATATGTCTGATTCTATGCAAACGATTACCCCATCGAGCGGGGGCAATAGATCAACTAGGCCGTTTTCGTCCACTATTTTAGACCACGAGGGGCGCAAGTATGGCCGCAGATTAATCGGGGCGCGCATATTTTCAATGGTCAGAAACCTGATAGCGGCTGGCGTTTCGCGCAGCAATGGTACACGTTCATCTACCTGTTGCTGATTTTCAGCGGTAACGCCTAGCCATATATTTTTGGCGTCAAGTTGTTCCATTGTTTTTCTCCTTATTGACTTCGGGACGTTGCACCAACTCCGCGTATCGCTCCGGTGTGAGGTCCAGACCGTGGGCCGTCAGGAACTCCGCACCGGCGGGCGTCAGCTTGTACGATTGCGAATTGATCGGCACAGCCAACTTACGCGGGAGCAGCGTATCGTCGCGGAACTTGCGATAGGCTCCAGGCGTCCAGCCTGCCAGTTTACCAGTGGCCGTCGATAAGCTGCTCTTGTCGTTGAGCAGGACGCACAAGCGCTGGACGTTCTCCGTTTCGGTGGCCGTCAAGGTGACGTATCCCTCGTGGACTTTGGTGTGTGGTTTGTGGTTCAGCGAGTAGACGGTATTGGTGTCGCGCTCCTTCACTATCGGGCGGGCTTTGCTCCGTGGGCGCACTCCCCCGAATGGCCCTAGTTCTATCTGCTCAATATCGACCGGGCGCGTGGTTACGTTGCGGCGATTGCCCCACGCGATTTCATCCACGAACCGCATAAATGCTACTAGTGTAGGCACGAGCCACACGACCAGCGGAGCCAGGATCGCGACGGCACGCACGATGAACACCCATCCAGGGAGGATATGCCGGGCGCTATCGAGGGCCGGTGCGATGTACATTTCGCCGTGTTCCAGGGATACCCACCACCACAAAGGCCACCACAGATTGAAAGCCGCCATAAACGTGAGCAATGCGCCCAGAATAGCGAAACCCAACACCCACCAAATAGCAGGGAGGAAGGCTTT
>JAAEPW010000698.1 GCA_024232355.1 Chloroflexota bacterium | reverse complement strand
TAAACAGAAGCAGGACAGTGAGGACAATCAGCAGAAACAACCCCTCTGTTGTTTCGGCTGTGGGAAACCGGGGCACCGCGTTTACGCGCCCAATTGCCCCGCAAAGCAAGTACAATGCAGATTGTGCCACTGCATGGGACACTTCAAGGCCTACTGTCGTTCCAAATCGGATGCCTCAACGTCGGGCAAGGGCAACAGCCAACAGGGAGGGACCTCTCGTTCAAATAGGCGCCTCCGTCTGTCCGGCTGCCACGCCAACGACATCCGATCGACAGGTCTGCACTCGTCAGAAGGGAATGGTCCCGTTCTCGGCACAGTCAAACTGGATCATCGGGGGTTCAAGGACAAGTTTTCATTGAGGGCCGAAGTTGATTCGGGATCGCATTGCACGGTCATCACGCGCTCAATTTTCGACGCCGATTTCCCGAACAACGTGATGCACGACCCGCCTTGTCCCATTTTGAACTTCGATGGTTCCGAGATCAGGTCAATCGAGGGCTACATCTGCACCACGGCCTCCTTCAATGGTCAACAATGTAGCGCCTCGATCTACATCATCAACGATGGGTGTGAACCAGTGATTGGCAGGGATTTGCTCACGCATCTAGGGATGACGGTCCAATCACAATTCGCAACCCGCCATGC
>JAAEPW010000697.1 GCA_024232355.1 Chloroflexota bacterium | reverse complement strand
GCTTGACTTTGCCGCAACCGGCGACCAGGATCAACATAATCACTAGTGTGGCGATCAGTTTGTAGCGGGCAGACATGATTTTACTCCTCTTGATGAGGGATACCCCACAGGTATACGTTGTTATCATAACTGCCAGAGGCCAACAGCGTACCATCCGACGAAAAGGCCACCGCCATCACCTCGCCGCTATGTCTCAGGGTATGCACCAGTCGCCCGCTGGCAACATCCCACAGCATAACCGTGAGATCGCAGCCGGCCGTGGATACCAAACTACCATCTGGTGAAAAAGTCACATCCCAGCAACTATTTCCTTGCAAAGTATGCAGCACCTGCCCGGTGGCAACATCCCAAACTAGCGTTGTGCCTCTATCTGCACCCGCCGAAGCCAAGAGTTGACCATCGGGTGAAAATGCCACGTCATGAAGGTATCCTTCTGTGACCTGCGGAAAGGTGCGCAAGAGTTGCCCGCTTGCCACATCCCACAACTTTACCATTGCATTCGGTTCTCTATGGACGGCCAACTGGGCGCCATCAGGTGAGAATTCGATGCCATGGGAGAGGTTGCGTTTGTCGAGCGTGAGCACCACCTGTCCGATGGCAACGTCCCAGAGTATGATTGGCCCATCAAAATCCGCAATGGCAAGGATTGCCCCATCCGGAGAGAAAGCTACGGGGGCGCAATGGTTCTGCTCGAACGCATGTACGATCTGCTTGGTTTCGATATCCCAGATCGCTTCTGAACAAGCCAGCAAGCCCCCATCCGATGAGATGGCAATATTGTTCACACATGTCGCACGGATCTCAAAGGTATGCACCTCTTGCCCGCTTTTCACATCCCATAATTTGATCGTTTTATCCATACTGGCCGAGGCGATAAAGGAACCATCTCTTGAAAAAGCCAGGGAGGTTATGTGGTTGCGATGCCCACTGAACGTGTGCAAGAGTTCCACCTGATCCGCCGTGTCCAGGGAGATCGCTTGCGGTCCTGGCGCAGGCATAGTGTGAGTTGGTGATACTGGTGCAGCCATCGTGATAGTGGTCGGCAAAGAGGTCGCTGCCGTTGTCGCTACGGCGCTGCCGGTGCGAGACGGCAACGGGGTAGCGGTGGCAGCCGGCGGAACTGGTGTTTGGGTAGACGCCGCTTCGGGCATAGGGAGCGACGTGGCCAAAGCAGAAACGCCTTTGCTTACAGACGTCGCGGTGGGCTCGTCGCTAGAGCAAGCGGCAACCAGG
>JAAEPW010000696.1 GCA_024232355.1 Chloroflexota bacterium | reverse complement strand
GTTTCCACAAGACAGAAATGGTTATTAGCGAGTCAAATGACCCACTAGTATGTAAGAGACAACTGCGGGTAGTGGCTCATCTAGATGCGGATAATTGACCAGTGGGCGCCAGTTGTAACAACCCAACCTCACCCCGCCCCAGTGCTCGCCACCGCTGAAACAGAGGGCCGGTCCCTCTGCTCTCATCGCTTTCTCACCGTGCAAAGACCTGAGAATGAACCTCGGGTCACAGATTGCCACGGAGTCCATCGGCCTGACCTACTCATTACCTCCGCCAACGCAACCCCAGTCCGCTCCCTCGCCGTCTTCCCTGGTTTGCCCAGGTAGTGTCATTGGCTTGTTTCCCTTGGACCAGGGGTGATGGGATGCGGGGTGGGGAGTTGGCGGTGGGCACTCTGCCGCTGCTGCTGGTGATCGGGCTTGCTGTTTGTGTGTCCACAGATTGCCACAAGACCTATCCACCTGCCTCATTGCCTCCGCCGCCGACACGATCCCAGTCCGCTCCCTCGCCGTCTTCCCCTGGTTTGCCCAGGTAGTGTCATTGGCTTGTACCCTTGGGCAGAGGCGGTGGAGTACGGGGGGGGAGGCGTTGTCTGTGACCATAAGCGGGGAAGAGGGGCGCTGCCGATGGGTTGGCTTTGTCGTGGTGATTGCCGGTTTGTGGCTAGTGACCCTCGCCCCTGCCCCATCGCTCGCCACCGCTGAAACAGAAGGCCGGTCCCTCGGATGGCATCGCTTTTCCCCCGTGAGATAACCTGGTGATGAGCCTCGGGCCACAGATTGCCACGAGGTCTAGCGACCTGACCTGCCAATTGTCCCCGCCGTCGACGCAGCCCCACTCCGCTCCCTCGCCGTCTCTCCCTGTTCTACCCAGGTAGTGCATTGGCTTGTTCCCTTGGGCGAGGGGCGCTGGGATGCGGGGTGGGTACGTTGTCTGTGATCACAAGCGGGGAGGTTATCTCTGTTGATGGGTGGGCCTTGTTGTGGTGATTGGCGGTTTGTGGGTGGTGCCCCTTGCCCCTCCTCATCGCTTGGCTGAAACAGAGGGGCAGTTCCTTGGACGGCATCGCTTTCCCCCCGTGAGAAAACCTGGTAATGAACCTCGTGCCAAGGCGATGTCAGTTTTCGGACTATAATGGGCCAGGCGTTTTCGGCAAGACTGGGCCAGGCGTTTTCGGCAAGACTGGGCCAGACGTTTTCGGCAAGACTGGGCCAGACGTTTTCACCAAGATTGGGCCAGACGTTTTCACCAAGACTGGGCCAGGTGTTTTCACCACGACTGGGCCATGACGGCATTGGCGAAACTCCTCCATCTAGGGCATACTTCCACAATCTTACATCTATGAGATTAGGAGGAAATATGTCTGAAAAGAGGAAAGAAACTATGAATATTCGAGAAATACTGAGACGATTGCAGAAGAAGGAAAGTGATCGTGCCGTGGCGGAGGCTATGGGCATCGATCGCAAGACAGTGGGACGTTACCATGCTTGGGCGGAGGAGCAAGGATTGCTGAAAGGGCCATTGCCATCTTTGAGCAAACTGCATCGACTGCTGGAAGAGACGATGCCGATTCCGCCGCCACCACAGAATGTTTCGTTGGTAGAACCGCATCGAGAAGTAGTGATAAAGCTGCGCAAACAAGGAGTGGAAATCGCTGCCATCCATGAGCGACTGAAGGAGCGCGACTTTACTGGTAGCTACGCATCAGTGTATCGGTTTGTGCGTAATCTGGAACCGGCCTTGCCAAATGTAACAGTACGGGTAGAGACTCGTCCCGGAGAGGAGGGACAGGCGGACTTTGGCTACGCCGGGCGGATGATCGACCCGGAAACTGGTGAATTGCGTAAGACGTGGGTCTTTGT
>JAAEPW010000695.1 GCA_024232355.1 Chloroflexota bacterium | reverse complement strand
GGTGAGTGATTTGACCATTGATAATGATGAATTGTCCCACTGGGAGCCAAATGACAGCGATTTCGCCTTGCCAAGCGAGCAGGGAAGTTCATTTTTAGCGAGCTACGCACCACACAAGTGCCATAATGAGAATTGCTGTCATAATTGCTGATGCTGAACTCGCGTTAAAGCAAAGTGATCATAAACGTAGCCTGGCAGTGACAGACAACTTACTGGCCGATTTGCGCCAATGGGGCATGCAGTCACAGATTCCGCGGGCACTGTATCTGCAAGGACGGGCTTTACTGGGTTTGGGTCAAGACAAAACGGCCCGCAAGCGTTTGCTGGAAGCCCGCACCATCGCTGAAGAGATCGGTTCACGGCGTATCCTGTGGCAGGTTCTGACCCTGTTGGCCCAGATAGCCCAAGCGCACGGTCAGGATGAAAAAGCGCGGCAATTGTGGGCCCAGGCGCGAGAGATTGTCGAGTTTATGGCCGATAATATCAGTGATCCTGAACTGCGTGCTTTGTTTCTCAATGCAAAGCCGGTTCATACGATGTTGCAACAAACAAACTAGGAAAGTGATCATAGAATCAATGAGTAAACGAGCAAAAGCATTGGCAGCGCGGGTCGAGCAAGGCGCCCGCGAACTTTTGACCTTCGTCGAAGACTGTTCAGACGCAGAGTGGCAGATGTATGTTCCAGGCGAGGAGCGAACGGTGGGTATGCTGGTACACCACGCCGCCAGTATGTATCCAGCCGAGTTGAACTTGATCAAGCTGCACCGATCTCGTTGCACTGGGATGCGCCGTTGACCACTCTGTATTTCATCGAGGAGCACCCGATCAGCCACAGCTTTCACCACCTTAGCAGGATCCGCACAGTAATATGACCTTTAGCGCTCAATATCTGGATCATCTTGAAATCTCCGGCCTGGTTCGGTTGGCCCAGACGGCGCCAGAACTGGAATACCTCTTCCGGCACGCTCTCGTGCAAGAGGCGGCCTACAAATCGCTGCTGCGACAGGACCGCAAGCGGATGCACCGCGCCGTCGGGGAGACGCTGGAACGTCTGTATCCCGACCGGTTGGATGAACTTGCCTCCCTGCTTGCCCATCACTTTGCCGTGGCGGGTGATGACCAACGTGCTTTGGAATACTATATTTTGGCCGGTGATACGGTTGCTCGCGCATACGCCAACGATGAGGCCGTGGAGCATTACACTCGCGCCCTGGAAATCGCCCGGCGTCTCCCAGCTACAGAGCTTTTGGCGATAAAAGGGGACGCTGAGCCAGTAGACCCGATCCAACACCTCTACACGCGCCGTGGTCGGGTGCTGGAACTGGGCGGGCAATATGACAAAGCGCTGGCCAACTATGCCGAGATGGAAACGCTGGCTCGCCAGCGCGGAGACCGCCCGCTAGAATTGGCAGCACTGATGGCGTGCGCCACCATCTATTCTACCCCCACGGCCAAATACGATCCTGCCCAAGCACAACCCATCGGCAACCAGGCGCTCACATTGGCCCGCGAACTGGGTGAGCACCAGGTCGAGGCAAAGCTGCTGTGGCTCTTGATACTGCTTGAACTCTACGGCGGATATGATTGCACCGCAGGCATCGAATATGGCGAACAGTCGGCAACGCTGGCGCGTAAATTCAATCTCCACGAGCAATTGGCTTTCACCCTCAATGACTTGAGTCGCGCTTATAGAATCGGCAGCAACTCGGAGCGTTCGTGGGCAGCGTTGACTGAGGCCCGTGACCTTTGGCGCGAGTTGGACAATCTACCCATGCTGGTTGACACTCTGGCATCGTTCGTGCTCTTGCACTATCACGATGGCGAATATGAACAAGCGCTCGAAAACTATCAAGCTGCACTGCGTATCAGCCGATCCATCGGCAACTTGTGGGGACAGTCGCACAGCCTGATGTGGGGCAGCCTCGTCTACTATGAACGAGGCGATCCGGGCAAAGCGATTGAGGGCCTGGAACAGGCCATCCACCTGGGCGAGCAGGCTGGCTTTGTAGGCCCATTGGTGGCCACTCGTGCCAGTTTGGCTATGATATATGGAGATTTAGGCGCTGTGGAGCGCGGACTTGAACTGGCCAATCTTGCGATCGCCGCTGCGGAGGCCCACATTCCGGTCTGGCGGCCGTGGGCTTTTGCCGTGCTGGCCCGGCTTTATCTGCTGGCTGGTGACATTGCCCAAGCCGAGACCACGGTCAAGGAGGGCTTTGCTGACGCCAAGCAGCTAGGACTCTTATCGTTTGCAATCTTTTTGGCGCCGTTGGCTGAGGCCCAACTGGCGCTGGCCCAGGGGGACCACGCCCACGCCATCACCGTGATGGACGAGTTGAGCGCCCTCCTGCGCAAAAACAGCATGCGCGCTTATCTTCCCGACGCACTCTATCTCAAGGGCAAAGCATTACTGGCCCAAAATCAGGTTGACAAGGCCCACGAGGTTTTGGCGGAGGCCTGTGCTGTGGCTGAGACCATCGGATCACGACGCAGCCTGTGGTCCATTCTGTTTACCCTCAGCCAGATTGAAGCTGCGCGCGGTAACACCGCCGAGGCCGCAAATTTGCGTCAGCAAGCTCAGGAGGTCATTGAGTATATTGCCGACCATGCGGGTACGCCAGAGTTGCGCACCTTGTTCCTTGACTTGGCGGATGTTCGGGCGGTATTGGATTCTGGGTAGTGGTCAAATGGTAAGTGATGGAAGCAACAGGCTCAAGTTGTAATCAGCGATGAACCATTTGGTGACCATGTGATGAAAAACGTCAGATTTGGAGAAAGATAGAGTTTTGCGCACGTAGCGGGCCAGGCGCTGGCGCAAAGTGTTGTACCAACGTTCCATATGCGCTGTTTCTCCAGTTTCCTTGCCTACACATTGATGGGTCTTTGTCGAGAAAACCTGCTGATAGGCTCCCCATAAATCGATGTAGGATTGGCAATCTCGATATCCGTCTGGTATCTTGTTCCACAACCGACGACAGGTTTTTGCGCTCTGGTCACCAATCACAAAAGCAACAATTTGACGTGTTCGGCGGCACATCGCCGTCCAAAGCCACCGTTTTTGAGCCTTTTTGTGCCCAAAAGACCAGGCTTTGTCCAATTCCAGTACATCATCTGGTTCTGCGG
>JAAEPW010000694.1 GCA_024232355.1 Chloroflexota bacterium | reverse complement strand
TTACATAAGGTCTCTTGGTGATTTTAGCGGCAGAGGTACACCCGGTCCCATCCCGAACCCGGAAGTTAAGTCTGCCAGCGCCGATGGTACTTGGGGGGCAGCCCCCTGGGAGAGTAGGTCATTGCCAAGGGGCCTTTTTGTTTTTATGGTGTGCGTGGCGGCGGTTAGCAAAACCGCCCTACAGTTTCATTTCCCCCAAAAAAACTTGTCAAAATATGCGTGTGTTGATTGGCTATGGCAGAGCAGTGACAGGCACTACTGCTAGTGCCGGGTCACGATCAAAAATGCGCACCCGTGAGCCTTTCCGAGAGCGTGTGTGCAGCGGAATGTCCGTTATCGGCACGAGGGCCAGCTTGCCAGAGTAGGTCAGGTAGAGCAGGTGGGCATCAGGCTCGCGAGGAAAGATGGCCAGTGCGTCGAATGCCTGGATCAGTGTTTTGCCCGCGCTGCCGGGTTTGGAGCGGGCTTTGAACTGGGCTGTGTCGCGCAGCATCGCAAAGCTGGCCGCCGTCACGACCAGGACGTGGGTGTCGGACAATAACGGGAGCGCGGCGACGACCTCGTCGTCCGGCTCCAATTCCAGCGCGATTGATCCTTGCCCCGCAATAGTGCGCTGAGAAAAGCGCACACCCTTACCCCAGCGAGTGAGTACCAACAGAT
>JAAEPW010000693.1 GCA_024232355.1 Chloroflexota bacterium | reverse complement strand
GGGTGAAGCCTATGGTACTCCTTCGATCACGTATACCTGGAACTTTGGTGATGGGTCGGGAGAGACATCGCCGTCCACAGACCCGGTCGCCACGCATAGCTTTGGCAACGTTATGACCTATACCGTGGAGATGACGGCGACCAATAGCTGTAGTGGAGATGGCGTCATGTTCTCCAGACAAGTTCAGGTATACGAGTCCTCCGGCTATAACATTTACCTGCCGATACTTCTGAGGAACTATGTGAACAACTAAAGCAACCGGCCATGACCAGTGTTATCGTTGCCCTCCCGCAGGCGCTATTGCCTGCGGGAGGGTAGCTTTACGAGATAGCCGGAATTCCCCTGTCAGCGGTTGTTATTTTTCTGTGATCAACGACAGATAGATGGTGGAGGGGTAATGATGCATTCGTGGAGACGATACTCACCCATCGTTGCGCTCTTTGTCGCGCTGCGGCTGATGGTTATGGCGACGTTTCCCCCCGACAGTTTGACACTGTTCGGCGACTATATTTATTACTATGAACTGGCTACGTACTCCGATCAAGGCTATCTGCCCTTTATCCACTATTGGTCGGAGTATCCGCCTATCTTTCCATTCCTGTCAGTGGGCGTTTACCAACTGGCTCACCTCTTTGGAGGAGGCTACCACATTTACGTCTACCTGATGGGGCTGTTGATGTTGGTGGTCAATACTGTTAACCTGCTATTGTTTCTGCGTCTGGCGCAGCGCTTACGCGGCGAAGGGTCCGTCGAGCGGCTAGGCTGGGTCTACAGCGTATTGTTCGTACCACTGATTTATACCTGGTGGAATTTTGACGCACTGACCCTACTTTCCCTGCTGCTGGCGCTAGAATTGCTGTTGAACGGGCGCGAGTATTGGTCAGCGGCGGTGGTGGGTGTGGGGGCATTGATCAAACTGGTGCCGCTCTTGTTGTTCCCGGCGGTGATGCGCACACGCCCCTGGCGGCGCTGGTTTGGCTACGGGCTGGTGGTTG
>JAAEPW010000692.1 GCA_024232355.1 Chloroflexota bacterium | reverse complement strand
CACCGGGGAGAAAACGAAGGGGTGGGAGCATCGGCGCGGCGTGAAATGCGGCGTCTGCGCGGTTTACGTGCCCAGTTTTGGGGCTGGGACGCCGTTTTTCTGTGTTGGAAGCCGTTTGGTCGTTCTCTGGGGTGTGGCTGATTTATCCGCATTTCGATGGGGCACTACCGACTGCTAGCGGGGTGGTTATTACTGATAGTGTGCCAAGCCAATTGGGGAATCTTGGTTATCAAACATCAACAGATAATGGCGTGGTCATAACCTGTACCTCAGATATAACCTATGCTTGGACAGTGAGCGATTTAGCTGTGGGTCAAGGGGGTATTATTACCATAAGTGGACAGGTAAGCAATACCTTAAATGTCCACAATATTATCTTGGACTTTGGACAAATCATAAACAAGGTTTCAGCTTGAACTTTAACAAATGTGTGGCAACATTGGGATATGACAATACAAGAGAGCATATCCCAACTCGAGCAGTTTCGGCAAGAACTCTACGAGGCATTCGATCTCCGGCGTGATGCGCTAATGGAGTTGATTGACGCCTTATCGAGTACCCCAGAAGCACGCTCGGTGGTAGAGTTGAGTCTGAGTCCTTTCTTCCGCCGAGGGTACAGCAGCGTACACGACGCGATTGCCCACTTTTTCCAACCCAGCGAAGCAGAGAAGGCAGATGAGGAATGGCGAGCGTGGGAAAAAAAGTGGGTGAGACTGATCGCAACGTATCTGCCGGAACCTCGACAACGGAAGTTCTGGTTGTTTGGGACGGACGTAGTGCCCATCCCACGCCCCTTTGCACGGACTCTGCCAGACCGCACATATGTGTACCAACCAAACACGGTCGTGAAGGGAAACAAACCAGTGATCATCGGACATCAATACTCCCATTTGGTTTCTTTCCCAGAGAAGATCTATGCAGACGATCCGCCGTGGGCAGTAACGATGGTAGTACGTCGAGTTCATAGTGATGAGAAAGCAACCAGTATGTGGGGCGAACAAATCAGAGTGCTGATGGAGGATGAAACACTTCCTTTCCACGAGGATTTGTGCGTGCATGTTGGAGATAGTGTTTACAGCGCTGTGACGGCTCTGGGACCAGTGGCAGAGCAAGAGTACAAGAACCTGGTGAACATCGCACGGGTAAGCAGCAACAGGGTATTCTATCGCCAAGCCCCACCAGTGGAGAAGAATAACAGAGGACATCCCACGTGGTATGGGGAACGTTTCGATCTCAAAGACCCTTCTACTTGGAGTAAACCGGACCAGGTGCAAGAAACAACCCTCACGACCCGCAAGAAACGTACATATCGAGTGCAGTTGGAAGGATGGCACAACATGTTAATGCGAGGAAAGAAAGGCTTTCCAATGCACAAACACCCCTTCACTCTCATTCGAGTACGGGTGTTGGATGAACAGGGTCAGTCTGTCTATGGGCGCACGATGTGGCTGATCGTGATAGGTAAGCGACGCCACGAACTCTCTCTCGTGGAGATATGGGAAGCCTACAACCAACGCTACGATGTCGAGCATTACTTCCGCTTTGGCAAACAGCGTCTGTTGATGGCTACCTATCTGACGCCTGACACAGAGCATGAGGAGAACTGGATGTGGATCGTGGCATTGACCAACACACAACTCGGTACCATCACCAATTTTTCGCAAAATGGAGGCCAGTCAAGGGCAAGAAAGAGTCCAAAAAGCCTCCAGAGAGAGGGAATTGCAAATCGGGGACTGATTGGGCCCCAATTCGCTTTGTCAGGGGCTTGATTTCGAGATCTGGGCGAACTGATCCCATCCCCTGCCGGGGCAGAATCTAGGGCACAGCATGTTTTGCTTTCTCCCGCTTCAAAAT
>JAAEPW010000691.1 GCA_024232355.1 Chloroflexota bacterium | reverse complement strand
TGTGACCACAAGCGGGGGGGGGGATCGCTGTTGAGGGGTTAGCCTTGTTGTGGTGATTGACGGTTTGTGGATGGTGATCCTCGTTCCCGCCCCATCGCTCGCCACCACCGAAACAGAGGAGCGGTCCCTCGGCTCACCTCGCTTTCTCCCCGTGCAGAACCTGGTAATGAACCTCGGGCCACAGATTGCCACAAGAATCGGCCTGACCCGCCCCAGTCCGCTCCCTCGCCGTCTCCCCCTGTTCTGCCCAGGTGGTGCATTGGCTTGTTTCCCTTGGGCCGGGGGCGGTGGAGTGCGGGGTGGGGAGTTGGCGTTGTCTGTGACCACAAGCGGGGAGGTGATTGCTGCTGCTGGGTGGGCCTTGTTGTGGTGATTGGCGGTTTGTGGGTGGTGATCCTCGCCCTCACCCCATCGCTCGCTCCCGTCGAAACAGAGGCGCGATTCCTCGACTCACCTCGTTTTCCTCCCGTGCGAGAACCTGGTCCAGCACAGCAGTTGCGCACAGACACTCAAAGGCAGTGTAGATAATAACCTAGCTGTGAACCGACAGCACATCGTAGGCGGTTTTTAGGCCCATTTTAGCTGAAAGTGACCGACAGCACATCGTACGCACTTTGACAATTGAGATGAAGCATCTACGGTGATTTCAGAATGGTACAATGGCTTTCACTTACCACATCAAATTTCAGATCGTCATCAATTCTGTTGTCAACTTTACACGAGTGAGCGAAGAAATTTAACCACTATAGCAATTTTCTCGGCGAAAATCAAGATTGGTAGAAAGAGTAACTATCCTCCTCATTTTAGAGGAACATTTCCAAAGTGCCTACGATGTGCTGTCGGTTCTCGTGGGCAAAGGCCCTACGATGTGCTGTCGGTTAAAGTGCTTACGATGTGCTGTCGGTTCACAGGTAGTGCATTGGCTTGTTTCTTTGGGCTGGGGGCGGTGGCTGGCGTTGTCTATGACCATAAGCGGGGAGGTAGTCGTTGTTGATGGGTTGCCTTGTTGTGTTCAACGACAACTATAATTACCCAATGACGACAATTAGAAATGCCCACTAGGAAGATCGGAAGAATCGTTGTAAACTGACCTGAGAAACAAGGAGGCCAAGACAATGACAGCAACCGATGCTCAAGTGAGGATAATCATGAGAGAAAGAGAAAAGGGACGTAACCAAGAACAGGCGGCAGCCAGCGCAAATCTGAGAAGTCG
>JAAEPW010000690.1 GCA_024232355.1 Chloroflexota bacterium | reverse complement strand
GCGACTGAAAGCACGCATGTCGTGCCTCCGTCCCTCCTGCTGTGCCCCCGCTTGCTGCGAACCGGCCTGTGAGCCCGCCTGCTGCGAGCCCGCCTGCGGTTGCTGAGTATAGTTGCCGGTCCCTAGCGACCGGATCGCTATCAAGCGAAATACCACCGAGCCCGCTTGTTTCATCGCAAGCGGGCTTGGTTGTTTCTTGGGCTTGGCAACTGCAGGATTCCGAGCCAACGTCAGACAACTTCCCAAGTGGCCAATTCTTGTCTTGACGTGAGAGTGAAAATTTGTACACTATTAGGTGCCGTTCTTTCTCCTTGCGTTTGGCAAGGTGAGGCGATTAGGATAAATGCGACAGAAAAGTCGCTGTTGACGAGTTTGCTTGGGGCTCCGTACACTCTGCCTCGACTGACGGTAATGCACGAACGGAAAGACACACACGGAGGTAGAGCCAGCGTTCCGCGATGTAACACCTTTGGTATAGGAGAGGTTGCTGATGGGAAAGGCGCGACGGCTACAACTCATCAAGAGCATTGAGAAGGCTCGTGACTCGCGCGTAATCGCGTATGTGACCAGCTCGCGTCCAGGTCTCGGATGCCAAATGGTGCAGGAACACGTTCGGATCCTCTTTGACCATATCCAGGCTGCAGCCAACAAGAAGATCGACCTCTTCCTGCACAGTGATGGTGGTGATGCGATCGTTCCCTGGCGTCTGGTCAATCTGATCCGCGAATGTGCGTCATCCTTTGGTGTACTCGTGCCTTACCGTGCTTTCAGTGCGGCAACACTGACGGCTCTTGGGGCAGACGAAATCGTCATGCATCCAATGGGCAATCTCGGACCAACCGACCCGACGGTCACCAACCAATTCAATCCCCGCGATGAAGTAACAAAGAGCCAATTGGGAATCAATGTTGAAGATGTCAACGCGTACATACAACTGATCAAGGAAGACGTAGGTATCCAACACCAGGACGAGCTCATCCAGGCCTTCAATGTCCTCGCAGACAAGGTTCACCCCCTGGCACTCGGGAACGTAAAGCGTTTCCTGAGTCAATCACGCCAAATGGCGAAGAAGATCCTCTTGCTTCACATGGCAGGAAGTCCAGAGGAACATCGTGTCGACGAACTCGTTGAAAGCTTCACTTCCAAGCTCTTTTACCACGGGCACCCAATAAACCGCCAAGAAGCGATGAACGAGCTTGGGATGAAAAATGTGAAGTTGCCTTCGCGCCGCCTCGAAAAAGCGATGTGGAATCTCTATATGCAATATGAGCGTGAGCTGCAGATGTCTGTTCCCTTTGACCCCGCCGTCGAGTTCATTGCCAAGTTCCCGAACCTCAAACCCAAAGAGTCCAAGATCACCGGCGAGTTGAAGGCAAGAAGAGCGTTTATTGAAAGCACGAATCGTACTGACATTCAGCAGTTCGAGTATCAGATCTTTGGCGAAAAACAGGATAGTGGAGCAATCTCCTGGTCAATGAATATCCTTAGCGAGGGGTGGATTCAGGAGCAATGACTGGGTACGATACTGGTTCCGGGAAAGGTGCTAGCATGACAGTTTTGTACGGTCAAATGAATGGATCGAATCAAAAGCGTAGCGGTGTTGTTTCTCCCACATCTACGACTGGGGCAAGCGGCACCACTCAACGTTCGGCAGGAACGACCGACCCACCATCCGGTAACACGGAGAAATCGGAAACTTCAGACGAGGCTGGTCGCTGCCCGCCGGCCCACTCATCTGGCGTAAGGCATCCTTGATAGCATGCAACGGCGCACGTGAGTCGCCTGACAATCCACGTCGTTGCACCTCGCAATCATCGCCCTCCCACGTCGTCCTCTTCGCAGATGACGCGAAATCCTACGTTGTAGACGCCTTGGTAGGGGCGATAGCCGAGTCGGAAGGCACTGCCGGAGCGACTGGGCCGATCACGCCAGGAGCCGCCACGTACGGCGCGGTTCTCTGATATG
>JAAEPW010000689.1 GCA_024232355.1 Chloroflexota bacterium | reverse complement strand
GTGGTGCCTGACTATGGATATCTTGGGCACCTCACGAGTATCTGCCTCCGGCAATAAATACATTTTGGTGATCGTCGACAAGTTGACCCGCTACTGCCTGTTGGAAGCCATGCCCAACCAGGAGGCAGGGACGGTCATGATGATATTTGTTAAAGTTATGCTGCGCATGGGCTTTCCGTGCCATATCTTTACCGATTGCGGCACGCAGTTCACGTCACAACTGGCCGCTGGTCTTGCGAAAACATTTGGCGTCACTCGGGTTTATACGTCCAAGTTCAATCCGCAAAGCGATGGTCAGACTGAGAATTTGAACCGAACGGTCCTTGCTATGTTGGCGAAGGTTTCTGAGTCGCCGACCGCCAATGATTGGGATGACCACTTGCCGTTCTGTCAGTTCGCTTATAATTCCATGCCACATGCGGTTACAGGGATCTCACCACATCGTTTGCTTTTCGGCAGAGATCCCAATACGCCATCTTCGTCTATTCTCGACGCGCTCCCTAGTCCACATGTTTATGACAGGGACACGTGTCTGGAGAAAGTAAACGACCGAGTGCAACGTGGTTGGAGCGCCGCTCGCCATGTCACTGTGAAGCAGCAGGAGCGGGCGCGTGAATACGAACGCGAAAAGAAGCGCCAATTTGATCTAAACGAAGGGGACTGGGTCTTTGAGAACAATCCCACTGTCAAGAGTAAATCTAAAAGGGGTAAACTGTTGCTCCCTTATTGCGGCCCCTACCGTCTCAAGAAGTTGAACTATGACACTCGAATGGCCCGCATTGCTGTGAAGAACGGCAAGCCAAAGTGGGTCCATTTGAAATGGCTTTCTC
>JAAEPW010000688.1 GCA_024232355.1 Chloroflexota bacterium | reverse complement strand
CCGGCAATGATGGGGCTTGAATTGCGTATGTTTGATCACGTCCTAAAGGGCAAGCCAGACGGAAAGCAACTGAGCGGCGCCGAGGCAGCCAGAATCGCCACCATCAACAGCGCCCGCTCCCTGGGATTGGATGAGGAATTCGGCTCTGTCGAAAGCGGAAAAACAGCAGACCTGATAATCCTCGACGGCGATCCGCTGGAGGATTTCCACCTGATCGGCAGCCGGGTAGATGCCCTCTTTATGGATGGCAAGTTGGTGATTAACAACTGCGGCCTCAAAGTGGAATCTAGTGGGAAATAAAAGGATTGCTTTGCTATGAAAACCCAACGAACAAGGAACACACCCGAGTTGTACGATATCCGAGTGGCGGGTCATCTGAGCGAGAACTGGGCAGCACGGTTTGAGGGATTGTCCATACAGCACGAACCTGAAGGGGAAACGGTGCTGTCTGGTATGCTCGATCAGGCTGCCATTCATGGAGTATTGGTGAAAATCCGCGACCTGGGTCTGAATCTCATTTCCGTCAACCGTGTTGAGCACGAATAACAATTTTGGAGATAATCATGATAATTCTAGCAACCATTCTCTCAGGTTTATCACTTGTTATGGGCATCATGTTCTTTATTCGATCAGGGCCTCCACCAGGATTTTTCGTAATGTTTGCCAAAGTGATCGCAAGTGCATTGGCTCCGTATTGGGCCATCATAGGCGCAGTTGGAGCTGTTCTTGGCTGGATATCTCAAGCGTTTTGGGCGATTCCGATGGGGATTGTTGGCGCTGGTCTAATGATTTGGTACATCTGGCAATGCACGCGGGATCACGGGGGTTTTGAAAATGCCTTTGGCACTGACTGGTCAGACCAAATACTACCCGAACAGGCCATGCGGATGGTTCAAAAGCGATGGACGTGGTTTTTAAAGATGAAAGCATCTCCCGAGCCTTCCTGGGAGCGCGATGTCGCTTTTTGGACCATTCCCGACACGGAACGGGAATTGCTCTGTGACATCTGGCGTCCGGCCAATGGCAACGTTTCTGGTCTGACATACATCTACTTTCACGGAAGCGCCTGGTGGATGGGTGATAAAGATATGCTCACAAGACCTTTCTTTAAGCACCTGGTCGCACAGGGCCATACCGTGATGGACGTCGCTTATCGTCTTTGCCCTGAAGTCAGTATCTATGGAATGATCGGAGACGTCAAACGCTCGATTGCCTGGATCAAGGCAAATGCTACCCGTTATGGTGTGGACCCTGAAAAGATCGTTTTAGGGGGTGGCTCTGCGGGCTGCCATCTGGCCCTATTGGCAGCATATACGCCGGAGCATCCCGAGTTAACACCAAAAGATATTAAAGATGTCGATCTGTCCGTGCGCGGCGTCATCTCTTACTATGGTCCCACAGATTTGCTGGCTGAATATAAGCATTATATGTGGAAGGAATTTTATTCCCAAGAGCCTCCATTGCCCACAGGCAAAAAACTCGATCCCAAAATAACAATGCAGTATACGGGCCGGTTGGATATTTTGTTGGGCGGCCATCCCCAAGATGTGTCTGACGTGTATCAATTGGCCTCACCCGTCAACCACGTTCACCCTGGTTGTCCGCCCACGCTGCTCATTCAAGGGGACCATGATCTCTTGGTTCCCGTGGACGACACCTGTGAACTCTATACAAAACTTGTTGAATCAGGTGTACCGGCAATCAACGTCGTTTTTCCAAGTACAGACCATGCCTTTGACTTGCTATTACCACAAATAAACCCGCCAGCTCAATCGGCATTGTACGATGTGGATCGATTTTTGGCGCTATTGCTAAACAAAGATTGAGGACCATATCAGTAGACGAAGGAGGAGATAGAATGGAAGAAAAGTCAATCATCATCATTGGGGCCGGTTTGGCGGGCCTGTCCGCCGGTTGTTACGCTCGGATGAACGGCTACAAAACACAGATTTTCGAAATGCACAACATTCCCGGTGGATTATGCACAAGTTGGAAGCGCAAAGGATACGTATTTGACGGATGCATTCACTACATGATGGGCTCCCGTTCCGGTACCTATCACCGTTTCTATGAAGAATTGGGAGCAGTGCAGGGCCGCCGCATGGTCGACAACGAAGAGCTTTTACGCGTTCAAGGGTCCGGCGGAAAGGTCTGGATCGTATACGCCGACATCGACCGGCTGGAGCAGCACATGAAAGAATTGTCTCCTGCCGACGCCGCCGTCATAGAAGAACTCTGCAATGCCGCGCGCCTCTTGGTTCACTTTGAAATACCGATAGAAAAGCCGACGGAACTGATGGGACCGCTCGACGTGCTAAAGTTGCTCAAGGACGTGCCTGCGCTGCGAGCCATAAGCAAGTACGGCAAGGTCTCGATGCAGGATTATGCTGCCCGTTTCAAGGACCCCTTCCTGCGCGAGGTGTTTCCCCTCATCATAGAGAACATACCCGACATGCCGATGATGGCAGTTCTCATGACCCTGGCCTATTTGCACCAAAAGAACAATGGATGGCCTATTGGTGGATCGCTCGAGTTTGCCCGCGCCATTGAAAAGCGTTACCGCGACCTGGGCGGCAAGGTGCAGTACAAGTCACGTGTCGAAAAGATCCTTGTGCAAGCTGGGCAGGCGGTCGGCGTGCGCCTAGCAAACGGTACCGAGCACCATGCCGACCTCGTCATCTCGGCAGCCGACGGGCGCACCACCATCTTTGACATGCTGGATGGCAAGTATATCGACGACAAGATACGCCACGATTACGACGAGCGGCCCATTTTCGGGCCGTATGTCCAGATTTCACTGGGAGTGGCGCGTGACTTTTCACAAGAACCCCATTCGCTCATACTTGAACCTCAAGAGCCCCTCAAGGTCGGTGACCAGACGCGCAGATGGATACCCGTCAAGCACTATTGCTACGACCCCACTATGGCCCCTTTGGGCAAGTCTGTAGTCACGGTCTCTTTCCTGTTCGCCAACTATGAATACTGGAAGAAACTCTATCAGGACCGCGAGCAGTACAAGGTCGAGAAGCAGACCCTTGCCGATGCCGTGATCGACCAGATGGAGAAACGTTTTCCCGGCATCAAGGAACAGATAGAGGTCGTGGATGTTGCCACCCCGGTGACTTTTGAGCGTTATACCGGCAATTGGCAGGGTTCCTATATGGGATGGCAGACTACACCCGCGACAGGGATCAAGCCGATGAGCAAAACACTTCCCGGGTTGGGCAGCTTTTACATGGCAGGACAATGGGTCTTGCCGGGCGGTGGCGTATCCGGTGCAATAGTGTCGGGGCGGCACGTGATACAGATTATCTGCAAGAAAGACAAAAAGCGGTTTATGACTACAGTGCCATAGTAGGCGTTTCTCTGATAACAATTTTTAGAGATGATCATGATAATTCTAGCAACTATTCTTTCAGGTTTATCACTTTTAATGAACGTCCTATTACTTGATCAAGTCAAGTCTCCGCTTGGATGGATGGTATTGTTTCCTAAACTGACCGCAGGAGCATTGTCGCCAGTTTAGGCTATCATAGGCATGTTGGAGCTGTACTTGGGTGGGGTTGTCAAGCTCTCTGGGCTATTCCGATGGGGATTGTTAGCGCTGGCATGATGATCTGATATGTCTGGCGATGTGCCCAGGATCACACTGGTTTTGAAAAAGCCTGTGGCGCCGTCTGGGTAGACCAAATATAGCCTCGGCAAGCCAAATATATGGTTCAAAATCGCTGGAAATGGTTTTTAAAGATGAAAGCATATCCGGAGCCTTCCTGTGAGCGCGATCTCGCTTTTTGGGCAATTCCCGGTACGGAACGGGAATTGCTCCGTGACGTTTGGCGTCCGGCCGACGGCAACGTTTCTGGCCTGGCATTCATCTACTTTCACGGAAGCGGCTGGTGGATAGGGGATAAAGACTTTGGCACCAGGCCTTTCTATCGTCACCTGGTAGCACAGGGCCATACAGTGATGGATGTCACTTATCGTCTTTGTCCTAAAGCGAATATCTATGGCAGAATCGGAGACGTCAAACGCGCGATTGCCTGGATAAAGACCAACGCATCCCGCTATGGGGTAAACCTGGCAAAGATCGTTCTAGGGGGCGGTTCTGCGGACGGACATCTTGCCTTGCTAGCAGAATATGCGCCTCAACATCCCGAGTTAACACCGGAGGATGTGAAAAGCACCGATCTATCCGTGTACGGCGTAATCTCCTACTATGGCCCCACAGACTTGCTGGCTTTCTATCAGCATTTGAATCAACAACAAATGGTAGGCCTGCCGCCAGTGTCCATTGGCCCAGATTCCCCCAAGAATATGCGTGATGCTGGCCGGTTGGATATCGTGTTGGGTGGCCATCCCCAGGACGTGCCCGACGCTTATCAACTTGCCTCACCCATCACCCACGTTCATCCTGGTTGCCCGCCTACTCTGCTCATTCAAGGGAAGCAAGACTTGGCTGTGTGGATCGATTTTTGGCACTATTGCTAAACAAAGATTGAGGTCCATTTCAGTGTTTGTGAGTTTGGTAACAAAAAGAGGCAATTTCTAGTTGGGCCATTGAAAAGAATCCGTGTTTGTGACGTTCTTGTGACGTTTGTCGACTATGATGTTTATGCAATGTTTGAATAGGTGCTACCAAGACTATACTGCTACCCCAATTTTTTGAGAAGTAACTTTTCAGAGACGAAAAAACTAGAAAACAAATGGCAAAGATGGTAGACGCAGTGCAACCAAAGTGCGATGAACAAATTGCTACCGCGATGACGTGTAGCCGCGCCGGTTCGATGAGTTCAGCGATGGTGGGTTTGGGATGGATAGTGTCTAGGTTTGTTTTCAAACAGTTTCTATTCACTGGGCAGGGGGCAGCGTCCCCCAAAAAATACTACATACAAGGAGCAAAACGATGCCACCCGAAATAACACAACTATTAGCTGGTACATCTATATTTGTCGTGCTCGCCGTCTGCGGAGGCACAGTGCTGTCTATTGCACTGACGATCGGGATCACGATATTCGCCAGACGAATGATCAACAAGACGATTGGCCCCAATCGCGGCGTCCTGCAAAATGGGATACCCGCACAGGCCAAGATCGTGAGCGTGCGGCAGACCGGTGTGATGCTGAATAATCAACCGCAGATTCTATTTGACCTGGAGGTTCAGCCACCCGGAGGCGCGCCCTACCGTGCTCAGGCAAAGGCCGTCATCCCGATGGTCAACATTCCACAGTTTCAGCCGGGTGTTCAAGTGTCGGTCAAGATTCATCCATCGGACCCAACACAGGTTGTGATGGACGTCTATCAGTAGCGGCAAGAAAATCAATCTTTTTTGCCATTTACTACTTTCGAAGGAGAAATACCATGCATACCAAAAAACTACTGACAGTCTTTGCTCTTGGCCTGGGGCTGACCCTGGCCCTGCTTTGGTCCCTGGAGGCGACTCTCGCGGTCGCCGCTCCCGAGGCTAATCTCACGGTGACCAAATTCACCGATAGCGCCGATGGCACATGTGACGGCGACTGCTCGCTGCGGGAGGCCATCATTGTCGCCAACGGAAACGGCCAGGCCAACACCATCGAGTTGGGAAGCGGTACTTTTATCCTATCGCTAACCAGCGGAAGCGGCGACCCCGAACGTGACGACCTGGACGTCACGTCTAACTATGCCCTCACCATCACGGGCAACGGCCCACAGAACACCTTTATCAACGCCGACGGAATTGACCGGGTGCTCTATATCGATGATGGGGTTCCGACGGTGGTTATCTCTGGCGTGACCATATATGGAGGCGCCAGCGCCAGCGCGGGCGGCGGCATCGATAGCAGGGGAGGCGATCTGACCCTGATCAACGTGGCCGTGGTCAGCAACACCGCTGCTTCTGGCGGCGGGGGGGTTGCCTTGACTGGGTCCGACGCCACCCTCACGCTGGACGGGGACTGCCTGGTGGCTGACAACGAGACTGGCTATAGTGGAGGTGGAATCTCTGTCTCTGGTGACGCCCGGGCGCTGTTGCGTGGCGGGCGGATCGTCAGCAACACCGCTGTCCATGGCGGAGGCGTGTATGTCGAGCAGAGCAACGTCACGTTGAGTGGGGTGCAAATCGTCAGCAACACCGCCAGCGCTAGAGGCGGCGGTGTGTATCTTTATGGCGCTGGTACGTTGAGTGGGGGGGCGATTCTCAGCAACACCGCCAACAACAGTGGCGGTGGTCTGTTTGTCGATGGAGCCTTTACCCAGACGGGCCAGAGCATCATCGCTTACAATACCGCCGATGAGAGAGGCGGAGGCATTCACCTTACGCGCGGCACTGCCATACTGAACGACGGGCAGATCGTCCACAATAAGGTTACCAGCGTGGTTACCATTAACAACTCGTATGGCGGCGGTGGTATTTACGTTGGCGCAAGTGGCGCTACCCTCATCCAGACCGGCAATCACACCATCGCCGAAAACAACGCCGCAAGGCACGGTGGTGGAATGCATGTCGAATGGGGCAAAGTCACCTTGGGCGGCGGGCAGATCTTGAGCAACACCGCCGGAGAAAATGGAGGAGGGATATATCTATACTACGCCGCCGCCGTTACCCAGACCGGTGGACTGATAGCCTACAACGAAGCCCAGGGGACAAACACCAATGACGGCGGCGGCGGGCTATATAGCAGCGCCCCCTCGAACTTGGTGAGCCTGAACGGCGGGCAAATCATGGAAAATCAGGCCCACCGTGGCGGTGGGCTGTGCATCCCAACAGGCAACTTTGACCTGCTGGGAGCAGAGATCGTCGACAATCACGCGACTCAATATGGCGGGGGTGTGTATGCCGGCCTTTTAGGGTACAGCACACTGATCACAGGCGGGCGAATCATCAGCAACAGCGCCGAATACGGCGGCGGGTTGTACGCCGCCAAGGGCAACGTGACGCTGGAGCGCGGACAGATCGTGGGCAACCAGGCCAACGCGCAAGGCGGAGGCGTCTACCACGACACCGATGGAACAAATTATCACATGCTGACCTTGGTCAACACCACCATCAGCGGCAATGGCGCCCCAAACGGCAGCGCGTTATTCAACGCCAGTGGGACCATGCTGTTGACCTATACGACGGTTGCCAGCAACACCGCTGCCCCTACCGGCTATGGCATCACAGGAACAGGCTCTATCCGGGCCAAGAACACCATCATCGCCTACAACAGCCCGTGGAACTGTGACTCGGGCGCTATCACATCCCAGGGCAACAACATAGCTGACGATTTCACCTGCGGGCTCGGACCGAGCGGCGATCAGCAAGGAGTTGATCCTGAGCTGGCGAACCTGGCTGAGGACCGGGGCACCTTGGTCCACGCCATCGCAGCGAGCAGCCCGCCCCACGGCGCCGGCGATTGCCTGTCGGGCATCCTCACCGACCAACGGGGCGTGCACCGGCTCGATCCTTGCGACGTGGGGGCCTACGAGTACGGGACAATCTACACGCTGACGGTGACGACAGCCGGTACAGGCACGGGCACGCTGGACCCGTCCGTGGGAACACATTTTTACCTGGATGGCGCGGCGGTGTCGATCACGGCCACCGCCAGCTCAAACTCGACCTTTGACGGTTGGAGCGGGGCAGGGTGCGGCGGTGTGGGTGACTGCGTGGTGACGATGGATACGGACAAACAGGTTACGGCTACCTTTACCGCTATAGATTTCGCCATTTACTTGCCCCTCGTGATACGAAATCAGTAGCTCCACTGTGCTGGTTTGCGGGGAAAAGTATCTGGTAGCAAAAGGGGACGATTTCTAGTTGGGTCATTGAAAAGAATCCGTGTTTGTGACGTTCTTGTGACGTTTGTCGATATAATATATGTATAGGGGCGAGGAAACAGTCTTTCAAACGAGGCCGAACCTCAAAGGATAAGCGTGTTTCCGATTGCCAACCAAATCGTATCACTGTTCTGAATTGTCTGTAACTTGTACAACCGGCCCGTTATTGGATAGGGGATGACACATCTCCAACAGTATATATACAAGGAGAAAAACGAAATGAGACACAACCTGTATCAACGATTAATGTTCCCAGTTGGTTTGGCCCTGGCCGCAATGCTATTGCTGTTTGTGGGCCTGGCCCAAGCCGTAGGCCCGGACGATTTGGACAAGGCGGGCATCGCTGCCACCTTGCACACCGCGTCCCCCGCCATCTCTGCCGAGCAAGCCGTGGCCCTGGCCGTCAACGACCTGGTCGCGACCGGCGATGGCTACGAGGCGCATCACCCTCAGCACAATGCAACTTTTAGTCCCGCCGGGCTGACCTTTACTCCCCGGCGCGGTGGCCCAGCCTGGATCTGGCAATTGACCGGTGCCAACTCGGACTGCGTCGACCTGGGTGCTATAGCGCCCCGCAACAGCGCGCCCGGCACGGTAGCCTATCCACGCGGCGGGCTGGTCGAACAATACTTGCTTCAGGCAGACGGCGTGGAGCAACAATTTGTCATTCCCGCGCCCCTGGCCCTGGATGGGGCCGACCTGGTGATTGAGGGCGCCGTAAACAGTGATGGTGTCTTTGAAACCGCATCAGGGGGCTGGCGCTGGCGTACCGATAAAGGCGCAGTCAGCCTGGGCGACGTCTATGTATTTGACGCCGCCGGGCGCGAGTTGCCCGCGACGATGGACGTGACAGCCGATGAGACGCGCATCGTGGTGGACGGGGCCGCGCTGGCCCAGGCCGCCTACCCCGTGACGGTTGATCCACAGATAGGCAGTAACGACTTTCGCATCAGCGATATGGGCGATGACTCGGAAACGGATCCGAATGTTAGGGACGACTATGGCGCCTCGTCCCCGGGGGTGGCCTACAACAGCACCGACAACGAGTACCTGGTGGTGTGGTCTGGCGATGATGACACAGATTTCGGCAGTGGCGCGCTGAAAGATGGGGAATTCGAGATCTGGGGCCAACGCATCAACGCCGCCACCGGGGCCGAGATGGGCGTCGACTTTCGTATCAGCGATATGGGGGGAGATGCGGACGTCGACTATAGCGCAAAGAATCCCCAGGTGGCTTACAACAGCGGCGCCAACGAGTACCTGGTGGTATGGTCTGGCGACGACACCGGCTTGAATGACGAGAACGAGATCTATGCTCAGCGCATCAACGCCGCCACTGGGGCCGAGGTGAGCAACAATGATTTCCGCATCAGCGATATGGGACCAGATGGGGACGACGCCTATGACGCCTTGTACCCGAGCGCAGCATACAACAACTTCAACGAGGAGTACCTGGTGGTATGGTACGGCGACGATGACACAGACTTTGGCAGTGGTTCACTGGCGAACAATGAGACCGAGGTCTTTGGACAGCGCATCCATGGTGACCACAGTGAGGGCGATCAAGTGACGGGGGAAACCGACTTTCGCATCAGCGATATGGGACCAGATGGGGAGGCCGACTATGACGCGTATGGTCCCCAGGCGGCCGCTCACAGCACGAACAACGAGTACCTGGTGGTGTGGTACGGCGACGACAACACCTCCCCACTGGTGAATGACGAGAACGAGATCTATGGTCAGCGCATCCCTGGCAACCACACCTCGGGTAATGATGTAGGCGACAACGATTTCCGCATTAGCGATATGGGCGATGACTCGCAAGCGACCCCGACTGTGAGGGACGACTATAACGCAGGTAGCCCAGGGGTGGCCTATAGCAGCACGGACAACGAGT
>JAAEPW010000687.1 GCA_024232355.1 Chloroflexota bacterium | reverse complement strand
GTCATATGTACACTACGCTAGTTACTATCTCCTCTGTATGCCGTCATGTCCACCTGCATCCCCCGCTCATCGTAAGTCAGATACTCGGTCTGTTTCGGACACTGACGGAGTCGATGCGACGGCGGGTTGGGCGACGAGTAAACCTCGGCGGCGACGATGATGGCGGCGGAGTCTGACGACCGACGCTCATCGGGCGGTGGCGATGGGGAGGTGGCGGTGGCTGACCCATTCGCGGCGGCAGTATCCATGATCAACCGGCGAACCTGGTCGTGGTTCATGCCGGTCTCCAGCTCTGCATCTACAATGCCGTCAAACTCTGCAAAAAAAACTCTGCTCACCGCCGTCACCACCGTCGTATGCCACCCAGAGGCGGCATTGGCATAGTGACACATTTACCATGACACGTTTGCTGTAACTGGCATAACTGCTCTTGCACGCCGGTATGCCTCGCGCACAATCCCTTTAACTCAGCCCCGTGGCCGCGCGTGATCCCGCGATTCTGCAGCCACTTTTTCACGCTGCCCATCAGCATCAAAATCGCGATGAGCAGCGCACTTCCCAAGCCGTAACTCAACCGCTGCGCCAAATTTTCGTAAAAGCCGACCGCAGTTTCTAATACAAAAAAACGCTAGAAACGTAGGTATGAAATCAATCGAT
>JAAEPW010000686.1 GCA_024232355.1 Chloroflexota bacterium | reverse complement strand
CGAGAACAGCACCGGCCAGGCGTACAACGCTTCCGACAGGTCAGCCGTCACCTGGCGGCAGTACGTGGACCGGCTGGCAGAGATCGTGGGCGTGCCCAGCCCGCGCCTGGTCATTCCATACCGAGTGGCCTACCTGGCCGGTTGGGCGATGGAAAAAGTGTATGGCGCGCTGCGGACCGACTCGCGCCCCCTGCTGACCCGCATGGCCGCCGAATTATTCGGCACCGACCAGGGATTTCCCATCGAAAAAGCCCGCCGCGAGTTGGGCTATGAGCCGGAGATAAAGCAGGACGAGGGAATGCGGCTGGTGCAAGATTGGCTGCGCCAGGGCGGGCATATTTCGGGTTAACCACGCCAGATCAAAATCGGAGAAATGAACCGAGTGAATGACAACATCATAGGACAAGGGTACTTGGATGACCTGGGCACTTTGCTTTAATTGTGGTGAAATCAAAATCGGAGCACTCTGCCCTTGTTCCGAGTGTCGAGTTGAGGCCACGGGTAACTCGGACCTTGATATCGCATTCAGCGATCACCGGCTGGCAAAATCTACACTTGAAGACTTTGGTTCCATCATTCAACAAATCCGACAAGTAT
>JAAEPW010000685.1 GCA_024232355.1 Chloroflexota bacterium | reverse complement strand
CATGGTCGAGTCACTTTTTTTGACACGGTTGAATTGCCTCTCAAAGTACGTTTGACTCAATCCCAATGGCATACTCCATCCGCATGTGAGTGGCCCACATCACCCGACTTTGGGTGGCCCATTAGACCCGGTAATTGACACGATAAGCCACACCTATCCCACAAAATCTCCGCAAACGCTGTCAGGAAAGCTGTCCGCCTGGGTCAGGTATGTCAGGCGGAAAAACGGTACACTGATATCGAAGTGGCCGCTTCAAGCAGTGATAAAGCAATCGAGAGCCAGGTTTTTCTAGAGCCGGGTGTCGTCAAAGTGACGCCCTGGGAGGGCCTCAAGTCTCGCTCTCTAAACTAAAAATAAAGGAGATTTAAAATGTTTGGAAAGCGTGTTAAAGCCGTGATCGTCGCCGTGGTGGTTGCCTTGATTCTATCTGTCAGTGCACCGCTCTCGGGAGGGCCGTCAGTAGTTGTGTTGGCAGAGGGGTGTGAGACGTCGGGTGGTACTTGCCCCTAAAGAAGATCATCCCTCCAAACCAATGAGGTGAGTGTCACTGGCACTCACCTCATTCTTGCATTACCTGGACATAAACTACCTTTGCTCAGTCACCCGGCGCAACTCTTGTTGTCGTTCAAGTAGTTCACGTTTCAAGGATTTGTAATGAATTTGGTCTTGCTCACCTACCAGGTTCCATGCCTCGTCCAGACATACTTGAGCTTGGGTAAATCTGCCACAGGTAAAATGTAGTCCCTCCAATTCTCCCAACGTGTTGGCTTGATTCCAGATGTCTGCCAAGTCTCGCCATTGCTCTAGCGCCTGTTCGAAACAATTCTTTGCCTCTTCCCAGTTCTCAAGCCGAGCGTATACACGCCCCAAATTGTGGCGTGCGCTGGCCAGACCCAGACCGTCGCCCAGGCATTTCAGGGCAGTTTCAGCCTGGCTGTAGGTTCGTTCAGCTCGTAGCCAGTCGGATTGGTCAAAATATATGTCTCCAACGCTGAGTTGGGTTTGAGCGGCGCAGATATCGTCTCCCACCATCTGAAAATTGTGGATGGCTTCTATGAAATGGTCTCGCGCTGTCTCCAGATCGCCGGTACGCCGATGAAGCAATCCCAGGTGACGCAACGCACTGGCCAGACTATACCGGTCACCAACTTGCTCTGATAGGACCTTTGCCTGGATCAGGTGAGGTAACGCCTCAGACCAGCGTTTCTGGGCATAGTAGATCATTCCCAGGTGATTCTCGGTATAAGCCAGCCGCACGGTGTCCCCCAATACCTCGAATAAGGCCACAGCTTTTCGGCATAGTACTTCTGCCCGGTGAAAACGCCCTTGACGCCGATACATTTCGGCCAGGTTGGAGAGTGCCCTGGCATAGCCTGTTCTATCACCAGTCCGGCGGCAAAGCCACCACGCCCGACGATAAGAGACCACAGCCGCTTGATAGTCGCCCTGGTGGTGTTGAATTTGGCCTCGCATTGCGAGCAATTCAGCCTCGGCCACCCGATCCGCCCGCTGCCGGGCGCGCGCTACCAGGATTTGCAAGAAACGTTCCCACTCGGACCAATAGCCGCACCGTTCTATGTGGGGGTGCAGGGCCGGGGCCAGCGCTTGGATCAGGGACCACGCTTCTAGGATTTCCATCACGGCTTCCAGCGCCTGGGCCACCCCGTGGATGTCGGATTCCGGGATCGGGGCGTCATCGGGTATGGTTTCGAGATAATTGAGCCAATATCTGGCGTTGGCGATGATGATCTGTTTCAAAGGGTCCGCTCCATCACTCGTCCAACGATTGCCCGGCCAGGAAGGTGCGGGTCAACTGGTGCAGCGAGTAGCGCCGCTCCTTTAGGCTGCCGCTCACGTTCACCAGCGAGAGGGCAGCCAGGCGTTGGAGACAGGTAGCCGCAATCTCTGGGTCGAGTTCGGCGGCTGCCGCGATCTGCTCCAGACGGCCACCCTCGCGAATCACCAAGCGCATAGCCTGTAATACGCGGCGACAGTTTGGGGCAAGGGTTTGCCAGGCGTGGGCGTACACGTAATCCAAGAGTTCCTGGACGGGTTTGCCCTTGGCCGCGCCCAGACGGGCCAGGGCCGTCGGCAGAGACAGGGTGTGTATCTGCCCAATGATCAACTTGGTAGCCAATGGATTGCCACCGGTAATGGCATAGATCTGCTCCAATTCTGTCTCGGCAGCGTCGGCAAGCTCGTGCAGGCCGCGAGTCTCGGCCTCGTGCCGGATCAGGGCCAGCGTGTCATCTCGAGATAGGGCGTTCAGGGTCACGACGTACACGCCGCTCTCGGCGTGCAGCGAGTACCGCGTGGTGATCAGAAACTTGCTCGGGCCGACCAGTCCCCGCAACTGGGAGACCAGCGCGCCATAGTCCGCCACTGTCTCCAGGTTATCGATGACGACCAGGCAGGGCTTGGACCTTAAAAAGCTCCGCACCCCGGCCAGCTTGGCGTCATCGGATTGCCGCCGCAGCGCCAGTAACTCGAACTGTTCAACGATACGGTCGAGCAGCTCGGCCAGGCTCAGGTCTGGCTGGTGTTCCAGTGTCTCGACGTCACCGGACAGTCGAAACAGTCTCTTGCGGGCGCTGGCCCACCCGATCTCAGCAAAACGGACCCCACAGGCCAGATCGCGAACCAGTTTGTCTGCCAGCGAGGTCTTGCCGATACCGCCCAGTCCCTCGAGGGCCACCATCCAGGGTTCGGAAGGAGTTTCGATCCGGGCACGTACCTGGGCCATCTTTTCTGCCACGCCAAAGAGTTGGCTGTAGGTGGGCGGCTCCAGACGCATCTCGATGCGCTGCATTTGCCGTTGACCTAGTTCCATCTCCTGTTCCCAAATCACCTGGGCCAAGAGCACGATGGCCCCACGCTGACGATGAAAAATGACGTCTTGGCTCAGGTTGCGGCGATGAGCCACCTCCAGGGCCGTCTCTTGGTTGGAAAAACGCCGCTGGAGAAGTTCGGCGGCCTCCTCGTCGACCTGCTTCAGGCTGTCAAGTCCGTCCATCAGGATCTGGTTGCTGATCAAGCGGGGCGTAGCGATCTCTTGTTTCTCCTTGATCTGATGCGCCAATAGGAGATCGGTCAACACATTGTGGGTATGCCGGGCATGCCAGGCCCGCAATGCCTGATGTACACGGTTGCCAAAATCCGCAGGCATGTCGATGTCGTGATAGATAGATGTCATAGAAACTCCTATAGACCAGTAGTGCACAGCAGTCCTCCGCCCAGGGTAGTGGATGTTGTGATCGGTTACAGTAGGGCGTTTGAAAGTTGCAAATCAGTATTATCATAACACATTTCAGACCATTGGACAATTGACCGAATTGACTCATTAAAAAGTGTACCGAAAATATATCGTTGACTCACGAGTAAAGTGTACCGTGACATATTCGTTGACTCATGAGAAAATTGTACCCAAAACGAGGAGGTTTTTCCCATGAGTCGAGTTGACGACAAGTAT
>JAAEPW010000684.1 GCA_024232355.1 Chloroflexota bacterium | reverse complement strand
TCCACTTTCACTTTCAGTCAAATCGGATATACGATTTTGTGACAGGTTTTGCTTTGATACAGCCAAATGTTTCTCATATTACGCTATCAGAACAAAGGTTCTGGGTAATAGCAAGCCCAGGAGTGGGCGGTGACGTGGGCTTTTGGGCCAGGGTAGGGAGACCAGGAGAAAGAGAGACAAGGAGACAAGTGATCAGTGTACAAACGGCAAGGATGCGAATGGCAAGGATGCGGGTCATGGAATGCTCCTGCTGCTTTTGCTACAAAGGATGAGTGCGGCGATGATCACCGCGATGTCTGCGAATAGGAGTTTGATTATGGTCAAACAGGAAGGAATGAGACTACCGGTTGCGGGTAGGAGGACGGGCTGCGTCGCGGTGCTTGTCGCGATGCTTGTCGCGATGCTTGTGGGCGTGGCTGTGTTTGCTGGGGAGGGCGGACTTGACGGTTTCTTTGTTGGGACTGCTGTCGCTCCGCTTCCCGGTGTAGGTGGTGGCGTTGGTTTGACCGGCGTCGCGGCGTTTATGGGTGTGGGGGGCGCGGGTGGTTTGGTGGGTTGGAGATGGAGCGACAAGGAGACGTCGCTTTGGTTGGCGGTGGTGTCAATGGCGGCCACCAATGGAGCTGGTTCTGTCACCACGAAGGACGGGGAGCGCGATAGTGCAACCTCGGTTGCCATAATCGCGGCTACATTGGTGGTGACAGGTTGCTGGCGAGCCGGGCGCGGATCCACGTGGGTGGTGTCACCAGGGGGATCAAGTGTGGGTGTCGGTGGCGCGGCCTTTGGTGTTGGCGTAGGCGTCGGGGTCGGCGTAGGAGTACTTGTGGGTGTTGGAGTAGGTGTAGCTGGTGGGCGGGGTTTGCCTGGGTTGATCTTGGCGTCTGATGCAAAGTCGGTGCTGATGCCAAAGGTATAGCCGGTGTCTTGGCCATAGACGTTCCAATCGAAGGAGCGGACCATTACGTGGTAGATGGCGGCGTCGGGTGCGGTCCATACGATGCGGGAAAAGACGTCGTTGGGACAGTTGGCGTCATCGTTCTCCTCCAGGAGGGTGGCGCAATCGGCGGCATAAAAGCCCATAATGGTATCGGCGCGGGTTTCCAGGTCTCCGGTCTGGATGGTGTAGCGCTGCCCGGCGATGGCCTGGAACGAGTACCAGTCGTTGTCGTTGGCGTGGTCCCAATCGTCACGGTAGAGGTGGCCGATCTCGACGGTGTCGCCGGGGCAGTTATCGGGAGCGTCTTGGAGTTGGTGGATGGTGGGAGTGGGCGTCGCGGTGCTTGGAGGCGGGAGCGGGTGGCTGCGAATGACCAAGGGTAGGTAGACAAAGTAGGTGTCGGGGAAAAAGACCGTGCCGGAGCAGTTGGAGTCGGCTATCGTGGGATCGCAGGGTAACCAATCAGTGCCGGTGTTGTTGTCGTCTCCGTCGGGTTGGAGGTTGAGGGAAACGGATTCGTCTACGTCGGGGGCAAAGTTGTCTGTGGTCCAGAGACCAGCGGAGACAGCGGCGCTTTCCCAGGACTGACCACCGGTGCCGTAGGCCAGGTAGTCCACTATTGTGTCGGCTGAGTGGGTGGGGCTGTCGAATAGGACGACGTAGCCGCTGGTGTTGCCCATACCGCTGGAAGCTCCAGCGTAGAGGTGGGTGGATGTGTCGGTGCCCTCGGTGTTGATGTGGACGGCGACGAAAGCGCCGGGGTCGAGGGTAAAGGGTGGGAAGGTATAGTGGCGGGCGCCGGCTGCTTTGAGTTCGTAGCGGGTGAGGTCTACGGGGGCCAGGCCATGGTTGTAGAGTTCGACGATCTCTTGGCCGGTGTCCGCGCCATTGGGATCATAGAGCACCTCGTTGATGGTGATTGATACATTGGTGGACGTTGGGGTGGACGTCGGGCCACTTGTAGGCGTAACTGTAGGTGTAGGGGTAAAGGTCGGCGTCGGGCCGCCTGGTGTGCTGGTGGGCGTCGCTTCGCTTACCGGTGTATTGGTCGGTGTCGCTTCGCTTACCGGTGTATTGGTCGGTGTCGCTTCGCTTACCGGTGTATTGGTCGGTGTCGCTTC
>JAAEPW010000683.1 GCA_024232355.1 Chloroflexota bacterium | reverse complement strand
GCTTATTCCAGACAACAAGACTCAAATGATTGGTTGGCGGACCTAAAAGTCGGCATCGACCCAACCGGCTGGCATCCGGATTCGGCAGACGATCCGGCCGTTCACGAGTGGCCCAGCACGATAATATGGGGGACTTCGCACACAGAATATGACAGTACTTTTGGCCCGCTTGAAGTGACCGCTGAGGCAGTAGAGTCCGAGATCACCGTCTTTTTGTATGCCGATGCTCGCGGCGGGGTTTCACACAAGATCTACTGGGATACCGGTACGTTCGAAAGCGTAACGACGTCGGGCAACCTGCTCGCTGACCCCGACGAGCGGACGGTCGACACGAGTGGAATCACCAGCGGTCCGGGGATTGGGATTTATTGGCCCAACGAAGTCAGGGTGGATTGGAGCACAAGCGCTATTGGGTCGAACCAGGTTTACTATCGCTGTGTCACTGGCGGCACTTCTTCTCCTCCAACGACGAACTATACGCATACCGTTCACCTCCCCCTCGTCCAACGGTCGTTTGGTCCGTGGCTCTGGACAGACGTGGAGAAAGCAACAAGTAATGACCAGGAGGTAATTGTCAGGG
>JAAEPW010000682.1 GCA_024232355.1 Chloroflexota bacterium | reverse complement strand
TAACGGGCACAGTACTGGTCGCAGATATCAATTCCAGTGGAAGTTCGTATCCTGAATATCTGACCAACGTGAATGGCACCCTCTTTTTCAGTGCCGATGACGGCAGCAACGACAGGGAACTGTGGAAGAGCGATGGCACGGCAGTCGGCACCATGATGGTCAGAGATATCGATCCGTCTGGTGATTCAGATCCTGAAAACCTGACCAACGTGGATGGCACGCTTTTCTTCACTGCCTGGGAAGACGGTTACAACGACCAAGAGCTGTGGAAGAGCGATGGCACCGAATCCGGCACCGTCAGGGTCAAGGATATCAACCCAAGTGCAGAGTCGGATGCCCAATACTTGACCAGCGCGGATGGCATCCTCTACTTTAGCGCCGATGACGGCGACAATGGATATCAATTATGGCAGAGCGATGGTACAGAAGCCGGGACTGTGATAGCCGGAGAGATCAACCCCAGTGGAGGTTCGCAGCCCGAGTACTTGGTCTATGTAAATGGCTCTCTCTTTTTCGCCGCTTATGACGACAGCAACGAGACAGAACTGTGGGCAATAAATATCCACAAGTCGCTGAAAAAGAGCGTGACACCCAGCAGCGACGTGTCTTATCATGGAACCGTCGTCTATACCGTGGTGCTGAATCCAAGTGTCGTGGTGACCGATACCGTTCACTTTACCGATACCTTGCCCGGTGAGGTCGATTTTTCCGGTTGGGTAGAGCGGCCAGCAGGCGCAATGGAATCGGGCAATCAGATCACGTGGAGTGGTACCGTGAGCGCGGGAGTGCCTATTACTTTTGCCTATCAGGCTACCCACATCGGCGACTTTGGCGAGGGTGCAGATACTCTCAATTACCAGTAGGAAATTTCGAGGGATTTGCGTCTGTCATGTCAATTTCTCGTGTGAATTTCTGCCAATGGCGGGACAAAACGCACGAATTTCTCGAATTTGGGGCGAATTTCCGCAAGTAATC
>JAAEPW010000681.1 GCA_024232355.1 Chloroflexota bacterium | reverse complement strand
TTGCCGGTGGGGGCACAAGCTGCTATTCTGTCGTCGCCCACTGATTTGATAATCTCGCCGATCATCTGAGCCGTGCAATACGTCTTGCCGGTTCCCGGACTTCCGGCCAAGATTCCGATTATCCCTTGTGTGGCTTTAGACAGTTCCTCTTGTTGGTGATCCCGGACCTTTAGCATATAAGGCCAGTCCGGCATTTCCTTCGCCGCCAACCGCAAACACTCGCAAATCGTTCGCTCGTTCCGGGCTCTTCTCGCCTCCGCCACCCACGTTCCCCCCTCAACATTCCGCCTCACCAAAAGCCCCCGCTTGAATGCGTCTCGAATGGCTCCCGGGACATTTGCCTCTGCCCCCGATATATTCGCCTTGATCGCCTGTGCGGGAAACGGCAAAGGAAACCATGTATGGCCATTGCTATCGTTGTTTATCGCGTGCCATGCACATCGAGCCTGCCGCTCGATAGCCCCAGGATCGAGCCCGAGGGCCAGATACAAGGCATCAGCCCGCAGGAAGCCCACCCCATTGAACGCCAGTAGCTTGTATGGTTCTTCCTTGATGATGTCAACGGCCTCATTGCCCCACTTGTCGATAACCTGAGCGGTCAGTCCGCGAGGGAAGCCGCGACCGTCGAATAAGTCCGTCAATTCGATTGTAACGGCCTCCATGCCTTGTTGGTGGCTGAAGGCGTCGGCTGCTGCCTTTGCTACTTCAAGACGTAAGCCAGGTACCCCCACGACAACGGCCGCCGGATCGTCCCGGAGTCGGTCCAGTGATTCTGAACCGAAGATATTCCATATCCGCTGTGCAATCGTTTTCCCAATCCCCTTGGCCCGTGCCAAATATCGCACCGTCCCCCGTTCACCATACGGTCGAGCCTGAACAAAAGAATTGAAAACGAACTGCCGCCCGTATTTGTGGTGGTTTTTCCACTGGCCGAGGAAGCGGTAAGTCAAACCCAAAATCAGCGAATCCTCAACGGCCGGGCCTTTGATTGTGGTTGGTTCGGTTTGGTTTTGGATTTCGAGCTTGCCGATGATTGTTCGAGAATCACCGTTGCCGAATACGGCTACTTGGAAGTCGTATTCGCCGGTGATTTCTTCGAGTTTTCGTTTTTTGGTGGCCATTTAGTCAAACAGCGTTCCTTCCTTCGGCACTTCCAGTAGCTCCAGGTTCTTTACGGCCTGCTTGTAGTATGTGGATTTTAGCTCTATGCCGATGCCACGACGACGGTTTTCGACAGCACAATACACTTCCGATCCGACACCCATAAACGGACTGAGCACCTTGTCGCCTGGATTCGACCACAAGGTAAGGCATCGCTCGATTACGTCAAGCTGTAACGGGCAGACGTGCTTCTCTTCGTCGTTCTCTCGGGCTTCAATATATGGCATCAGCCGCCCGGTGCGAATGTCACCCCACACTGGCGAAGCGTACTGCCGCCATATCCAATGTGACATGCGATTCTTTTTTTGGTCACCCTTAAAATTGGCGTACTTCTCAACCAGGTCGTGAGGGATAGGTGTCTCGCCTGCGTAGGTCTTAAATCCCCGCTTATGCGTAATGGGCTCCTGATTCTCACCACTCTTGCGGAACATCATTACATAATCAGGACCGGCCACTCGACACTTCGACGAATCCTCAACAATTGTCTTGTGCATCAGGGACCGCATCCGAGTTCGCCGAGCAATCAGCCACGGGTCTTTCCAAATAGTAACACGGCAAACGAAGTTGAACCCAGCCTCTTGGTGAGCCCGTACAATGTCACCGGGGAAGTCGTTCTGATACATGGTCCCCTTTTTCAAGTCCATGCAATGCACGCATGTCATCCGCCCCGGCATCGTAAGCCGGTGAATCTGCGAGACAATAAACTGGTAGTGCAACAACCCTTCCTCATACGTCGCACAGTTCGACATGTCGCGCGGGTCGTTGCTGTATTGGTATAGTTCGGGAAACGGCGGTGAATATACCGACAGCCCAACCGAGGCATCAGGTAGCGTCGGTAGAACTTCCATACAGTCCGCGTTCCAGACCGCATAATCATCGGTAGCGTGTTGGTCTATTACAGCCACGGGGGTACCTCTAGGGATTGAGTGTGTTGGTTTTCGGTCTTTACCAGATACTCGTTATTCATTTCGGCAACGAGTGACGCGAACATAGCGGTCGCCTTATCCTGTTTCTTTTGCAGATTCGCCGTGACTCCGCTCTCGCCGCTGGTGGTTACAATGTCCACATGCACCGGGTTCTTTCGCCCGAACCTCCACGACCGCCGGATGGCTTGGTAGTATTGCTCGAACGAGTGGCTTGGGAACATAACCTGATGCCCGCAGTGTTGCCAGTTCAAGCCCCATGCCCCGACTTTAGGTTTCGTGACCAGCACACGTTCATTGCCGAGCGTGAAAGCATTTAGCCGGGCTTCCTTGTCTTCGTCAGTATCCTTGCCTGCCACTTGTACGGCGTCCGGTATGAGCTTTTCCAGCATGTCACCTTCCGCATTGTATTGACACCATACCACAGCAGACCGACCATGCTTCACTAGCTCTGCTACCTTTTCGCACCGCTCTTGCATTGTGCGTTTCCGTTCGTCCCGCTGTTCTCTTAACGTCTTGGCCAACCTCGGGAACAACTCGCCAGGCGGGCACCATGTTGATTCGATAATATGCTGCTGAATCTCTAGCTCTGGAAGAATAAACGCCGCACCATCGCAGCCCAGGTCTTCTGGCTTCTGTAATGCTCTGGCCCAGGAACACACCCATCGCCAAAACGGTGTTTGACTATGTGCCCGAAAAAACCACTTATCGCGGTTCCAGAAATCGCCCTCCCTAAATAGTGAGTGCCGCTGCTTGTCGCTGCTACGGAAAAACATTGCCAGCATTTCTGATTGCGTAAGATACCCCAACGCTTCCGACGACGTGCCCAATTCGATGTAATCATTCGGAGCAGCGGTGGCAGTGCATAACAACCGATAGGGCATTTTGGAAAGAAAGCGGGTAACCTGCTTACGTCGCTTGCCGTCAAACGCCTTGATCGCGCTGGACTCATCGCATACCACGCCAGCAAACTCAGACGGATCAAAGTAATGAAGCCGCTCGTAGTTTGTGATTACGATACCGCCGCTATGCTTACCATCGCGGGACCGGTTGACTTCTATCTCGAACTTCTCGGCTTCTCGTTGAGTTTGTGCCGACACGGCCAGCGGCGTCATAACCAACACCGGCTTGTTAGTCTTGCGTGTCACATTCTCTGCCCACACCAACTGCATAGGCGTTTTGCCGGTATTGTGGTTCCATACACCATTAGCCAAATAATTCCCAAAAACCGGGACATTCATGTCGTAATACGTGTCAGTTCTGATATAATGGATTGAGGTAACGGTATCGTAATCCACAGACACGAAAGGACGTTCAGATGAGAACAGGCCGACCATTGACTTTTGATGAAGAGACCATTCAACAGATTCGTGATCTTGCAAAGCAAGATGTCCGGGCGACTGAGATTGCGAAGGCAATCGGCAGGGATTATAAGGCCGTCTGGAGTCTAATGAAGAGACTGAACATTCCAAGACAGCCACATTGGAACTTCCCGAAAGGCGAAGCCAATCCATCTTGGAACGGTGGACGCATGATTGATAAGGATGGTTATGTCCTGATACACCAACCCGACCATCCACACTCGACAAACGGCGGCTATGTGCGGGAGCATCGGCTCGTAATGGAGAACATGCTTGGTCGTTATCTTGACCCGAAGGAAGTTGTCCATCACAAGGATAAGAATAAGCAGAATAACGTCCCGGATAATCTGGGGCTGTATAATCGCAATTCCGATCACCTGCGGCATGAGCTAACCGGGAAGGTTCCGAACTGGTCGCCTGAAGGGATGAAGAAGATGAGGCTGAACGGAAAACGGCAAGCAAAGAACCTACACAAACGTCGCAAGCAAAAGACCACCCCGAAGAAGTAAGAAATACATGATCCATCATTACCCTGATAGACCGTCCAGACGCCAATCGAAACTCCCAGAGATCGGCAACGCCTTTTGCGAAAGGTGCTGATGCTGTCGTTGGGGTTGCCCTGCCCATCGAATCAAGTGCCCAGACAGCGATGGGTTTCGTTCGCCTTGCCGCTTCGTCAATACGTATGTCACCATCTGGTGTCTGCAATATAGTCTCGCCAGCTACGCAGCCGCAGTCCGCGAAGATTGCAGCCTTCCCTTTCTGTATGGCCCACGTAGTCAACATCTGCTGGAAGTCGTACAGCCACTCCGGCATCCACACCGGATCGAATCCCGACTGCCCGTCGAGTTGCATCTTCCCATCAAGGAAAGCATCGTATGTCATCGTGCCGTTAATCTTGCCGTTATTTCGCATGTCTTACCACATCCTTGCTATCAATAATGATCGTGTCCCGGTTTTTCTCTGTTTCCTCTACTTCACGATAGCTACTCGGTCCCCCGACAAACCCCCACGGCCAGCGGATACAAATAGGAACGTAGTATCGTGGAGGGCCGAATTGTAGTATTGGAATTGTTTGGGTGTCTTGGCTGCCTTGGGTGTCTTGTGTCATTGCCCCAGTCTTGTCCCTGCTTTCGCCATCGCCTTCTTCCCCTTAGCCTTCCTCTCCGCTCTTCTCGTTTCTTCCTTCTCCATACTCTCTACCGCTTTCAGTGCCGCTTTTAACTCCACCACTAACACTTTATCGACTGAATACGCGAACCTTTCCTTCAGCTTCCCTGGAGCGGTATCGCAATGATCGACAACGGCCCGGGCGGTTGCGAAAACGTCTGCTAGTCGCTCGGCCGGTGTTTTGGGGAGTGGGATCAGGGGTGGTTGTTGGTCGGTGGTTGTCATGTGGTTACTCTTTGGTTTTTAGGGTCGCTCGACTTGTTTGGTTTCTCAATGTGCATGGCTCACTCTTCTAATTTGGATTCTCTCTATTTATGGTTCGCTCCTCGATCATGGACTCTCAGCATTCTTAGCTCGTTCCGATATTCTGGACTCTCTTGTGTCGTGACTCGCTCTTCGAGTATGGATTCTCCGGAACAATGGCTCGCTCAACCAGGTTGGATTCTCTTCGTATTTGGCTCGCTCCGATATTCTGAACTCTCCTGGGACGTGGCTCACTCCCGTGATTTGTACTCTCATTTACGATGGCTCACTCGTCGCCCCTGGACTCTCGATGACTATGGCTCGCTCTTGACTTTTAGATTCTCTGGTTTTTTGGCTCGTTCGTCATCGCTGTATTATCGTGTTCATTGGCTCACTCCTTTGAGTTGGATTCTCTCCACTCGTGGTTCGCTCACCCGAAATGGATTCTTTCTCGACGTGGCTCGCTCTTCTTTTTTGAACTCTCGCGATTATTGACTTACTCAAGCTGGTTGGACTCTCTGCGACATTGGTTCGCTCTCACCTGTTTGAACTCTCCGATATGATGGCTCACTCAAGCTTGATGGATTCTCGCTCGGCATGGTTCGCTCACCGGTTTTGTACTCTCGTCAAGCTTGGCTCGCTCAACGGTTCTGGACTCTCCACCGTGTTGGCTATTTCATCTCCTGCAACGACGCCCCTTTATACTCGCCCGGCCACAACGGCGGGGCCAATAAATGGACGTGTTTGTCTCCGCCGGGATGCTCGAAAATATACGGATGCGGTGGTGCTTCGCCGTACCAGTCCCAGTGCATCACTTCATGCAAATGGGACATAAATAGCTTGACCGTCCACCGCCTGGCCCGGGCGTGTATTTGTGCTGGCGGCAACATGGGCACACCGGACCCGTTTACCTCCGGTGGCTTCTCACTCTTGCCAACCTCCAGCCACGCTTGCACGGCCTCAATCGAATAGTCGCCGCGCACCCACTTGATAGCCTGCGTTTTTTTGTCATATTTTTCGCTGGTCACATCGGCCGTGGCCGCTTTGGAAAACGCACCTTGCATGTTTTGCAGCCACAGTTTATCTTTATGCTTCTTCCACAAGTGGCCGTAGTAGCATTTTTCCCGGCCGTGGAACTTCACGAACGATTCGCCCATTTTGAACGCCATGATCGATTTGAGTTGGGCGTTCCAGGGTCGCTTTGTTTTCTTCTTCCATACGCTTGTGGGGTCGAGCCCGGCAAACCGCCAAAACGCCCCGACAGTTGGGCGGCCTTCGATCTCCAGGTGGGCCAGTGCCGCTGCTGCGATTACCGGGCCGATGCCGTATTGGGCCAGTAACCAATTTCCGACCTTGTATTGCTTGACGTACTCCCTTAGTGCAACTTGTGCCGCCGCTTCCAGTCGCCGATTGGCGTCGTACATCCAATCCACCAACTCGCACGGTTCGCCGGCCGCCTTGCATTCGCGTACTTGACTGGCAGCACGAATCCGCTTGTCTTGGATCAAGTAGTATTGGTCGATGAAATATCTGGCATTTCGGCGACTCAAGTTTTGTGCGGCCCTCTTTAGGTCACGGGAGAGCTTCACAAACTCCTCGCCGCTTTTCTCAACGCCGATCTCGATTCGCTCTCTTGTTTCGTTCACTTCCTTCTCCTTTGGTTAAAAAACCCACCGGCCGGTGGCACGACGTCACATCGAACGACGTGACCATCAATCACCACAACAATGGCGTTCCCAATCGCGGAGACACGAAACCGCGAAACATTGCTGCTGTCCGGCCGGTGGGGGGCCAGTGTGTCATGCGGTAGCGGTTGAACTACTACGCCCCCCTGTCGTTCTCCTAGCCGAACAGGTTGTCGTCTTCCTTGGCTTCCGTGGCACCGCCACCGCCGCCCTCCGTGGCTGCATCCTTGCTAGCTTCCGTGCTACCGGCCGCCGCTTCCGTGCTGCCGGTTCCTTCTCCTAACGCGCCTTGGTTCAAGACAGCCTTCGCCCGATCGTCGTCGGTGGCATAGATACCGAAGCCACACTTCGGGCGGATTTTGCCTTGATATTCTTCCATCGCGACTTCGATCATTAGCTCCCGGCCTACGAGTTGCGAGAACTCGAATATCACCGGCCGCCCTTCGTCTTTCGCAGCCTTCATGGCGTCAACAGTCGTGAGCTTGGCGCCCAGCATTAAGTTGACGATACGGCCGCGAGCCTTCAGGCTGTCGTTGAAGTAATCCCGAAACGTCTTGCCGACCTGGCTGTCCGGTAGTCCGCCGAGAACTTCGTAATCGACAACCACTGCGTTTCCGTCGGACTCTTCGTCAATGCCAGTGACGTGAACGTGATACGTCCCTGATTCGCTGATATTGTTGTAGCTGCCCCCTTCGGGGTTAAATCCATCGTCAGTGTCCATTTCGTAAGGCATGTCGCGTCTCCTGTTTCGTTTCTGTTGGTTTTGTTTCGATATTGAAAATACTCACTCACTCACGAACTCACTAATTGAACGGCACGTCATCAGCCATCGACAGCCAGTGTTTTTGTAGGCTGGCAATCATTCTCGCGGCGTCGGCTTCCGTTAGCTCGGGCACTCTTTCTACTCCGAGTTTGTTCAACCCTGCGATGAACTTATCCCGGAAACTCGCGTCGGCTTCGACGATTTCCGTGTAAAGTTTTTCGATTTCGGCGGCTTGTTCTTCGGTGATTTCCGCCGCGAATTGTAGTGGCGGGTCCGATGGGTGTTTGGTCCCGGAGTTGTTGTCTTCCATCAGCTTTTTACCAGCGGCCTCGCCTTTGGCCAGTCCTTCAGCGACTTCCCTTTCGAGTTTGGCGGCTTCCACTTCTTCCGCCCGGGCCTTCTCGGCATCCTTGATGGCCTTCGTTTTGTCTGCCTGCCGTTGAGCAACCTGGTCGCTCGACTTCGGCGGGGCTCCGACTAAATCCTGTTGATCTTGCCGCTGCTGATTCATCTTCCGCAACTCAGCCTGGCGATTGAGAAACGCAAGTTGATTTTCCTGTGTATCCCGCTGGGCTTCGGCGGTCTGTTGGGCAATCAGCAACTTTTCGTCATCGGACAGCCCCTTTTCGATCACTCGTTCGCCCTGCTTGAGTGATTTGTAGTTGGGCGGGTTGGCAATGTACTGCCGGATTGACTCCGCCGTAGCCACTGGCAATCGCGGCGGTAACAGCGGGATGACTTGCAGTGAACCTTCGTCGTCCATAAACGTGTCGGCCAGCCGTTGTTTCAGCACAATGGCGGCCGGTTTGTCAGGAACTTTACCGTCTGTACCTGGCTTACGCTCAAGCCATAAATACAGACTGGCCAATTCAAGCAGCGTTTCCTTGCCCTTTGGTTCCTTCTTTCCGCCGGGGGCCGGTTTATCGCCTGCCCACACGGATCGAAGGTGTGAGGTGAAGTAGAATGTCTGACATTTAGCGGACAGTTCGAGCAGGATTTGCTTCCAACGATCCTTGACCGCACCCCACATCAGCCCGCCGGATTTGTTTATCTGATTGGCGGTGTAGCCCATAGCTTCGGGGTGTCGCTTGATCCATGCGACCAAGCCACCTTCAAGGTCAGTAGCCGGGTCGCCAAACACGACGTCGAATTGACCTGGCTTGATTTTTTGAACCACCTTCGTATGAAACCACACAAATACGTCGTAGGCCGTGTATGGTTTGTCACCGAAGACCTTCAGCATCTCTGCCGGTACGTCGATTCGCTTGCAGCCGGACCCGCCGTAGGTTCCTCCCGACTTCTCGAAGTCCAGGTAGAGCGTTCGGGGTTTGCCTTCAAACGGATGACCTGTGGGGTGATTGCCTGGAGCGATCGACAATCCGAGAATGGTCTTCCCTGCCTCGAAATCCCCAGTGGCTCCCATAACCTCAATTTTCATTTCCGCACCGCTTGGTGCGTTTGGGTATAACCGGCCGGGCGGTATAATTACCGCGTTTTTGGCAGCTTTTGCCATGAGTGGTTCTCCTTTTTCGTTTTCGTGGATTCGTGTCTTGGTTTTCGTGTCTTGGTTTTCGCTTTCGTGTCAGTCGCTACGCCACAACCCCCATCCGCCTCGCAACTCCCCAGGTCATGTCCAGATCGTTCGCCAGATAGTTCCTGGCGATTGCCCGCTTTTCCTTATCACCAGACAACCACATCTCGGCGAACTGGGCACCCGTGCAATCATCCGGCTTCCCACCGACACCCAACACACCGGCCAGCCGGTTCAGGCTGATTGGTGTTTGTGAGCGGTCAAAGCAATTCCACAGTGGCATCAGGTCGACGAATAGTTTGTTCCAATACCGGCCAGTCATTACGCCGAGTGGTACTGCAACGTGCATGATTTGCGACCTCTTGACCAGAAACGGCCAGTCGAAGCCGTCCGAGTTGAATCCGATTATCGGGTGTTTTCTCTGGAGGGAGTATGAGACATGCTCCCAGAAATCCCTGAGAATTGTTCGCTCGCCGTGGACAGATTTGTGTGGATTTGTCCACCCGTGAATGGCAGTCTCACGCCCGCCTTGTTTACAGCCAATCGCCACAACCCGGCCGGTTTCGGCGTGAAGGGCGGCGTCTTCCATTGCCTTTGCGGCCCAAGCCTCTTCGCCACCGTCAACGGCCTTTTGGATTGCGACCTGTTCTTTGTTGTGCTTTTCGATACACAACTTCAGCTTGTCCGCCCGCTTGGCCTTGTCTTTCATCTGGCCGTACTTGACAGTCGAGGGGTCGAACTTCGCACCGAGATCATAATAGCCCTTGACCTTTGTAACGTCGAATGGCTTCGTGTTGGCCAACACTTCTGCCCGAGGCAGGGGCCCGGTTTCGATGTCGAAAACCGTCGCTTCGCTTTCGGAGGTTCCCGGCGGGATGCCCAAAATCTCGAAGATCGAGCGGTAATGGGCTACCCCGGTTCGGTGTTCTTCGAGTGAGATTGTAGCGTCTGCGGCCTCAGCATCGCCCGGCATGGGTAGAGGCTCGGCTGTGGCCGGTGTGGGGCCTGGAGCCGGTAATTCGGGGGTTTGGTCGTCTACCTGATCCGACGGCCCAAACAGATCATCCATGTCGCCCAGTCGAATCTTGTCCGTGTCTTTTCGTGTCATTTTGTTCTCGCCTTTCCTTGCTTTTGTTTAAGCGGCGTATTTCTATATCCACTGGCCCGTCATAGGCCAGCCGGATTCGCGTAGCACCGATCCGACGAACGGTAATCAAGACGTTACCGACGCGAATCACATCTCCTTTTTCGTGGGTCAGAGTTAAGGGCATTCCATTGCCTTTGTTTGACTGAATATCCGATAGGCAAAACCCTATCATAAAATCGGCTTCCCGCAAGATTATTTTTGCTTTCCGCCCGGTATTCCCGCAATGCCTCGACGTAACTACTGCCAGCACAACCACTTACAAACCTTAACGAAATCGCAAAAAAATGCAAAATTGGTCATTTTCGCCGGGGGGTAAGCAAGCCCAGAATTAGGATTCCCACGGCATTGCCCACGATGCCCGGTTGCCAAAATGTGTTGATTTTGCCACGATACTCGCATGGTAAAGCCCCGGAAATCAGATATTCCCGAATGGACGTGGTGTGTCGTTGTCGATGCCCGGACCATAAATCAGTTCAGATCAGTCTGGCCGACGTGGAAAGTTCACCGGCCTGAATTATACAACGTCCCCCTTGTAATAATCTGCGATTCGCAAGCTGGCGATGCCCGCTGGTGGCAGAAACAACTGCGATTCACGTCCGATCATCCCGATCGGCGGCTGGTCTTTTGGGATTGGCCGAATCTGGACGATTCTCAATATGGGGACATGGGCCAGCGGGAAAGGATGCTGTCTGCGTGGGTAAAAGCACCGCCGGCCTTTGTGACGACGCCGTATTTCCTGAAAGTTGACACTGACGTCGTGGCGACCGAAACGTGTCGGTGGATTGACAAGCGGTGGTTTGTTGGTGGTCCAAGTATAATTGCCAGCCCATGGGGATATACCAAGTCACGAGACACTGACCGCCCCTGGCCGATGATATTGGACGATTGGATTGAAGGCATCCCGGAAGTCCGCTGGCCGAATCCGCCACTCGCCTTGCCAGAGCCCGAGCCGGGAAACATCAGAATCCGCCACCCGCGGATTGTTTCATGGTGTTGTTTTGTTTCTACCGCCTTTGCAAAGTTGGCTGCTGACTATGCTCCGGGCAGACTGCCAGTGCCAAGCCAAGACACATATCATTGGTATTTAGCTCACCGCCGTGGCGACGGGATTGTCCGAGTGAAAATGAAGAATTACGGCTGGGACTGGCTCAATGGAGAGCAGAAAGTAAGGCGACGGGCAAGGGAAGTCTTGCGAAAGGCAGGGGAATGTTATTGTGATTGATGGTGCATTTTCATCCAGCCAACAAAGGCGTTACCGCGAACGGATGCTCTCCCGGTATTCGCAAAGCAACGGGGGCCGATACAATAAAGCGGTCATCGACGCAATCCCGACAGGTGCCACTGTGGTTGACATGGGGGCCGGGTCTGGGGATCTCGTATATCTAATGAAGCGGCGGGGAATCGCGGCATTTGGTCTGGACGCAACCGAAGATATCGAATCAATTACTGACGGTGACGTGCTTCACGCTGACCTGACGGGGAACTGCGGCCCTTGGTTCGATTCGGTTGACTGGGGGCTATTCCTCGAAGTTGGCGAACACGTACAGGCGGACCTAGAGAATGCCCTGCTCGACAATGTGTGTCGCATTCCTTCGGCCGGCATGATCGTAAGCTGGGCCGCTGACCTTTGGCGAGGACATAACAACAGCCATGTCAATTCGCAGCCGATGAAATATGTGCAGGATTTATTCCTCCGCCGTCATTGGTTGGTGGATAATGACGCAACCCAACGTCTCCGAGTCGCAAGCGGGCGATCCAGTGGCAAACGGGTTCCTACGGTATTCAGGAAAGCATAATGAGATTCAAGCTGCGGCATTACAGGAAACTTTTCGGTGGGAATCCTCGTGTTGTGCTGGAGGCGGGCATAGGAAGCACCAGCACTTGCCGGACGTTCTCCTACTGGGAGCCTAGGGTCCGTTGCTTGCTATTCGAGCCATCGCTACGACTGCACCGCGATATCGCTATTTGTGCGGCCGAATACCCCAACGTAGAGATCCATTGGGCCGCGATACATGATTCGTTTGGCACCTGTGATTTCATCGACATGGGAAACGGTGGGTCATGTCTGGGCGACGTCACTCCCCGATCGACAAGGCCCAAGGTTCTAGCCAGGGAACCAAATGCAACGGTCCCAAAGGTCCGCCTGGATCACTTCGACACTGGTGACATAGACTTGGCACTGTTGGATATGGAAGGTGCCGAATGGTTTGCCGTCAAACATCTAGTCAGTAGACCGAAGGCTATCATTATCGAAATGTTGTGGGAGGATAACGAAACCTACAGACACCCACACCACGATGAGCTTATGCAATGGTTTAGCGACAACGGATACATTGAACACAGTCGCGACCCCCACGACATTATGTTTTTGAAAGAACGAATATGACACAAGGAATCTGTTACCTCTTCTCCGGCAACGCAGTCGCCGAGCGGTTAATGGTTTCAATCCATTCACTCCGCGACCACTGGCAGGGGCCGGTATCCGTATTAGCCACCGTTGACGATTGCGAGGAAATCGCCAAGCGGGCCGCTGATGATCTGTCGATTGACGTTATCCGCGTCAAGCCGCTATCATCCGGTCGCAATTCATCTTACCTGAACAAGTCAATGGTCCCGGCCTGGACACCATACGATGAAACACTATTCATCGACGCCGATACCTTGATTGTCGGTGGTGACTTAAACGATCTATTCGGCCACCAGTTGACGATCACTCAATTCAGTGATTGGCAATCTCAAGGCCGGAGAATAGCCAAACGTATTAACGGCTTCCGGGGCAAGACACCGGCGATCGACGCACTGATCGACGAACAACTAGCCGTGAGCTACCCGGCGATTAACACGGGCGTTTTTTGTTTTCGGAAGAATCACCTGCCGTTGGCAAAGTGGGCCTCGATAACAGTGGCAGCGGCCGGAACGTTTATCAGCGATGAAATCGCCATGCAGTTGCTCCAGGCCGATATGGAAGAGGGTGAGGATTATCGAGTGATTGACGATCGGTGGAATTGTTCACCGACATTCGGCACGCACAAGGATGAGGCTAAAATCTGGCACTTCCACGGCGATAAGCATATCAAAAAACCGCAGGGCCGGGAATTGTGGCTACCGGCTTTCGAGCGAACAAAGACCGCGAATATCGGCGGGCTGGCCGAGTGGGCTGGGAAGTACGACAAATACGTCCGGGCCATGTAGAAAAAGCACCCCCGCCCGACTAAAACAGCCAAACGAGGATGCTCCTGGAGAATCCACAAGCGGCAATATAGCCGATTCTCCAAAATAATTCAGCCCCAATATATGGGCGTAGTGAGTTGTTTTTCTGTAGATAACCCCCCGTTGGATAATTATCTTCCTGAAAATCCAGAATATCGGGGTTCTGGATATTGACAAAGTATCGGGGATACCGATAATCAGGGGTATGGCAAACACGATAACTATTCACGAAAACGAACGGAGAGAAGCGATGACTACTCGACAGCGAATCAACAATGCTATTGCGGCAATGGAAACTGCACGCCTTGAACTGCGGACCTGTTTCAGTACAGCATTGCCGCTTGAGTGGATTATCGTGGATGACCTACACAAGCGGACAGCAACCTTGTGCTGTGAGCTAAAGTCTTTATGGGACACCATGAAAAGCTCTCCGATGCCAGAGCTAGACATGGAAAGCGACGATGCCTGCCTTGGTTATGTCGAAGAAGCTCAGGCCGCTGAAAGGGGCAACGCCTGGGGGGCTGCCGAGAAGCTATGGCTTCGAGCTGTTCAGACTTGTCGAGATGATGCTGAGTTGCCAAAATACATTCGACGTTCGACTATCTGTGACACCAATGCCCATAAGGGAAAGTGAAGCAACCCCGTGAAAACCATCCTCCTATTCGCCGCACTGCTTTGTCTGCTGTACTTAGCTATCCGCCTACCGGATGGTAGCGATGATGATAGTGATAACCAGCAACAGCAACAACCATCGGCACAACAACAATCTTCGCCAGAGCCTTGCGGTGGATACTGGGATCGGAAACCGTAATCAATAACAATACACAAGCCGGACGTGATTCACGCACGCTCGGCTGGCCGGTAGCTGCTGGGGTTGCTGGCCGAATATAATGAGAAGCTGAATTAGGAGAATAAGATGATGAGCACAATGAAACACACGCCTGGCCCTTGGCATACACACGAAAGTCGTGCAGATGAAATCTGGGCATCTCGCAGGCCGATAGCCATGACGGTTGCTCGTGCTGGAGACGACAGGGGCGAAGAAGAGGCCAACACTCGCCTGATCGCCACCGCTCCTGATCTACTGAAAGCATGTAGAAATGCTTTGCGTGTCATTGGCTACGTCGTAGAAGTCCACGATTTCTCTTTTGAGGCTACAATGCAACAACTAAAAACCGCCATAGCCAAGGCCGAGGGAAAGGAGTGAACTAATGACAGGAGCATATCTCTACGAGGACCTCTCTGACTACTACTGCGGCCCGAGTATATACGGCACGCCTTACCGATGGAAACCAACGGACGACCCGAACCACCCGCTCAATGTCGCGGCCAGGGAACGGTCCAGGGCATACGACAAAGCCTGCAATCTCGAACGCAAAAAGGCCGGAGGCCGGGAATAACCAAAACCATGAAACTCATACTCAAAAACGTACGAACTACCAAGCTCATGCAAGCGCTCGATATGCACGAGCCGTTCAAGTTCATCGGCAAGGTTATGGATGCCCCAGGAACCCTCACCAAGTCCATTGAGGAAACGCTGGTCGCTTTACACAACGCAAGTAAAGGTGAGCCGGTTGTGGTTGTCGGGCTCATTGTGAACAGTGAGGCCGCTGTCATCGAAGGTCACAAGACATACAGCACCGGCGAAGGGTGGTGTACGATTGAAGAGTTGTGCCGGCACCACGGGGCGAGTAATATGGTTGTGGTGTCTGTAGTGCCCGTGGTGCCCGTGAATACCATAATCACAGCCGAGATCGAAGGTTAGATTATGACCAAAAAACAAATAACCAAAATCGCCCAATCAATCCGCCAAGCTCGACTATCGGCAGGTATCACCCAACAGTACGCCGCCGATCGTGCCGGAATCAGTCAGAGTTTCTGGAGTGAGATCGAGCGGGGTGTTTGGATGTTGTCAGTGCAAACGCTGTTGAAGGTGGCGAAAGCGTTGGGGGTTAAGCCGGAAGAATTGTTGCCGGAGTAAAGGAATATATCAATGGCCTTTTTTTCTAATTCACAGCATCCCCGCAGTTTAGCCGAAGTAATTTATTGGGATGTAGGGACAGGAGACGAAGAAGCCCTGCTGATTGCATTCACATATAAAAAACGAGGGTTCGCGGCTGCTGTTGCTTGTATTCCAGACAAGGGACTGCTCTGTTCGCGAGAGAGTTTTAGTGGATTGATAAAAACAGCAATTTACCGCTGGAAGACTGAATTGCAATTCACCGTTGGGAGGCCAAATCACGATGCGCTTTGAATTAAACATAACCCTACGCTGCAATTGTGCCTGCCCTAACTGCAACCGCCTTTGTCACATGAAGCCGGATTGGGCGGAAGATTCAGATATGACGGTGGCCGATGTTTGGCGGTTCACCTCGCAGCTCAAGAGACGAAATGTAGTTGCCAACCGAATTAAGATTGTGGGTGGAGAGCCGCTAGTCCACCCGAGATTTAATGAGGTTATGGTATCCCTTTGTATAGCCGCCGACGCCGGGCTAATCAACAAAATCAAGATCGATACCAACGGCACATTACCACGTCCAAATATCCCCGATCATCCGGCGGTCCACTGGTCGGGCCGGCGACCATCCAAAAAAATCCACCTACCCACCCTCTGGTCGCCAACGGACCTCGGACTTACGCTCCGCTACCCCTGCTCGATGCCACGCCTATGCGGTGTGTCTCTCGACAATCGCGGATACCTCCCCTGTTCATCGGCAATCTCGATCGTGCGGACGTTTGGGTACGACGAACAATACAGCGATTCAATTCATGGCCCGTGGGACATGGACAAGATTTGCAAGCATTGTGTGTTTGCGGCACCGGTGGAGTGGAAAGATCGGCATTGTTTGCCGCTGACGGAGATTCTGGAAGAACATAAACGGCCTACTAAATCTTGGAGGGAAGTACTACAATGTTCAGCCAATCAACAGACGCCTTGATTGAAGCCTGCGAGTACTCGATCAAAGAACCACTGCAACCGCTCTTGCAACGCATTGGGATACCTCGCGAAAAATCATGCGGCGGGCCACTCTTTCGTGCAGTAGTGGACGCAATAAAAGGCCATGCGGTACAACATTCGCGTACTCCAACTGGCTTTTCGGTGGGGCCGGTTATTGTATTAACACAAGCATTTCTTCGTAAACTAGAAAGAGAACTAAATCGAGGAACTATATGCAATTCTGGTGACGTTCTTTTTGGTTCCATTCAGGTTAGCGGTTTTGATTCCGACGAAAACTTGTCTGAGTTCTTTGATGACGAAGAAAGCCATATTGATTTAAGGGAGCTATTACAATGAGACTTGAAATCATAACACACTGCTACCGTTATTCCCGCGTGTTGACGTACCAGCTTTCTTCGCTGGTGTTGAACCCGCCGCCGTTTGATGTTGTAGTATCGGTGCTGCATTCAACGGAAGATGTCGCTACCAGTAATCTCTTGACTCACTTCGACAGAGAATACAGAAAAAGACACAAGGGGGTTATTGTTAATCGCGTGCCGTACCTGAAGAATGAACTGGGCTCTTTGTTGCGACGAGAAATAGGCCGCAACATGATGGCACAACACACGCTTGCCGATATAGTCTGGTTCGCCGATGCTGACTATGTTTTCGGTCCCGGTTGCCTGGAAGCCCTCGGCAACGCCCCTGCGTTTGAGAATGATGTAATTTACCACCCCCGCGAAGTCCAGATTAACAAGACACACGCTTTGGGTGATGAATACGCAGTAAATGGAAGCGGTGTCATCCCTGCGGCTTGGGGTGGAGGGATAATGATTCGCGACATTAACCCCGACGACTTCATGCCCAAACGCCACAACTTCGCAATCGGCGGCCTGCAAATCGTCACCGGCAACACGGCCCGAAAACACGGCTACTGCCCGGACGATAAGAAACTCCAATCACCGGCCGATACTTGGCAGGATACCAAAGGCGATTTCCGCTACCGGAAGATCATCCAGAAGGCCCGTGAAGAATCTGGCAAACCGCCGGTCGACGGCAGGATTGACTTGCCGAATCTGTATCGGATTCGTCAATCGGTGGCCGGTGAAGTGGATACGTTGGGCACTAACACTTCCGACTCTCCGCTGTGATCTGGAGCCCAGTCAGACATTAGCCGGACAATATCGTCAGACTGAACCAAGTGCCCCTTCGTAGCCTGATACAGTTCGTGTAGGGTAGCGTCGGTTAAGAAAATCATCCGATGCTTCACACCAGCGGGAGCCGTGAATGATTCCCCTTGTTCAAGTAACTCGAATTGCGACATTTCTAAACGGTTTGCCTTGGCTCCAGAGAACTGAATCTTGATGGTCCCCCGGATGACTGCAAACGTGTTATGCTTGTGGCGGTGATAATGCAAACTCGACGCCCCGCCCGCTTTACCAGTGGCCTTTGCCAGTGACTCGAAGGGGGTCGCGAATACAAATTGCGAATACCCCCAGGCATGTTTATTGATCGGGAAGCTCATTTATCGTCGTCGCTCACTTCCTTGCTCTCCACGTCAATTACCTTCCCCTTGCCCTTGCCTTTTCCGTCAGTCAACCCGGGCACCTCGACCCCCTCGGGAACGTCGGCCCGGCGGATAATGTTCCCACATTCCTGCTGGAACACCCTCACGGCTGTCTTGAAGTCGCCGTTGGGGAAGTCTTGACAAATCAGCGGACCGCTGTGCAATTTGCCGTCTGCGACGTGGCAGGAAAATGTCAAGTATCGACCACTTCCAATGGCCCGCTCGACGTCGGCCCGAACATAGGCGGACCGTTTTTCATCCTCCACCGGATGGGTCTTGTTATTGGTGGCTTGCGGGGCCTCGCCGTTGACGTTGCTGCTTTCCTCGGTCTTTTCCTCAGTCTTTTGTGTACCATCCATGAGTATTCATTTCTCCTTGCTCTAGGCCCCTGGTAGCCCTCTCAATGGCTTCCTCGAAGGGCATATTATCGAAACTCCAAAGGTCGCTATCCGGTGTGCAATTGTGGACGAAAAACCCGGCGGATTCCATTCGCGGCCGGAGATCGTCGAACATTGCACACATTTTGGTAAAGGCCCAATTATTGGCCGAAACGCCACCGGCCGACTTGTCTTGCTTGAAGGCGTATGGTTTTTCGCTGTCGCCCATGTTGAAGTCGGCACCGATCAAATACAGGTTCTCGATGCCCAGGTAGAAAGCCAGCCGGACGGCCGTAAACATGGTATTTATGACTCTTGGCCAGCCGTTGGGAGTTTGCACTTGTTTCCCGTGCTTATCCTGCCCGGTAGCGTTTTTCCGATCGTTCCCCCGGTTAATGGAGGGCTCGAAAAGCCAGTTTTCAGGATAGAAGCCGGTATTCCGGTTGTAGCCGATGATGCCCGGCATATCCCGGCATCGGACCCCCGGACAACTGACAATTTCACCAGTGGCCGGATCCCGCTCGAAAACCCCGTCCCGTTTCTTCGTATCCGGGTTCGATTTCGACCACGTTCGACAAGGGGCGAACTTCAGAATCGCCGGGTCTTTCCAAATCGAGTCCAGAAACTTGCCGGGGGGGTCGGTGTGGGTCCAGATATGCGGTCGGACCCCCACTGGCAAGGCCGCTGGGCAATTGTTGATCGACATGATCAGCACGCCACGGCGACCAAGTAGCTCCAGCGGCATTTTCTTCAATGACGGCCCGCCGAGCACTAAAAAGCAATGAGCACCCCGATACAAGTCCGCCACCCCGGCCTCGTGATCGTACCGGTCCACGCAGACCCCTGTAGGATGCCGAGGGAGCCTATCCCGAGCGTTCCTGGCCACGGTTGCAGAAACGGTCAATGGAGAGAAGTCGCCGCAAACAAGGCACTCAGCGGCCGTGCAGGATTGATGCTGGCGATGTTGGCACTGGAATTGCGGTTCTTCACCGAAACCAGTGGAAATCGTGCCGATGGGTTTTCCTAGGTGAGTGCAGATCATGTGGATTCCCGGATGGTCGAACAATTGCCTACCACTTCCCCAGCGGACAGCTTTCAGTCGCCATTTTGATCTTGTTCATCAGTGCGAAGCCCGACGCCCGCACCTTACAACCACAAATCTTGCAACTTTTGGTCGTTTTGTCCAGATCAGAACATGGGCAACAGGTTTCCGCATAGATTTGCTGGACTTCATCGTGACCGCGACGAGGTCGACCGGCCTTAATCCAGCGGCGGGTGGCTTTTGACCAAGAGGTGAGTTTTTTGGCGAAGCTCGGTTTTTTGCGGGCCTTTGGGCAATTACGACGGGGTGGCTTTTCTGATAGATGTCGATACACCCAGCCACATAGCGGGCATGTCCAGCCAAGTTCGTGTTTTTCTAGTGGGCAGTCGATCACGGTAACGTCACGGTTAAATCCGATCCTCCCCAGTTGCAATTTGCAGGGATGCCGCGTTCGCCATCGAAGCCAACTGCCAGCGGGAGCCCGCCGAAAGTCGTGCAATCAACCTTGTCGTCAACGTCAGGAAGCACAACACTAAAATCTATTACGTGAGTTTGGGAAGTTATGAATATGGCCATTGTGACCGTGCCGCTTTGATTGATGATATTAAGAGTGATTTCTATCCACTGGCAATCATCCTCCGGTGTAAACGAGTATTCCCAAGTGCAACTGTTTATGGAAGATGTCGTAAACGACAAAACAAAATCACCAATAGCATCATCGCAATCCGCGTCTATACAATCACCTACCGGTGTCCAGTCATCGGGAACCGTAACCGTAATTTCTGCCGGTGTAGTTCCATCTTGGCACACGGGGCATTCGACGCCACAGCAGCATAATGCGTCATCTCCCGTAAGCACTTTTCCCATGCGTTCACCACACCTTTACGAATTATCCGCCGTGACTATTGCCGTACCTACAGCGTCACCCATGGGATTGTAAGGTCCGTTGGGTTGCGGATGGAAACCCTCCCACCATGAGTTTCCGGCGGCCTGGCCACCTCCAGCAGAACTACTGATAATCCATTGTTCTTCGGCCAAGTCCCACCAAATCACCCACGAACCACCCACATAGGACGTCTTGCCACCATAGTCATCACCGGCCGAATAAGTGCCAGTGCAATCGGGAACCATGTTGCCAGTGACGATAAGCGTTTCCGGTGTGGAAGAAGTGCTTAACGATTGACTGCTTACAGATGTTTCGGAATAAGAATCCGACGTGAATGACGTGACCCCGTCTGAGGTCGTGTCTGAACTGGAGAATGAAGATTCACATTCCTCTTCACTCACCAGTATGCCCAGACGATTCGGGAACGCCAACTCGCGGGTGCAAACTACAATATCTTCATCGACGCAATAAACGTCGGTAACTACCTCGACCCGAGTGTATCCATCGCCGGTTGATTGACTGCTTTGTGACGAATAACTCTGCGAAGATTGACCCGAAGACTTCGATGCAGATGAATACTCACTCCCACTGACCACCTGATGCAACAATTCACATACGCCAAAGTTCGGCGGTAAACTACTCACCCGCGTAAAGCAACTATACTCTCCGCTTTTTTCGTCCTGTCCGCCGACGTGGAACCAAATTGCATCATCGAACCCGGTTTGTGTCCAGATCTTCAGCCCAGGGAAGCTCAAATCGAACTGGCTATAATCGCTCAATCCAGCGTAGTAATCAGAAGCAACTTGTCCGGCTAGATATTGCAGAGTCGCCAGATTATGAGGCACTGTTGGATCGGATGTAAAGTCGGCCCCCGCCGTATCGAAAAACGTCTTGACCGTACCGGCTTCCTGCGTAGCCGTAACACCATACAAGCTGGCCGCTCGGGTAACTGCAAAAACATCGCCGCTTTCTTGTGGTGCATCCAGTTCGTATCGCGGAAATACTACGCGAACCTGCGAAGGTCGCAAACCACCGACGGCCCCACTGTCCATTTTTCCACCGGCCAAGCGATTGTAGCTTGAGGGGGACGTTTCAAGGTTGGATTTCACTATGCCAGCCGAACTGGCATGGCCTTGCGATTGCAGTTGATTCCCTGTGGTGTAAACAATCCTTTGCCCTACACAAGCAGCAACGGCGTCCAGTAGCACAGAAAGTGATTCATAGCGGCGGGTCAGCTCTATCGGATCGGGACTGTAGTAGCTGCTGGAGATCGAATCGTAGGTTATAGCCGTGCTCAACTGGCTGGCCAATTCGTCAAACACCTGTTCCCACGTTTGCCCATCTTCGATTTCCATGGAGCCGGCGTCACGAAATTGCCAAAAGTATCGCTCATCGACCAAAGGTAAAAGCCACCCTTGCGTACCCGTGTCCAGCGGCGTGATCTGCCGTGGCGGCAACATAAACATCTGCGGATGAATGTCTTGATCCGTATCACTTTGACGAATATCCAATTCAGCCGATTCACCGTTTCCAACAGCAGAAATAATTTCATCCAATCGCACTGAATCAACCAGAAACAGCCCTACCGCCCATCGGCTAGCTCCGGTGGGCCACCACAGTGAATTGAGCCTGGCTCGTGGCGATGCTGGCCAATTAAGTGTCGGTATCCCCACGGCGGCCTGCCCGGCACCTCGGGAACTCGTGCGGTTGTTGCTCCCGGTCGGCTGGCCCCACAATCGCAAATCATCCAAAGAAAACCAGCGATCAAGCCAAGTCTGAAAAACTTGGTCGGGGTCTTCGAGGATCAGGGGTATTCCGGCATAGGTAATCATTTCGTTATGGTTCCCATTGTTGGAGTTGGTATCCGTCCGAGCCGCCGTTGTTCGCCTCAAGCGCTGCCATGACCGCGTTTGCTTCCGAAAGGTAGTGCGCGTATGAACCGACCGCAGT
>JAAEPW010000680.1 GCA_024232355.1 Chloroflexota bacterium | reverse complement strand
TCTCGTTTCTCTGCAACGTCGAATTGACTCGCCAGAATGATGCGTGATCGACTGTAGAATTCCAAGTATCCACCTCACTTGCCAGGTTTTTGCTCTTGAATACCTCCCACCCCCAAAGCCACAACCACCCCGCCCCATCACAGCAAACCAAAGTCCCCACCCAAGCCCATCCCCCGAAAGGCACAGCATCCCCATCCCACACCACCGCCCAACTCCACCCCGCACCCCACCGCCCCTGGCCCAAGGGAACAAACCAATGACACCACCTGGGCAGACCAGGGAGAGACGGCGAGGGAGCGGACTGGGGCTGTGTCGGCGGCGGAGGCAATGAACTAGGTCAGGTTGATGGTTCTGTGGCAATCTATGGCACAAGGCTCATGACCGAGTTCTCGCACAGGGAGAAAGCGATGCCATCCGAGGGACCGTCCCTCTGTTTCGGCGATGGCGAGCAATGGGGCGGGGCAAGGTCACCACACATATCGCCAATCACCGCAACAAGGCCAACCCGGCAGCAGCAGCCACCTCTCCACCTGTGGCCACAGACACCGCTCCCCACCGATCCTTCCCCGCACCCCAACACCCAGCCGTCAATGCTTGCCCGACAATGGGCCACTGATGTCTTCCCACAAACCGCCAATCACACAACAAAGCCAACCCATCAACAGCGCTCACCTCCCCGCTTGTGGTCACAGACAACGCCTCTCACCGATTCTTCCTTGCACCACCACCGCCAACTCCCCCCGCACCCACCACAGCAGACCAAAGCACTCCCCCAGGCCCGTCTCCCCGAAAGGCACAGCATCCCCATCCCCCACAGCCCCCCCCTGCCGCATTCCATCGCCCTGGCACGAGGTTCATCCCCAGGTTCTCTCACGAGGGAAAAGCGATGAGATCCGAGGAATCGATCCTCTGTTCCAGCGGTGGCGAGCGATGGGGCGGGGGTGAGGGTCATCACCCACAAATCGCCAATCACCACGACAAGGCCATCCCGTCAACAGCAGCCCCCTCCCCGCTTGTGGCCCCCAACACTATTTATGAGTCTTCAAAATTTACGGATGTATCTGCTAACTATCCAACCCTCAAGCCACAGCCTTCAGGAAAATCTGCAATTCAGCCTGAGCCGTCTTTTCCAACGATTCGGGAAGGACCGAATAAAAACCTCTACATTTTCGTTCCAAGTAATGTAGGGACAAAGCATCCATAATCCAGCCTTGACCACAGGAGGTAATATGATTTCAGAAACTAACAATAGATTGGGACATGATAAAAAACGCCAATTGACCGTCGCCTTTGTGATTTACATCCTCTATGTTGGAACAATATCGCTTGCCAATATACTCATGAGGACAAGCCTTATAACGGGCAATGAAATGTATGAAACCATAGGAGGAATGCTATTCGGATTTATCAGTATTCCTCTTTTGAGTATAATCCTTCCCCTGTTATTAGCCAAAAAATGGAATCTGCAATATTCTTTCTGGCCCAAAGACAAACATTGGGGCCTGGTAGCAGTAGTTACATTATTGATGTATTTCTACTTTGGTTTCCGTGAGTCAATCACCATCGTCTTGACAAGTGGCATATCACCAACAGATTTTGTGGTTCATGCTCTATCCGCTTCGCTGTTCCACATACCCTACTACCCACTATTCTTAGTTCTCATATTTCCCGTCGTTCGCAAGAACTATGGATTGTTTTGGGGCATCTTGATAACTGCTCTGACATTTGCATTGTATCATCTCGGTCAGTTTCACAACTTTCCAGAGGGACTGACGGTAAGAATGCAGCTATTCTTTGTCGCCGAGTTTATTCTGATTTTAGCCTTGTACTTGTGGGGACAATCTGTCATTCTATTGTCCCTGGCACATACCTTGGCAGGCGCCTTTGATCTAGCAGCCAATAATTTTTTATCCACCGAGACAGATTTCGTGTTCATCATTGCGCTCATCGTTTCAGGTGCAACGCTGGCCTATATGATTTGGCAAGCACGCCAAGATCAAGCGCTTGACCCAGATTGGTGGCCTCAGATATCTGCACACAGATAGAAAACAAACTCTATACACAATCAGGTCAACTAGAAATTGATTGTGTGCTAACAAGATCGTTAGACACTCAACTGCTGCGTAGCCCTGATCGTTAAAGGCGACATGGCCTCTGCCCGAACTGTACCATCTGGCAAAAAACTCTATACTCGAATCAGAGTGTTTGATCAGTATCTTGGGTGTTTACCACTACTCTTTCATAACCAAAATCTAACCCAAGTGTTCTCATACTTGTAGACATTAACCAAGTCAATTTGGATTTGTCAATCATCAATCTTAACAAAAAAGGAGAAGATCATGAACAAGCAAACGTTATCTCACGCAAAGTTGGTTTTCCTGCTCGTGCCACTGACCCTGGCTATGCTGGCGCTCGCTTGTGGTGGGAGTGCGACTATCCCTATCACGTTGAGCGAGGAAGATGTCAATCTCATTATTCAAAACTCGACGGTCACCAGTGGCCCAGACGAGCTGCTGGTCGAAGTCAGCAGTGTGGATATGCAGGACGGCTTTATTCGCATAAACGGCACGCACGAGCGTGAAGATGGTACAACTGTGCCCGGCAGTTGCGACCTGTCCCTCACTGCTCAGGACGGCATGCTCGAGGCCGAAATCACTGCCGTGAACATTGCTGGGCTCGACCTCAACGACGAGCGTATCACTCGCATCAATGACATACTGACCAAAGAGTTCGCCGAATCCGCCTCAGACACCGACGAGGTCGAGTTCACTTCCATCACGATCACCGAGGACGCGTTGACATTCGTCATCAAAATCACGCCGTCCCAGTAGACGGTCACGCAAGGAGCAAGAAATGGGTTACAAGCGCGTAATCATCACAGAATTTGGCGGACCTGAGGTTCTCAAGGTTGTCGAGGAAGCGGCACTCCCTGAACCGGGGCCAAGTGAGGTGCGGGTAAAGGTGCTGGTCACCAGTGCCTGCTTTACGGACACGATGGTCCGCAAAGGCTCGTATATCGAAGTGAAGGACAAGCCGCCCTTTTCACCAGGCTATGACATAGTCGGCGTGGTAGACAAGTTGGGGGCCGGTGTAACCCAGATCAAGGTTGGGCAGCGGGTGGCGGGCCTGACGATTATTGGGGCTTATTCCGAATACGTCTGCCTGTCGGAGAGCCGTCTGGTGCTCGTACCCGACGAGCTGGATCCGGCGGAGGCAGTCAGCCTGATCCTATCGTACGTCACGGCATATCAAATGCTGCATCGCTCGGCTCAGATACAGCGCGGCCAGCGCATCCTGGTGCATGGCGCAGGCGGGGCCGTCGGCACGGCGTTGCTCCAACTGGGCAAGCTGCTCGATCTGGAGATGTATGGGACGGCGTCCAAGTCGAAGCAAGAACTCGTCACCAGCCTGGGCGCGACTCATATCGACTATAAGAGCGAGGATTTTGTCCGGCGGCTGGCGGACGACGGCGTCGACGCAGCCTTTGACGCCGTTAGCGGGGATAATTTCAAACGCTCGTTTAGCGTGCTCAAGCCAGGCGGCACACTGGTCGCGTATGGCTTTTACGACGTCGCTATGGGCAAGGCGAGTTCATTGAGTGTGATGCTTGGTTTTATGCGGGTTTCCTTGTTGTGGAACATCCTGCCCAATGGCCGTTCGTCAACGTTCTACTCGATCACCCAAATGCGCAAGAAACAGGCGGATTGGTTCAACGAGGACCTGTCCGAGCTATTCAATCTTTTGGAGCAGGATAAGATCAAGCCCGTCATCGCGGAGCGGATGCCGCTGGCCGAGGCCGCGCGCGCGCATGCCCTCGTCGAGCGGGCAGCGGTGAAAGGCAGAATTGTGTTGATGGTTAACGAGTAACTGCACAAGACAGACAACTTGGTTTCAAACGCGCTACGCTGGTTGCCTTTATCGCGTTTCATACACCCCTCTGGCTATTGTACGAGGCTTACTTGCTTCCACAGGGTTTCTTTTACCGGTTGCCCGTCACCAACCTGGCCTGTACCTTTTCCCACAGTTCCGCCGGAGGTGTTTGCTCTGGAAAAGTCTCCCGTAACCGGCAAAGGGAGGTCTGACAATCGGCCACTTGATCACTACAGCTAGGACAACTTGCCAGGTGAGATTCCACTTTGGACCGCAATGGCTCCTCAAGTTCGTCATCCAGGTAAGAGTTGATCAGGTTCAGATATTCAGTGCAGTTCATCCTTGACCTCCTCGGTTTCCGCTTTTGGCTCACAGACGAAAACGTTCCGTTCGTCACAAGTGAAAACACAGCCAGTGTTCAGGGCCTCCCGCAGCTTGTTTCGCGCCCGGTGTAACCGAATCTTGACCGTGTCCAAGGAGACGTCCAACACCTCGGCAATCTCGCGATTCTTGAGCCCCTGAAGCTCGCGCAGCATCAACACCGCACGATAGTCGGGCGACAGACGGTGAATAAACCGCTGCACACAGTCTGACATCTCGGACTGGGCAGCCAGTTGATCTGGCGAAGAAGGTGTCTCGTCAACAAGCCACTCTCCATCAGACTCGATTTCCTCAATAGACAGAGCGGCTTCAGCCTGCTGGGTAGCGCGCCGCCGAAAGTGGTCGTGGCCGACGTTGGTGGCGATGCGATAGATCCAGGTAGACAGGCTGGCATCTCCCCGAAAGCCTGGCAGACCACGGTGGACTCGGATAAAGGTTTCCTGGGTCAGATCTTCTGCCTTGGCCTGGTTTTGGGTCATGCGCAAGAGGTAATTGTAAATAGGACGCTGGTATTCGGCAAAGATGTCGGCAAAGTCCATTGGATGGCTTTCCTCGTTCTGTGACTTTTGTTGACTCGTGCCACTTTGAAATTGCGACATAGTGCCTCCTCGTTCTCGATAGGATATGACCGGCGAATGCTCACGGCATTCGGTTTTCCTACCCTCAGCCATACCAGGGTTTTTCGTCTGGCTCAACTCGCAAACCGTCCACCAGCTTGTTAAAACCACTGAACAAGTCGACGACAGCCATCAGTTCGAACACCGCCTCGTCATCCAGCCCCAGCTTCTGCACCGCAGAAGTATGGACCTGGAGTCAGTAGTCACATCCATTCACCGCCGAGACGGCGACGGCAATGATCTCCTTCGTCAGGCGATCGAGTTTCCCTTCTTTTACCATAATGGTTTTTACTTTGTTCCAGTTCGCCTCCAGATAACTGGGCTTGGAAGCCATTACCTTGTAGAGGTTGGGAACAAAGTCAATTCCGAGTTGAGCCATGATCTCCTCGTAGATTTCTTTTACCTTGCCCGTAGCCTCTTGTTCAGAAATCATATTGATAGATCAGGGAGTCCGACTTGAGGAATTAACAATTAAACATCTAGATATGCCCAGGTTCGGGGCAGATGCTGAAATGTAGGGGACGACCATCAGGTGCAGAAAACTGGATAGCATTGCAACGTGCCACCATAAATTCCAAATCCC
>JAAEPW010000679.1 GCA_024232355.1 Chloroflexota bacterium | reverse complement strand
GGAAAAGTACGAATTACAGTAGATCTAGATGAGGCACTCTATCTCAAGGTCAAACACAAGGCCCTAGACGAGCGTCGCCACATGACTACAATAATACGCGAATTTCTCACAGAATGGGTTCAAGAGGACTCAACCGAAGCAACACCTCAGAAGCATACACAAAAATGAAACCGCCAGTGCATGAACACTGACGGTTTCTAGTAGCCCTTGAAGTTACCACTGCACCTTGACATTTGAATATCTGATGCACAAGGACCACCGTTAGTGGGGCTGGAGGAGTCGAACCTCTTGGCCATTTCCCCGATATTCCTTTGCTTAGTGCCGAGACACAGATTTGAACTGTGGACTCCCTGATTTTCAGTCAGGTGCTCTACCAGGCTGAGCTATCTCGGCGCGTTCGGTATTCTATCCCAATTAGCTAGATTGTCAAGTACGCTCTGCGATTCGGCTAGCAAACGCTAATGCTTCCTCCCGCGTCTGTATCTCTCCGGCAGCTTGGGCCTCGCGCACCGTCTCCAGCAACCATCCTACCCTTGGTCCAGGACTCATCTCCAACTCGCCCAGCAAATCACCGCCCGTGACCAGTGTCGGCGGGTCCACCGTCTCTTCATATCGCTTAAAGCAATGTGTTAGCAACGTCTCCGCCATCTCTAGCATCCGCGCCCAACGATCCTCTTGAAGATTCGGTCCATAGGTCGCCAGGTGATCGGCCAAGGCCAGCAGTACCACATCGACGCCACCGCAGCCCGTAGCGCGAAAATAGCGATATACGGCGCGCCGCGTGACATGTTCAGCGCGGGCAAGGTGCGCGGGGCGCAGGTGTTGCCCGACGAGCACACGCATCCGCTCCACTTCATCCCGGCTGAATCGTAGTTCTTGCAACCGTGTAGCCGCCATCTGCGCTCCCACCAAGTCATGATTATGAAAATGGATATGACCATCCTCCCCTTGCGACCAAGTTTCGAGCTTGCCAATGTCGTGCAACAACGCCGCCAGTTTGAGCAGCCCCGCCCGATCTCGCCTGCTACTGACCTCGACCGCCAGATGCGTGGCAACATCGTCAGCAAACTGGTTTAACAATCGTCCAATATCACTCCAGGCGGAGGAAAGCACATCGGATGAGAAACGCGCCCCGACCTCTCGTCCTGTGACAGCAGCGACAACTCCTTCTAGTGTATCCACCACTAGCAACGTATGTTGCCACACATCAAAGCGATGCGGCGATGACTGGGTTACCCTTTTGAGGGATTCCAACTCTGGCACCACGTAAGGCAGCAAATCAAATTCATCGAGCCGCCGCAAATGGGCAACTGCATTCTGAACCATCAGCAATCGCACAAACTCGTCTCGCACCCGTTCAGCCGATGAAAGTGCCAGTAGCGCCGCATCACGACGAACCCAGGTCGCTGTCTGCGGCTCAATCTCGAAATCCAATCCAGCTTCCATCCGCACTGCGCGTAGCAGTCGTACCGGGTCATCCTGAAAAGCACATTCATTTGTCACGCGGATACGCCGAGCATCTAAATCAGCTTTGCTTTCCGTCAGATCTACTAGAGCGCCCGACTCATCAACCGCCAGTGCGTTGATGGTGAAATCCCGTGTGCCCAAGTCAGCCTCCAAATCCTTTCCGCGTAGCACTGCGAAATCCAATTCCAACCGGGTGGTATCTGCCCCCATCAATACGACTCGACCAGCCCCTCGCTCCACATCCAACGGAAAGTACGCCCCGCCCAGCACATTGGCCACGGATCGCGCTAACCCCAGTGCATCTTTGTCCACGGCAAAATCCCAATCGTGTACAGGGCGATCCAGCAGCGCGTCACGCACCGCGCCTCCCACCAGCCAGACGTTGGCCCCGCGCTCGTTGGCTACCTGGAGCACCGCCTGCCAAGGCCAATCAGGCAAATCAACTATCATCACAGACATCTTGAGTCACCTTCACAGCCGGTACAAAGATCACGCGAGCCTCGTCCTTGGGACGATTCCGGTTAGCAGCCCGCCGGGCATCTTCAGACGTCCACCCTACTCCGGCCACGCGCCCGTGCACCACCGCCACCCACCGACCAGCGTAAGGCGCGAGATATGTCCAAGAAAATTGTGCATCTTTTTTCATCATGGATGTATAATAGTGGAGAAAATTGGTGCTGTCAAGTGGATACCTGATCGAGAACGGCTCGTATGAAAGATTGTTTCGTTTAGGACATATGTCCGGATACCTATGCTTCGCTAAACAGACCCAGCAAACAACTGGGGTTCCCCCACCAATTCCAAACGGTTGACTTTGCGGATGGCGGCCAACACGTGTGTGGAATCAGTGCATTGCTTGCCACGGACTTTCAACCAGCCTTGTTCCTGGAACTGCTGTAGTATATTCTCCAATAACTGCTTTTCCATTCCACCTGCCAGTACTCGGTCACGAAATTCACTCAGCACCGAGTAATCGAAACCTGGATCGGTTATCTCCAAGCTCAAGGCATACTTTCAGTCAATGCGTCCTCGTACAGCAAACAGAGATGCGAATTCCCTGTCGTGATACAACATTCCCAAAGTGTCACGCATATTGGAGTTTGGACAACAGCAACAGAGCGAACCGAGTGAGGTTTGCTGAAAAGAAACAAAAATGGGGGAAAAGTGGCTTCAGGTAGCGTCGGAGGCTTGTTTCAGGCCTTTGTAGACCACCT
>JAAEPW010000678.1 GCA_024232355.1 Chloroflexota bacterium | reverse complement strand
GAACTCGACTACCTGTAGCGCAATTTGCCGAATTGCGTTCTGGCAATTTGGCAAATTGCCCTACATCTGGCCCAAACGAGAATCACAGCCGTATCACATCACCGAACTCGACTACCTGTAGCGCAATTTGCCAAATTGCGTTCTGGCAAGTTGACAACTTGCCCTACATCTGGCCCAAACGAGAATCGCAGCCGTATCACATCACCGAACTCGACTACCCGTAGCGCAATTCAGCAGTGAACTTTTTCCAGTTCACTGCTGAATCTATCTTATTTCACGGTGAATTTGCTCCATTCCACTAGTGGACTTGACTCACCCTAGTCCTGCTCCAACTCGTAAGCCCCGATGTCACAACCTCCGCCTTGGGGCCGAGGATTTCCGCGTTGATCGACGTCAACAGCACATTCCTCGGCAGAGACAGCGTCAATCGCCGGGCTGCCAGACAGCAAAGCGTGGGTCTGAGCAACCTGCCCTGGGCCAGTCAAAGGGCCACCGTTGTCGGCCAACACGTCCAACATGGGGTCGCCAGAATAATCGGCGCTGCAACCGCCATCCTCAACCAGGTTGTTGGCATTGTCGCCAAGCGTACCATTCTCGACGATGCAATCTCTCTCCGTGGAATCGAGGCCGCTGCTCGTGTTGTGGGCAATGACGTTATTCGCGTAATTCAAAACGCCCCGGACATAGATACCGCCACCGGCGACCAGATCGGTGTGATTGCCGGTGATGGTGCAATTGACGATTTCCGCCGTGATTTCCCTGGCGACGTAGATGCCGCCCCCATGTCCGGCGCTGCTGTTGCCACTGATGGTGCTGTTGACGAACTTTGCCTCGCCTTTGGCGTTGACGCCGCCCCCATCCTCGGTTGCCTCATTGCCACTGATGGTGCTGTTGACGATTTCAATCGTTCCCGCACAACTCCCTTTGACGCCGCCGCCGTAGCCATTGGCGCTGTTTCCGCTGACGGTGCTATTGATGAGCCACAACGACCCCACGCCCGCGCTCTTGATACCGCCGCCACTGCCACAATCCTGGCCGAGCTGCTCGTCGATGCCATCGGCGACGTTGTCGCGAAATACGCTCTCGTTGACCGTCAGATCGCCATTGTTCCAGATGCCGCCGCCGCTGCTAGAGATATTGTCTCTCACGACACAGCCCCGGAGCGTCAACGTACCCTGGTTCACGATCCCACCGCCGCTTCGCCTGACCCCCAGGATGTGCGGCTCTTTATCGGGATGTCCGTGCCGGATCGTGATCCCCTCGATGGTCACAGTAACACCCGGCACGACGTAGAACACTCGTCCATCGCCGCCGCCCATCTCTTCGTGCGCCTGCACGATGGTGGCCTCAGCGCCATGCCCTCGAATGACGACGTCTTTGTTGACAGTGACGTCCGCCTCGGTGTGAATATCGTCAATCACACTGATGCTGGAACCGGCGATGGTGTAGACGTCGTCGATAGCGGCCTGGATGGTCGTAAAATCACAACCATTGGCGCATACAGTGACGGCGACAGGCACAGGTATGGGTGTAGGCGCAGACGTGGCCGTCACCTCGACGACGTTGACCTGGGGCGCGGCGGTCACCTCCACCTCGACGACCCGGACCTGGGACTTGCACCCGACCGCCAGTACAACTACAAGCGACAATATCACAATTGATTTACGCATATTTCTTTCCCCAAAAAATGAACGCGAATGCCTTGAATTCGTACATTCGCACATTCGTACATTCGCCAAAAGCTATGCCATTCTCACGATCCGAAACCCGTTCGCATACGAGCGATACTCTGGTCCGTCGTGGCTGCGGTAGGCTGAACAGAGCATGTCCGCATCCTCGTGCCAACTGCCGCCCCGCCGCACCCGATTCCGCGCCCAGACGCCACGGTCGCTCAATGGAATGCCCGGCCCTACAGGGTCGTTGGCTGGCGACACGGCATAGTAATCATCTGTGTGCCAATCCCAGCACCATTCCCACACATTACCGCTCATATCGCACAGCCCCAACTCGTTCGGCGTCTTTTGCCCGACGTGTTGTGTTTTGTCCCCCGAATTCTCTGCATACCAGCCAACGTCGCCGGGGGCGTTGGCACCAGAGTATGTAT
>JAAEPW010000677.1 GCA_024232355.1 Chloroflexota bacterium | reverse complement strand
TCTCAGGCAGTATTTTGATGCTACGGTAGCTACTTTAGAATGATTACGATGCTTCACCCATCATAGTCTTACAGTTTTCATCCTACTGTCCAGATATGACTACTTTTTCAAGAGTCTCTATAGAGCACACGTCCCTGGCCTTGAGCATCCAGCGTAGTAAGATTGGCATTAGGATCAGACATCGTCCAGTTGGTGGTAGTGTAGCCACCCTGAACAGTGACAGTTTTGCTGATATAGACCACCTGCGTCACACCAGCACGAGCGCTGACGCCGGAGCAGTATCCGGCCACTTTTACCACGTCTCCCTCGCTGGACGCATCCACCGCCGCCTGGACGGTCACATAGTCAGCAGGCATATCGTTGATCCGTACCCAGCAGTCATCGTGATACTCGTCTGCGCCAAGGTCAGGGAGAATGTCGCGGGCTTGTCCATCTATATCGGTTGTGATACCACTATCTACACCATGGTCGATAGCGGCGGAGGCATTGGTAAGACGATAACCATCTGCGGCAAAGGCGGGGTTACCAGTGTATTCATTTGTGACGGTGATAATTCCTGAGCCTCCATAGTCTACAGCGTTATCATACCAAAGTACGCCATTGACTGTAACTGTGGTTCCTTCGGTAACGCTAATACCTACAGCGTGACTGGCAAGAACGGTATTTGTCATTGTGATGGCACTATTATCCCTGACAATAATGCTGCTTCCATCTCCCCCTGTATTCCGTGCAATGGTTGTGTGTACAAATTCAGGAAAAGTGTCCCACCGAACACTCACAGCACTTCCATAACCCTGCGAATTGATCACAGTGTTGTCGGCTAATACATTGTTAATGAAAATCGGATTACCGTAAACGCCACCGACGGCAACAGATAAGCCCCCGCCACTATCATCCGCAATGTTCCCTTGAATGAGATTGCCCACAATCATAGCGTCACTACCATAAATGGCAATACCAGCACCGATGTAAGCTGTATTGTCATGTATAATACTACCAGCAAGTGTGGAATCACTGTAGCGTAATTCCACACCACCACCATACCAAACAGCGTGGTTATCCCAAATACGGTTATCTTGTAACGTAGTTATCCCCTGCGCGTATATACCTCCGCCTCTTTGTGCAGTATTACTAACAATTTCAGCTTGTCGGATAACTGATCCTACACCACGAACATAAACTCCACCCCCCGCGTCGTTACCAGACCACGGATCTCCCCCTAACCCTGTAGCATTGCCACCGGTAATTCTTAACCCTACTATAGTTGGATTGCCATATACGTAAACCACTCGTCCCATCTCTTGTGCATTCAACACGGTAGGATTGGCGTCCGGGTTGAAAGTACTCCAATCTGTCACGGAATATCCACCTTGAAGCATTACAGTTTTGGTAATAGCAACAATCTGAGTAGCTGTAAAATACGTCCCCCACTGTTCGAAATTCAAACTTGGAATATTTTGGACACCAGTGTAAATACCGCCAGCGATTTTGATAGTGTCGCTTGTAGCAGCGGCATCTACTGCTTCTTGTACATTCCCATAACAGGGATTCATCCCATTGCAATTTGCATCGGGAGCTACATAAATTATTCCCGCATCAGCGGAAACACTTGAAATTGGTCCAAGTACCAAGAACAACAGAGCTAGTCCACAAAGTATGGATAGCCCCACAGCGGCTAACTGCCATTGATGTTTCATTGTAGTTTGTTCCTCCTTGTTTTCAAGTTGCGTCATAAAAGTTGATAGTCGTATTGTTGATACCAGTTCTACACAAACCACCCCCTTCGGCACTGGTTCAGTTGGGTGGAATTTCTGGATAGTTACCCAGTTGTGATCCGAAAACGGGATTATAGCTGCGGATTCCATTCCGCGCGGCGGCCCTCGCACTTGGGGGAGCTTGCAGTACAAGCGTTCAACACACTGATAACCGCCTTCAGCCTCTATCCCGCAGATATTCTTCCCTACGTGGTGAATGCACTGCCCTACACCCTCATCTCGACCGTTTTCGTCGGTCCGATGCCAACTGGCCTGCTGAACGATTCTAGTTGGGCGCGGCTGGTGATGCTGGTGTCCGTCACCGCCGGATTCACGCTGACAGTGCAACGAGTCTTTCAATAGGGTCTGCACTGGTACAAATCCGGCAACTTGGTGACGGTGCGGGGGCGATAAAACAAACACAATCCCTCCGTTAGCAGACATCTAAATCTCTACGAGATGAGCGTACCAGGCGACCGTCTGCAGAACGCCTGGTACGCTTGATTTCGTGATGCAACAGCCGTCTAGGAATTACGTATCACTAACGGCAGGTAGATATTGTAAGGGTGAAAAGCGTCGTTTGTCACTGTGTTTGACCAGGTACAGTCATCTGCGATCGTCCCGCCAACGGGATAAATGCAAGCACGGTTGGCAACGCTGACTGTCCACCCCACTGTGCCAGGGATGCCTACTTTTGTCACGAAACTGACCGTTATCTGATTGGTAGGCGTCACCGTCAGCGTGCCGGTGATGGTGCCATTAGCGTGGGCAACACCTGTGGGTTCCTGACCAACAAAACGCACCCAGCTTGTGCCCTCCAACTGGTCATATAGAGCGACCTGCGTACCTTTCACAGCTGAGATGACCAGGGTGTAGGTGAGTTCGTCGCCATAGTTCACTTGGCTTTCAGGGGTAACTGATTTTTCGACGCTGATGGTCCGGACATCTGTCTCCCCAAACAACGCGAACCTGCTCAGGTGCGTAATTTCAAAGACTATATAGTTCTGCGCTGTATTGCGTTCCGTGAGAGTGATGCCGTCTGTGGCCCACGCGCTGCCATTCCAGTAACGCAGATCCAGCGTATTTTCGTTCATCCCGGCGACGTCGGCCTCGGTGTAGTGGATTGTCACAGTGACCGGGGCACTGAAAACCAGGCCAGACAGAGGCGTCCCATTCCGGTAAGCGCTCAAATCAAAAGCGTGCCCAGCGAAAGAGAAACCCGATGGTGGTGTAGCCGCGCCCAGTGGGGTGTAGGCGATAGTCGTCGCGTCCGTGACAGCGCCGGCGGGGAACTCTACCGTCGTGGGGCTGCCCTGAGTATCGGTGTAGACTAGGGCACCGCCGGTGGTTGAACTAATCGTCACAGTCGGCAGACTTTCCCCCCACTCATCGGCACCCAAGTCAGGAGCGGAACCGTAGGGACGAGGCTGACCGTCTATGTCGGTAGTCACCCCTGCATCCACGCCTTTGTCAATCGCCACTGAAGCGGATGTGATATGATAGTCTTCCGCACCGGGGGTCACAAAAGCGGGGTCACCCGAGTAATTGTGTGTACCGGTGACGATGGCTCCCGCACCGTCGGTGTTCGTGCTGTTAGCCCAGGCTCCGCTGCCCCAGAGAGTCGCTTCCAACGTGGCCTGGCTGCCGCCTTCAACGTAAAGGCCAACGGTGTGACTGACCAAGATGGTGTTGGTCAGTACAACGTGGCTGTTATAGGTAGCGTAGATTCCTTGCCCATTACCGCCGTGGTTGCGGGCAATGGTGTTGTGACGCAAGGTGGGTGACGAGTTATACACATACATACCACTGCCATTAACCCAACTGTAACTCAAGGTCAGTGCGTTGTCGACTATGACATTGTTGTCCAGTATCGCGTCGCTGCGCGTCAGGCAGATACCGCCCCCCCGGCCATCAGTCCGGTTCTCGTAGATCGTGTTGCGACGCAGGGTAGCCGGGCTGTCCGTTAAATCCAGCCCGCCGCACACCGAGTAGTCTTTGCCGCCAAAGTTGGCAGTCTCGTTGCCGCTCACGCGATTGTCTTCTAACACCCCGTCGCTGTGATACAGGTAGACCCCACCCCCGCTGGCCGTGGCCGTATTGCTCAGGATAGCACAATCGCGGATGGCAACGGTGGCCGTGTGAACATAGACGCCTCCCCCTCGGTCGTACCACGGCGATTCGATAGCCAGACCGGTGGAATCGCCGCCGACGATGCGCAATCCCTCCACCGTGGGCGCTATAGTACCGGTGATGAGCATCACTCGCCCCTGCCCGTGAGCATCCAGCGTGGTGGGGTTGAGTTGTGGATCGGGTATTCCGGTGAAGGTGGAGGTGTAACCGCCGCGGATGGTCAGCGTCTTGCTGAGATAGACTGCCTGCCGCAAGTCGCCATAGTCATTGACGCCGGCACAGTAGCCGGATACTTTGACCACATCATCGAGCTGTGCACTGGCGTCTACCGCGGCCTGAACGGTGGCATAGTCAGTGGAGTTATCGTTGAGACGAACGTGGCAATCGTGTATCCAGGTATCCAGAGTGACTTGATCGGCTGCTGCGTTGGTGCCGACGGCCTGGACAGTGTTACGCATAGGGTAGGGCAGAGAGGCAAGCACTGATGTTGTGACCTGCGCGGTGAGGGTGATGCGGGCAGTATGACCCTCACTTACGTCACCGAGCGTGCAGACGGCGTGGCTTCCCCATCCGGCAAGAACGGTGCAACTACCCTGGCTGGCGACAGCGGCCAGCGGCTGTTGTTGCGCCGGCAACGTGTCAGTCGCTACGACGCTGGTTGAAGCCCCGACGCCAGTGGCCGTGACCAGCAGTGTGTAGGTAACGATCTCACCGGGGTTAAAGTACATCTGCGGAGTGGACTTGCTCACGTAGAGCACCGGGCCAGGCCGTTCGTCGGCCCCCAGATCGTAGCCCCAGGCCGCCGGGCGCGGGGTGCCATCTATGTCATCGTAGACACCTACATCGTCGCCCTGGTCTATCGCCGCCGAGGTCGAGCCGATGTGGTAGTTGCCGTTGTCGTGGTCCACAAAGGCCGGGTTGCCAGTGACGTTGGTGCTGCTGACGACCGTGCCCGCGCCGCCCACATTGCTACCGTTGGTCCAGACTCCGCTGCCCCACAGCGTGCCTTCCAGATTAATCACGCTGCCTGCCGTGGCAGTGACGCCTACCGTGTGACTAACCAGGATGGTGTTGCTCAGTTCGACGTTGCTGCTGCCAGTGACGTGGATTCCACTGCCATCGCCACCGCTGTTGCGGGCCAACGTAGTGTACAGCAGGCGAGGGGAAGCATTATTATCGGCATAGATGCCGGAGCCGTTCCCCTGAGCCAAGTTGTCGGCGACGACGTTGTTGATTAACGTAGCATTGCTCTGGTCATCCAAACGCAGTCCACCGCCGTTGTTCTGGGCCACGTTGTTGATGATGACGTTGCCGCGCACTGTAGCGTAGCCATATCTCACGTCCAGCCCACCGCCGCCGTCCCACGAATTGGCGCCAGTGACAGAGTTTCCGTTGATGGTGTTACCATCCAAGGTGGGGCTTTCTCCATACACGTACAATCCGCCGCCGCTCCTCTGGGCCGTGTTGTCGCTGACTGCGTTGTTACTCAGCGTGGCGTTGGCGTTGCCCAAATACACTCCGCCGCCATAGTCAGCTGTGTTGTCACTGACTGTGTTATCGTTCAACACGGCGTTCGTGTCCCAGCTACCTAGATACAGACCGCCGCCGCTGCCGGCCGCATTGCCGCTCACTGTGTTTCCGCTCACCGTCGCGTCGTTGTCTTCCAAGTAGAGTCCGCCACCATTGCCAGCCCGGTTGGTCTCCACGGTGTTGCTCACCACCTTGCCGATGCCTCCCTCCAGGTAGATGCCGCCGCCCTGGCTGGCAACGTTGTGGGCAACGCGCAAGTAGCGCAGCACTGGTTCAGCTTCCCAGCTCCACACCCCGCCGCCTTCCACTGTCACCCCGCCAAGAAGCGTCAGATACTCTACCGTCGGGCTGATGCCCGTGCCGATGGCCAGCACCCCGCCTTGCAAGTGACCGTTGAGCACCGTAGGATAGGTCTCTGGATCCCACGTGGCAAAGTCCAGGCTGTAGCCTCCTCGTAGTGTCAGTGTACGGGTCAGAACGGCCACGCGCATCATGCCCTGCCAGTCCACCACGTCCTCACAGACGCCGGACACCTCCACCAGGTCAGAAGGAGATGTGCTGGCGACCAGGGCGGTCTGGATAGCATCGTAGACGGTACCGCCACCGTTGAGACGGACGTGGCAGGTAGGGGCAACGATACGCTCATCGGCTCCCATATCGGGCGGGGCGGAGGGCGGGCGGTATTCTCCATCCATGTCCAACGGGACGTCGGTATCCACACCTTGATCTATCGCTGCCGAGGTCGCGCCGATATGGTAATCGCCACCGTCGTGGTCCACAAATGCCGGGTTGCCGGTGACGTTGGTGTTACTGACAACTGTGCCCGCGCCACCAGTGTCAGCCTCGTTGCCCCAGGCTTCGCTGCCCCACAGAGTGCCGGTCAGTGTGGCCTGCGCACCACTCCCCACGTAGATGCCCACGGTGTGGCTGACCAGGATGGTGTTAATCAGTGTGGCATTGCTGTCGTCAACGTAGATTCCTTGACCGTTGCCGCCGTGATTGTGGGCAATAGTGGTATGACGTAAAATAGGGGACGCATCGTCAGAAATGTAGAGACCACTGCCCTCAAACCATATCACTGCATTATCAGTTACTATGGTGTTGTCCAATGTGCTGGTGCTATTGGCTATCCACACCCCGCCACCGTTGTTACTAGCAGTGTTGGTAGTGACAATGTTTCCTCTTAACGTAGCATTGCTATAATCAAGAGCCAACCCCCCACCAGTGTTAGCGGTGTTTAGCGTGACGACATTGCCAATGAGCGTAGCCTCACCGCTCACACGCATTCCGCCGCCAGAGTAGTCTCGGGCTGTGTTGCCAGAAACAGTGTTGCTGATTACAATGGCGCCACCAGACACACTCACACCACCGGCTGCATAAGCAGCGTTCCCTGAGACAGTATTGTTGACCAACATCACCTTACCATTCACATACAGTCCACCGCCGTAACCATACGTCCCTGCTGTGTTGCCGGAAACGATATTGTCGGTCAGCATAGCGCCACCGCTTACATATATCCCGCCGCCGTTGTCGTGGGCTGTGTTGCTGACGACGGTGTTGCCGGTCAAGTTAGCGTCACCGCGTACATATATTCCGCCGCCGCTGCTGTAGGCTGTGTTGCTGACGATGGCGTTGCCGGTCAAGCTGGCATCACCGCTGCTAACGTACAATCCACCTCCGTATTCAGCAGTGTTACTGAGAACGTTGTTACCGGTCAAAGTGGCGTCGCTATAGTACAGGTACAGCCCACCGCCACCCTTCCCCCACACAGTACCGCTGGCAGTATTGTTGGTGACGGCGTTGCTGGTCAAAGTGGCGTCGCTGTAGTCCAGATACAGCCCCCCGCCACTCTCACTGGCAGTGTTAGAAGTAACAGTGTTACCACTCAACGTAGCGTCGCTGTAGCTCAGATACAGTCCCCCGCCGTACTCGGCAGTGTTGCTATAGATGTGGTTGTTATCAAACATGGCTGAGCAATGGGCAGCATAGTCCCCACTGACATAGACTCCGCCGCCAGCATCACCATCCCAGTCACCACCCAATCCTGTCGCGTCGCCGCCGATGATGCGCAGTCCCTCGACGGTGGCACTGATGTCACCAGTGACATACAGTACCCGTCCCTGTTCCTGGGCATCCAGAGTGGTGAGGTTGGTATCGGGGTTGGGTGGATCGATAAAGGCCATGGTATAGCCGCCCCGGATGGTCACTGTCTTGCTGATATAGACCACCTGGGCCAGCCTCCCGTAGTTGTTCACGCCGGTATAGTCACCGGCTGCTACTTTGATCATGTCGCCCTCGCTGGCAGCATCCACAGCGTCTTGCACCGACGAATAATCGCACCCGCTGGGGCAAACGCGCAATTCAGCGTTAGGGGTGCTGGGGATTTCGACGGGGCCTTTTACTGTGCCCAGCTTAAATTTGGTATCTGGTGCAGCCATAGCTAACGTACTCGAGCCTTCGATAGCCCACAGCAGTACCAGGGCTAACCCAATACCCAATATGAACGTGACAAGTACATGCTTGATTTTCATTGTTTGTTGCTCCTTTTTTTGTGAATTGCAAATCACGACTCGATAGATTACAAACTGCATAACACATATCACTTGGAAAGCATCACCTCCTTTGCCCATATCAATATTGTGTGATAAGATAGCAGAGTAAAGACAATCTCTGACTTACAAGTATAGCACATATCAATTCTGAAAAACCGGAAAAATCTTTCCGAATTTTCGGAAAAACTCGGAAAATGCCCCAATCTTCTGAAGAACGCCGTCGCTTTTTTCACCAGGCCGTTACTGGGTTTGCTCAACGCCACCCAGGATACACCGTCGCTCGCATCGAATGTGAGATAGCTCAAATAGTTGGTCTATCGCCATCCTCTGTTCAGAAATGGCGTGCTGGTCATTCTATCTCCAAACGACACATTCCGATTTTAGCCGAATGGGCTGTTCAAAAAGCCGGAATGGATCGTCGCTGGCTGCGCTCGTTCCTGCGTCAATGCGATCCCACCGACAATATTCTGGAAACCCGTTTGTTCGGATCGGCTACGACACTATCAATCTCATCAAATGACGTAAATGTGCCAGATTTCGAGAATATGTACCGGCGTTCCCCCCGGTAGTGTTCCTCAACAGTTGAGATAAATGCAAACGAGCACTCAAAACACTCAAAGACAGGATGAAGGAAGCATTGAAAAGGAGCATCAAAACAGCCTAATTCCACGCAGTAAGGTACGCGAAAACTGCGTGAGAGAAG
>JAAEPW010000676.1 GCA_024232355.1 Chloroflexota bacterium | reverse complement strand
GCTGGCTGGGCGCGTCTTTTTTGCGCAGGTTAAAGCCTAGTTCGGTCATCACGGGGATTTACATTCCCGTCATCCAGCACTCGCTGGCCGTCACGCTCGGCGGTATCGCCGAAAAACCGGTCGTGGTTGATGGGCAAATTGAAATTCGCGAGCTTTTGAGTGTGACGGTCAGCTTTGATCACGACATTGTTGACGGCGCTCCAGCGGCGCGCTTTACCCAGCAGTTCACAGACCTGATCGAACGCGGCTACGGGCTTGTCGAGCAAGATGCCACGCCTGAACAAAACAGTTGATTTGGAAGCGCGGGAGATATGTGCCAAGATTGTGCTATTGTGACCACGCCGCTCGTGGCATTAAAACACGACCTATCAAAGTGAGGTAAAATTTTATGACAGACATTCTCATTCGCCCAATGAGGGCGGAGGAAAAAAAAGACGTGGCCGCCATTATGCGCCGCTCGTTCGAACTGACTCAGCAATGGTTCTTTTCGTGGTCACCAGATGTGCTGGTCGCTGAGCAGGATGGAAAACTGTTGGGTGCGGTCGTGCTCAAAATGTTCTCACTGCCCGGTGGCCGAAAGGGTGGGCTGATCGCGTGGGTATTCACTGCACCAGAAGCCCGTGGAACCGGGGCAGGCCAACAATTGATAGAATCCGCTCTCAAGTTCCTCGAGGAACAAGGCTGCGACGAGTTGATGGCCTGCGTCGAGGGCTATAACAGCAGTTCGAGCAAGCTCTTTGCCACGCGGGGTTTCTCGATCCTGTCACCGGGCGAGCAATTCCGGCGCTACGGGCTGGGCGCTTTGTCGATGTGGATTCACACCTTTCACTTTATCGACGTTGGACATTTCCTGTGGGTGCGCCCTGCTGCCAGCCAACCCGATAATCCAACAATGCAGTGGTGGGGCAACTGGCTGGCGAACATCCTGGTCAGTTTGCTGGCGCTGGGGCGTCAAAACGGTTTTGGTCAGTTAACCCTATCGTCTGTAGTGAAAATACCGCTGCTTCTTGCTCTGTTCTTGGGAATACGGACCTTGTCTATGCAGTGGATGGCACGCAGGCAAAAGATGAGCGTGCGTTATCGCGCTTGGGAGTCGGGCTTTCCTTTGAGCGTGCTAATCGCGTTGGCGTTCGGTGCCCCGTATCCGGTACTGGGAAGTTTGTACCCCACATCTGACCGCTGGCGATACCGCGACTTGCTGCCCAAACTAGGCACGGTGGCGCTGTCTGGCGTTCTTCCGGCACTGGCACTCACCTGGGGCGCGTGGGCGCTGTCACGGTTCGGAGGACTGGGACCCGAGGCATCTAGCTGGATCAGTTCCGCGATGACGATGGGCCTAGTTATGATGCTCTTTGACGTCGTGTTGGTGTTCTTTCCGTTTGTCAGCTTTAACGGACGGCGCATCTGGGATTGGAACAAGCTGCTTTGGGGGCTTTGCGCTCTCGCAACCGTGGCGCTGTTTTTTGTGTAATCGCTCAAACCTGGCGACCACTTGTCTCGAGCACCAAGTTCTACGTTCTAGTTATTGCATTCTTTATCTCAGAAAGGAGAAATTACATGTCAACCTCATCTAACCGTTCAGCAACACGCACTGCGGCGAATGTCGCAACTGTTTTGTTTGTCGTAACGATTATTCTTCAATTTTTACTTGCAGCCGGCATCTTGCCGATCACGATGGCTTGGGGAGGGCGGCAACCTGTCTTGACCACTTCTTTGAGAATCGCAAGCCTGGTCTCTGCGGCTATCCTGGGTTTCTTTATCTATGTCATACGCCGTCGCGCGGGGCTCGTCGGTGATGCGCCCATCCCGACAATTATCAAGATATTGTCATGGTTCACAACTGCATTCCAAGTACTCAATACCCTGACTAACTTGACTTCACTGAGTATTGGGGAAAAGGTTCTGTTTGGTCCAATTACGTTCTTTTTGGCCGTGTCGTGTTTGGTGGTCTCGATTTCAAAATCAGAGTCGTGATCCATAACCAACGTGCAATCACCTGAGGAAGAAAGGAAATATATTATGACACAACACATTGTAGATGCCCGCAACCTGATCAAAAAATATGGCGACTTTGTAGCCGCCAACGATGTCAGCTTTACCATTGAGGAAGGTCAAGTATTCGGCCTGCTGGGCCCCAATGGCGCCGGAAAAAGCACCACCATCTCGATGCTGACCTGCCTCTTTCCTCCCAGCGATGGCAGCGCCCGCGTGGGCGGCCACGACATTGTGCAGGACGCCGACCAGGTCAAGCAATTGATCGGCGTCGTGCCCCAGGACCTGGCTCTCTATCCCACCCTCAGTGCTCGGGATAACCTGACTTTTTTTGGCGAAATGTTCGGTTTCGGCGGCAAGGAACTCAAGCAACGGGTGAGCGAGGTGTTGGACTATGTGGCCATGAGCGAGCGGGCGGATGCCCCCGTGGACACGCTGTCCGGCGGTATGAAGCGGCGCGTCAACCTGGCTGTCGGCCTGATCAACAGGCCCCGCATCCTCTTCCTGGACGAGCCCACCGTCGGCGTAGACCCACAGAGCCGCAACCACATCTTTGAGAGCGTGGAGCGGCTGAACCAAGAACAGGGCATGGCCATCCTCTACACCACCCACTATATGGAGGAGGCGCAGCGGCTTTGTCAGCGCGTCGGCATCATGGACCGGGGAAAGGTCATTGCCCTGGACACGCCGAAAAACCTGATCGCCATGCTGGGCGGCGGTATCATCCATATCGGTCTGGCCCAGGCTGACGAGGCATTGCGGGATACCGTGGTCAATCTGCCGGTCGTCAAAACGGCGGTGTTCCTGTCGCCAACCACTGACGCCGCCGGTGGGGCTGATGAAAAGCAAGTGCTCAAAGTCGAAGCCATCCAGGCCAATGAAGCTTTGCTGCAAATCATCAATCTCTTTAACCAAAAAGACATCGACATTCTTTCAATAGAGACATTGGATCCCAACCTGGAGACCGTCTTTCTGCACCTGACCGGCAAGAGCCTGCGCCAGTAGGGCGTGTTGCCTGTTGCGTGATCGTTACGAGGAATTACTATGCAAATATTATCTGTGCTCAAAAATGATCTCAAGCTCCTGTTGCGCGATCGAGGCGGGCTGGCAATACTATTTCTTATGCCGCTGGCCTTTGTCTTGCCTATCAGCTTTGCCCTGGGCAGCGGGGACGGTTTTGGCATCAACAAGGACGCCGGCGAGCAGTTGCCGATCATCAACTATGATGGCGGCGACCACGCTCAAGAGTTGCTGGACACTCTGGAGTCTAGCTTTCAGATAGAGAACGATTTCACGATGGAGCAAGCCGAACAAGCGGATATTAGCAACGCGGCGGGATGCGCCCAGGCCAGTCCGGCCTGTGATGAAAAGATTGCCACTGCGCTGGTGGAGGGTTCTGAGCGCACAGCCGCCCTGGTCATCCCGCCCGGCTTTTCGGCTGCCATCGACGCCGGACAGCACATCACACTGACCATGCTCTACGACCCGGTGGCTGACGCCGCGGACCGCCAACTGTTCGAGGGCGTGATAGAAGGCGCGGCCATGCAGTTGTCCATCGAAAACCAGATCAGTATGGGCGAGGGCCAGTTTGACGACATGCTGACCTTTGCGCCTGAAGAGGTCAAAGAGTCGATCGAGGAGCAACAACAAACCGCAGACACACAAGAAGAGCAAGAACCGGCCCTGTCGCTGGTCAAAGTGCAGCCTGACAGCTTTACTTTGTCGCAGACGCCCGATACATACCAACAGACGGTGCCCGGCTACACGGTGATG
>JAAEPW010000675.1 GCA_024232355.1 Chloroflexota bacterium | reverse complement strand
TGAACTGGGAAATTGCGACGCTGACTGTTTCTGCCCCATCACTGCTGTTGAGCACGTCTCCGTCCGCAAAAGTGCCCGTCAAAGCAGGCGTAAAGCGAACGTAAACCATCTCGGATACTGTTCCGCCCACGGGAACCAGGGACAACGTAGTGCTAAACCCGCTGCTGGCATTGGTCGAGACCAGGAAACCGGCGGGGGGTGTGACAGTGACGCCCGCAGTTAGATTGACGCCCGACAATTGATACGCGTGCTGCTGAAAAGTACAACCCACCTTGATGTTTCTAAATGGCAGGCTGTTCTCGGATACATTTAGAAATGGGCCTGTGTTTCTGGCAAGCATGAACTGCCGGTCAAAGGCCGTGATGCCATCAAAAACAGCCCGCTCATTGGCCGCGTCAACACTGCTTGCCATTGTCACAAAGCTCCAGTCTCCGTCCGAGCCTTTGTCACGACCGTACAAGTGAATCTGGCCTGGGGTGCTTTGGTCTACCGCATCGAGGTCTTCTGAAACCGTAAAGGTGACGACAGCGGAAAAACTGCCAGAGCCATGCCGGTGGACCACCCAGTATTGATCATCGAAAACGGTATTGCTGCCGGGAAAACCGTCCGTGACATTTGGCTCGACCTCAATCTTGGAGACGATAACGGTGGCCCCGTTGTGAGCGCCGTAATTGGCTACCAGGTCGGTCCCCGTGAATGTCACTTGGCCGTTGGCCTCGCTGGCGGTGAATTCTACACCCAGGCCAAACGGAGCCGCAGAAGTCGTTTTACTCGCGCCTCCATTTATTTGCGCTTCTTTTCCGGTGACAAGGTCAAAGGCAGTGCCCGCCCTGCCATCCAGGTGATAATAGTTGATCAAATTCGCCTCGTTGCCGTCGAGCGGCTGGTGCATCAGGTCTCTTATTTCCGCTTCATTCAAGGCTTTGTCCCAACAGCTTATTTCGTCAATCTGGCCGTCAAAATAATCATCTCCCCATCTGCCCACGTAAACATCGTGAGCTAGGGTATTTAGGGCTACGGTGCTGGAACCAGCTACATAGCCATCGTAATATAGTGTGACGTCCATACCATCATACGTGAGGGCATAGTGATGCCACGCGCCTTTACTCCCGGGAAGCGTCACGTCAAACTCACCCACGCCCCAAAGCTGTACCCGCCACTGTTCATCAGTGGTCAAAGTGCGTAGTGAGAAATCAGCACTGTCGGTCCCGTCTGCTCCAGCTTGAAAAATACCGCCGTTATTAAAGCTTTCTGTCCAGGCCCAGGCGGCAACCGTTCTTGGGTTTGCGCCGGTCACCTGGTCAGCATTGCCCAGGTTCAAGTGATCGTCCACACCATCAAACGCAAAATCATTTCCTGGGGCCAGGCGTATTTCCTGGTCATCCCCATAGACGTCCCCGCCATCCTTTTGAAGCACAAGCCTGTAGTGGAAACTCTCGAATCGGCTGGTCAACGTGGAAGCAATGGTGCTGGTCACGGCTTCTTGCGTGTGTCCCGTGGCAGAAATTGAGATATTCGGCGTAGAACTGCCATAGGCCGTTGTGGGGCCGTATTCAAAATGGACGTTGGTCAGCGTAGAATTGTGAGGATTGACCAAACCGTTGAGCATAATGTCGCTCTTGTCCACTGCGCTTGCCGTGGTTGTCTTGGCATTAAAACAGTTGTAATCACCGGCTATTTTTGTCAACGCGTTGGTGCGCAAGCCCTCGTTCGCTCCCGTCACGGCGCTGACTGCAAAATGTTCGTCTTCCGTGGTGCTTAACCCGGTCAATATGGCGGATGCTCCATCAAACGTGATGCTGGTGGTGACAGCTTTCATGTATTTGCTTCCCAGTCGATACACCTCGTAGCCTGTGGCCCCGTCCACGTCGTCCCAGGAGAGCTTGACGGTATCGGTGCAGGCCCAATCGACGGTCAGATTTTGCGGTACGTCGCCGATATAGTTGACGCCGCTCGTGGCAGTCAAGACGCCGCGTTGTACCTGTGTTCTGATGGTGTGGATGCCGGCGCCGACCGGCGGGGCCGTCCACTCGTAGGAGCGGCTCGCAGCATCGTGGCCGGTGACAATATTGACCCAACTGCCGCCATCAATCTGATAAGTGAGAGTAAAGGTTCCGCTTACCCCATAGTTGTCCCATTTCAGGTGATAAGTATCTTTGGGTACCAGACGAACATCTGCCAAAGGAAAGCCCACGTAAAGCTCATCCATCAAGAACTCGTATACGATATAGTAGGTTTGGGGACCTTGTGGAACGCTTGCCCCGCTCACGGCAATTGTCCAGTTTCCCGGGGCCGGATCATCGACCGTCACCTGTTCCATCGTATTCAGGTTATCCACCTGCCTGGTCGCCGGAAGGTCGAGATTGATTGGATTTGGGCTATGGTCGAGGACCCAGGGATTATAGCTGGCGGTGCTGGGGGGATCGGTTACAAGCAGGTTGAGGTTGTTGACAATGGCCGGGTCTGCGTTGACTGCGGCAGCGACGTCCGGCCACATTAACATCACTCGCACCTGTTTGGTGTTGGCGGGCACAGTGATCGTATACGTATTTGTAAAGCCATTTGAAACGGTACTGCTGATGAACTGGGAACTGTCGAGAACGTTGTAGGCCCGCCGCGCGTTTGGTCTGCCATATCCGGTCCTGAAATCAGGCCCCGGGTCGTCCATATCGTCCGCCGTGTTCATCAAGACCGCCCGCAGCAGGTTGGCGGGCGCTTCTGCGCCGCCGTTTTTATCTTTA
>JAAEPW010000674.1 GCA_024232355.1 Chloroflexota bacterium | reverse complement strand
TCATTCTTAACCTTTCAGGGCCCTAAACTTGCTTCAGATGACTCCCATTGGATATCAAAAGTGTCTGGTTGAGTGTCCAATGTTTGAGCAAAAAGTGTCCAGTATGAAACCCTAGCACATTCGTTCGGTTTGAACACTACCAAAAAGCTCTCTGTTTCCAAATCTCTATTATTTTTCGGATCTCATTGTCTGTCACCCAAGCTCCCTGGAACCGTGTTACCCGCCCCTCAGCCACGGCAAGGAAATCCCCCCGACCCATCAAACGCTCCGCTCCCGTCCCGCTCCAACCTGCGGCCGTGCGTGCGTCCTCCACACTCATCACCCGCCCCACTAACCGCACCGGAAAATTCGCCTTTATCAGTGGCCCCAACACTGTCGCCGTAGGTTTTTGCGTTGCCGCCACCACGTGAATGCCTGCTTCACGTCCCCGCTGTGTCAACCGAGTCAATGCTCGCTGCACCTTTTTTCCCCCTACCATCAACAGATCAGCCAACTCGTCGATCACCAGCACCACGTGGGGCCAAATATCTTCATTTACTAATCCTCTTCTCTCCATCAACCGCACCAAGCTATCGAGTGCCTCCATCGCCTCCTCCACCTGACAGATCACCGGCCGCGCCAGATGAGGCAATCCCTCAAACAGCCCAAAGGCGCGTCGCTTTGGGTCGATCAACACCAGCGCGAGCGTGCGAGTTGGATTCGTCATCGCCAAACTCGAGATCATTGCCTGCAAAAGCACCGTCTTTCCTGATCCCGTCGTCCCCGCCACCAACACGTGAGCCACGTCCGGCGAAGGCAACCGGATCAACAACGGCACACCATCCTCTCCCAATCCTAAAATCGCCGTCACTGGCGGCAGAGGATCGCCGGTGTCCTCGATGAGTTGGCGATAGAGGGACAAGAAGCGCACCGGCTGCGGATCATCACGCGGCACCTGGACATCCACTGCCGCCCCCCGCCGCGATACTCGACAATTAGCTGCGTCCAATGCCGCAGCCAACTCTTCACTCAGCCCCTTGATACGCGAGATCTTGGCCCCCAGTGCGGGCAGCACCTGGAAACGCACCCAGCGAGGTGTCACCGTGCCCCCTGTCACCCGAGCTGGCACCTTGTGCAGCGTTAGCACAGCCTCAATTCGATTTGCCTGAAACTCTAGCTTTTTACGCATTGCCATCACCTTTCAAAAATAGAACAAATGTTCTATTTAATCATACCAATCTTGGCTCATCCTGTCAAGCTCTGGAATCCCAATTATCCCAAAAAAGACCGAGGAATTTTACCAAACTAGGGTAGGTTGGGTGAGTAAAACAAAGCTAGACCTAGAAGGTTTCAGAAAACCTCCTAGGTCTGATGTGAGATGTGGTCTCTTGTTATCAGTGGTGGGTGATAGTCAATCGCAAGGGGCACTCGCGCTGGCAAAATAACACAGCCAGTGAGATCAAGAGCAAGTCACCGCAAATACTAGAGGACTCAATCGCGCTTTCTGCCATCAGGCCAGGTCGTGCCTTCAAGTGATCCAGCCACGACAAGTTGTTTGGAAGTAATTCTGGCTCGACTAAGATTTGCCCGGCTCAAATCAGCAGCAAACAGGTTGACATCATGTAGGCTGGCCTCGATCAAGTTGGCTCCACGTAGGCTGGCTTGGCTCAGGTTTGCCCCATTCAATACAGCGCTACGCAAGTTGGCCCCAATCAATTTGGCCGAACTCAGGTCGGTTCCGTTTAAAAGAGCACCTTCCAAAGAGGCGCCAATCAAATTGGCGTCGTGCAGCTTTGCTGTCCGCAGATCAGCCCCACTCAAAATAGTCCAACTTAGATCGGCCTCACTTAAATCGACACCGTACAGTTGGGCTCCCGTAAGGTTGGCCTCGCGCAGATTGATTCCACGCAACATGATCTTGTGTTGATCATCATCACGTAAATCAATCTCAGAGAAATCCCGCTCTCCGTCTTTGTAGCGTCTGATAATCTCTTGTACATCCATCGCTTTGCCCCCATTATCTTTTATACACATTTTCAGGACTGTTTATTCTAGTATAACGGAAACTTGCATACAAGTCAAAATTAAATCGACCCAACCATATTCAGAACAGAAGAACCGTTATGAACAAACCGACTTGCACAAGTCGGCAATTGACTGTAAAATCTAGGTTAGGGCAGGCGCAAAAACAAATAACACCACACATGACAAAGACGATACAGAAGGTTCTGGAATAGGAGAGAATTATGTCAACTGAAACTGGAGATGCCAAACTTGTACGCTTTCTCCGACAAGAGTGTGCTCGCCTCCAAGACGAAAAAAAACTACTACTTGACGAAGTGTACGCTTTACGTCGGTATATCAGGGCTCTTCAAGATCTACAGGAAACCGTCCAGCACTTTACGCCTGAACAAGACATTCTAGCTTTGCTGGGCGAGACACTGGCATGCGCCATGACACTTTTAGACACCACTGATGGTTCCCTGATGCTGATTGACGAAGAGACCAACGAATTGGTGTTTGTACTGGTACATGGTGCCGCAAGTGATACATTGGTCGGGAAACGCTTTGATCGGCAGCAGGGCATCGCGGGCTGGGCAGCCGATCACGCCGAACCGGTCATCGTCAATAACGTCCGCACTGATACGCGCTATTTTCCCGAGATAGGTGAGAGCATTGGCTTTGATACTCGCTCGTTGATCGCCATGCCATTGGCCGCTCGGGGCAAGGTTCTGGGTGTAATCGAAGTGATCAACAAGCGATCTGGGGAAAAATTCACCGACGATGACGTCAACCTGCTTGCCATCTTAGCAACCCTCTCAGCATCCGCCCTAGACTATGCCGCGTCGGTTGAAATTGAAGGATAATCATGAGCAATTGGACAGAAGCAAACCTTCTGCCCTGGCTGCTGGAAATAGACGAACTCAATCCTAGTATTCGTTACTTTGCCCTGCGCAATCTGCTCAACCAAGCTGACGATGATCCCCAATTAACAACCGCACGGGCAGACGTTATGCGTACCGGCCCTGTCCCCGCCATCTTGGATGCCCAATACCCAGATGGCTACTGGGTCAAGCCCGGCCCAGGCTATACGCCCAAGTATCGATCCACCCTCTGGCAAGTGATCTTTTTGGCTCAATTGGGAGCCGATGGACGCGACACGCGAATCCGTCGAGCCATCGAACACATTTTCTCTCACGCCCAAGCACCCAACAACGGCTTTGCCATCAACGGCCGCCCCAGCACGACGATCCATTGTTTGTGGGGCAACGTGGTGCGGGCACTACTCGAATTGGGCTATGAGAACACGGGCGACGAGCGACTGAGCGCCACAATAGATGCATTGGCCCGCTCCATCACAGGCGATGGATACGAGTGGTACCGCAAAGGGGGTGTTCAGGCCCCTGGGTTCGTATGCTCAGCCAACTATGGCTTGCCATGTGCTTGGGGCGCTGTACGAGCGCTGTGGGCCCTAAACCGCGTTCCCCCCACCCTGCGCACTCCCATCGTCGAGGCCGCCATCGAGACCTGTACCGCCTTTCTGCTCCACTATGATATTGCCCGCGCCGACTATCCTCACAAAGAGCGCATCAACTCGAGTTGGTTCAAATTCGGTTATCCGCTGGGATATGTCACTGATGTTCTCCTCAACCTAGAGGCACTGGTCGAGGCAGGCTGCGGCGGTGATCCGCGCTTGGACGAGGCAATTGACCTTGTGCTCTCCAAGCGGGATGAACAAGGTCGCTGGAAGATGGAATACAGTTACAACGGCAAGATGTGGAGCGACGTCGAGAAGAAAGGCGAACCCAGTAAATGGGTCACACTGCGGGTGATACGGATGCTCAAGCAAATCGGCAAATGGCACTAACTTTGATTGCTCTGCATCTGGCGCCGTTGAAAGATGACCACACCGGCCGCAAAATATACTATCGAGAGAATCAGTGCTGCCCCCAATCGAAAGCCGATATCTTTCAAGCCCGCGCCATAAGCCAACACCTGTTGCAACGCAGAGAAACCGTGAGTTGCAGGAAAAACGTCAAATAAATCGATCTGGTGACCGGCCAAGGTAAAAACGGTCATAGGTGAAAGTTGGTAAAATGCACCAGAGAGAAACACCTGAAGCATCGCCACCGTCCCCCCAAGATTGGCCGCTTGACTATCATTCTCGGAAAAGCAAGCCACGATCACTCCCAAACCAATAGCTGAAAAACTCACGACCAGCCCCACGACAATAGCCAACAACAATGAACCCTGGTTGTGAAACCCCAACGCCAGCGCGCCGACAAACAGAATAATGACTTGGGCAATAGCAACGACCATCTGGGCCAAGCTGATGCCCCCCAACAACTCCCAGACGTTCAACCGCGTGATCCGCAACCGACGCAACGTGCGCCAGCGAATTTCTCGCGCCACCAACATCGCCGTCTGCGGTACGATCATCAACAGGGCAAAGATGATGATGCCCGGCGCGTATACATCGAAATAGTTTTCCGGGGCAGCCTCGCCCAGTGCTTCCTCGATGATCTGCACGACTGGCAACTGGCCCGCGATATTGTCAGCATGCTCTATAATGGTATTATTCAACATGGTGCTGGCTCGGTAAAAGTCCATGTTGAGCGCATCGCCCCGGAGCGTGACAGACGATGCACTAGAAACATTCGACGCGATGACAACCAACGCAGTCACAGTCTGATCCTTAAGAGCCTCATCAGCCGCGTTTCGATCATTGGTCAGGGTGATATCAAATATAGGCTGGTCAGTGACGTATCGTTGGGCTTTTAACGCTATCACCAACGGCGCTTTATCCGACGGTATGCTGGCAGGATCAGCATCGATGACCCACACTGGGTACGTTACCAACAGTGTATCGCCATAGCTAACGAGAGTAAGCCCCAAAAAGAGCAAGGGGAGTAACAAGACCAAAACGAGCAATTGTAGTTCGCGCCCCATCTCCAGCAAGCTCTTGCGCGCCACAAGGAATGCTTTCATTCTCGCAACCTCCGCCCGGTGAGCTGAATGAACACATCCTCCAGTGTATTCTCACGTACGCGCACTTGACTCGCTTCCAACCCGGCGCTCTCCAGTGCGGTCAAGATAGCAGGCAGCGTACCCACGGCATTGAGTGCCCGCACCTTTAACAAACGATTTTCGACGTCCAACGAAATCTGGCTAACGAGGGATCCAGGCGCGGCCTGTTCCATCGCTTGTCGCACCTTTACTTCTCTACCGTCGTCCAGCGCCCCCCCCAAACTGATCTCCACCACATCTCCCTCTCCCACACGCCGCTTGAGCGCCTGGGGTGTATCTAGCACCAACAGCTCGCCGTGATCGATGATGGCTACGCGGTGGGCCACGCGGTCGGCTTCATCCATATTGTGCGTGGTGACAATGACGGTTTTCTTGTGCGCCAACGATTGGATGTACTCGCGTACCTTGATACGGCTCTGTGGATCGAGCCCGGCCTCTGGCTCATCCAGTACCACGATCTCGGGATCGTGCACTAGCGCCATCGCCAGGTTAAGCCGCCGCTGCATTCCGCCCGAAAGGGTGCGTGCCTGCTTGTTTCGTTTGTCAGTGAGACCCAAATCTTCCAACAATTGCTCGCCGCGCGCGCGGGCTTGGCGCCCTGCGATCCCATACATCTGTCCGATGAATTGGAGTTGCTCGATGCAGGTCAATCGCTCCCACAGAACAATCTCTTGGGGACAGACACCCACACGGGCACGCACATCTACGTCTCCGTTACTGACCGGGACGCCGCGGATGGTGACCTGACCCGCATCCGGCTTGAGCAGTCCACACATCATATTGATGGACGTGGTCTTGCCTGCACCATTTGGACCCAGAAAACCAAACACCTCACCCTCGTACACTTCCAATGTTAGATCCTTGACGGCCGTCAGCGAGCCGTATCGTTTGGTCAACCCTTTTGATTGTAAAACAATGTTTGGCATAAGAATTCCCTTGTGCAACGTAATAGTGACTTGCTACGCTTTTCGTTCTCCCATCTGGACTCGCCGGTAGAGGATTACGCCCGCAGTCAGGAACAAGGCGGCCAAAGTGGCCATCATTGCCAGTTCGTAGACAATGGCACCGGGCCCCTCGCCAAAGACCAGAACCCGTCGCATCGCCTCACCGGCATGGGTGGGGGGCAAAGCGTCGTACAGTTCAATGGTGCGCCCGGCGATGGTGGCAATGGGTGCTTCTGGCATCGGATACATAGCGTCGGACAGCAACGCCATCATCACGCCAACTACGGCACCTAGGTTGGCGGCTTCGCCGTCGTTGCGCGCAAAACAGGCCACAATCAGCCCCAATCCCACCGCCGACAAACTCAACAAGAGCACAATGCCCATCGCCAACACCAGCGATCCCTGGACGTGAAACCCTAACAACACAGCCGATCCAAAAGTGAGCGGGGCTTGCACCAAACTGACAATCAACAACGCCAGCGTGACACCCAATAGCAGGTCACGGGCGCTGGCACGCGTCAGTCGCAGGCGGCGCAGCGTGTGATTGACGCGCTCGCGCACCATGATCATGGCTGTGGCGATGGTCATAAACATCACGCCAAATACAATGGTTCCCGGCACACCAAAATCAAAGTCTGACATTGTGCCCGTGCCGGGCAAGAACTCGTACATCACCAACGCCGGCTCTTCTCGGCCTGAGACCTGTCGAGCGAACCGCAGCACCAGATCATCCAAAAAGCCCTGGGCAAAGACAAAGGTATCCGAGCTGACATCACCTACCAATCGGACAGCGGGTGGTGTTTCTTGGGTCGTCAAGGATTGTGTAAAATTGGTCGGGATGACGAGTAGCAATGCGGCCTTGTGTTCTCGCAGCGCGATCTCGGCGATATTTCGGTCGGTTACGACAGCCACATCAAAGACAAGGTCACCATTGTATTCTGTCTCGCAAATGACCTCAACCAAAGCCGTTCCCGCTGGTCCAGCGTCGTCGTTCATAACCAACAGTTTGAGATAAGATGCCAATCCGTCCTTTGTCTGGCCAAAGGCAACGTAATAAAAGAATACTAACAGCACGGGGAAAAGCAACAAGAGTCCAATGAGCAAAGGCTCGCGCCAGAGTTCGAGCAAGGTCTTGCGAGTGATGCCGAGTATCTTCATCTTGGATCTTTACCTTTTGATATAGAATTATTCATTAGCGATCCCGCGCAGGATGAGGTCGAGCAGCGCATCCAGCGTCCTCTCAAGTGACACATCCTCATCATTCATCTGAAAGTAAACGTTGAGGTAGGGTAGTAACTGGCTATCGCCAGCTACGATCAGTGCCCCATGAACGACGCGCACTGTGGCTTCCAGGTCCACATCATCCCGGATTTCGCCCCGTGCGACGGCTTGGGTCAAAATGTTGTGGATCGTTTCGCGCATAATCACCGCAATAGGGCGAACAAGCCGGTCGGACAAATTTGAGTCGTGATGATAAGCCGCTCGGGCAAAGAATTGCACCATCTTGAACCGGGCCCGGCCCCATTCTATGCCACCGGTTAGGTAAATACCGAGCGCTTCACGCAACGGCAATTCGGCGAAATAAGATCGATAACTATTGAATTCATCTACCATGATACGTACGCATAACTCTACCGCAAAATCCAGCATGCCGTCACGATCAGGAAAATAGGTATAGAGCGCGCCCACCGAGACCCCCGCACGCTTGGCAACGTGTTTGATGTTGATCGCAGTAGGCCCCTTGTCAATGGCTTCGTCCACGATACCGGAAAAGATCGCCAACTGCCGCTCAGGATCGAGCCGCCGGAATGTGCGGGTCACCAATCCCTCTTGCTCCAACTGTAGAATGTATGTGTGAGTGTTTGACCAATCTGACAGCATAATATGAACCTTATGTTCATATTATATATACTACTAGTTCATTTGTCAAGTAATTGGGATTTGTGTCGCTTATCTAGGCATGATACAATCTCTGGCATATCCGGAGGAAAACGCAACTTGAAAATCTCGTTGATTAACAGTTACCTGGCTCATAAACAACATCTCTTGCCCACCTCCCGCCTTGCCGATGTGGTGCGAATCACCCGCGACATCATTGCCCTACATGCTACCGATCCGACAAGCCCATACATCTCTCTCTGGGCAAGGGCTCCCGATTTCCGGCGTGAGGTACTGGAGGGTGCCCTCTACGAGGAACGCACGCTGGCTAAAATTCTCTGCATGCGTGTGACCCTGCACGCAGTACCTAGCGACGAGGTTCCATTCTTTTTCCAGGCATTCCCTCAAACGTTCTTCGAGCGCCGCACCCCTGTAGCGTTCCGGGGAAAGCGCCTACTTGTACAAGCAGGCATTTGTCAAGAAGAAAAAGCAAAAGCGACGTTAAATGATCTGTACCAGCAAATAGTGGATGTGTTAGCCGAGAAAGGACCATCCACGGTACGGCAAATCAGTCAAGCAGTCCCCCAACTCCAAGTCAAGATTCGGCACGACGTAGGTAAACCCTATGAAGGCGAGTTTAGCATCGGCTCTCGGCTGGTGCCCGGTATGTGCACGCGAGGGCTGCTCATCCGCACACGCCCTCGTGGCACCTGGCGCAGCAGCCTCTACGAGTACGCCACGCTACCTGACTGGTTGCCGGACGTCGATCTGGAATCCATCACGCTCCAGGAAGCACAAGCCTGGCTAGTACGCCGCTATCTATCCGCCTTTGGCCCAAGCACTCTCGACGATGTCCAATGGTGGACGGGTCTCTCTAAAAGTGGGGTAAAAAACGCCCTAAAAGCCCTAAAACCAATAGTGATGAAAATAGATATCGAGGGCTTGGAAGACAGTCATCTTGTGCTAACCGATGATGTCCAAAGGCTGCACGACTTTAGTGCTCCAGATATTCCCTACGTCTTTTTTCTCCCAATTCTCGATCCCTACATTATGGGCTATCGTAATCGTCTCCGCTTCCTAACGCCAGAACATCGCAGCAAGGTCTTTGACCGCGCAGGAAACGCAGCCCCCACCGTCTGGGTAAATGGTCGGGTAGTGGGCGCCTGGGGTCAGCGTAAGGATGGGAGTGTGATCCATGGTCTCTTTGAATCAGTGACTGATCAGGAACAAGCATTGCTGGTGGATGAGGTTCGGCGACTGGAAAATTTTTTGGGCAATGAACACCTTCCGCCGCGCTTTCGTACATCTTTCACCCGCGCCCTGGAATAAGGCTATGACTGATCATCTTAAACGCCATTGGTTGCGCAACCTTATCCTGGCAATCACCTTGTTGAGTAGTTGCTCCGATGCCTTGCTACAGACATCAGTATCCGCGCCTACTGAAAGCACCAGTGTTGCTCCAATTCCAATAGTGGTGGACTATGACTATTATCAAATCACCGGATCCACAGCCGACGAACTCTGTGATCAGATGGATCAACTTGGATATATGGATGAGGTTGGGTATCGTTGGGATGCGTACACCGAATGGTACGTAAACTGGTCCTATCCCTACTCGACTACAAGCGACAACTGTACTACCAATTCCGTTCAAGTTCAGATCCAAATCACGTTCATCTTTCCACAATGGAATACTCCCAAGAATGCCTCACAAGATCTCATAGACAGATGGAATGCATATATGGCCGCCCTACGGTTGCACGAGGATGGTCACAAAAAGATAGCCATTCAAGCTGGTGACGAAATTCTCCAGGCTATGAATGCGCTTCCAGCCTATCCATTATGCAGCGAGTTGGAACAAGCAGCGGATGCCGTTGGAGAAAGCATTCTGGAACGATATCGTCAACGACAGGCCACCTATGATCAAAACACCGAACACGGCAAAACTCAAGGTGCACACTTTCCATAACTGGCCCGCAAATACATCGAGTCACGTGCGCTATGAGAGCGAGATTCCCTCTCGCAGGGGAATGTTGGGGTCCAGGGCACTGGTGGTGACTTTGTTGCAAGCACTGTTGGCTAGGTAAGGTCGATACCAGAATGCGTACCGGCTAGCCGAACAGGCGGGGCACATCGAGTTGAACTATCTCAAGGTTGTGTGTGGCTACCAGGATGCCTACATGTGCACATTTGTCGGTCTGAATTAGATGGACTTTCCCCTCCACCTAATTTAACCCATAACAAGATCGTTAGAACTGAACAGCCATGGACACAAGACCCATGTACAACAAGGGAACGGCCAGAAAACCAGAAACTAGATAGATGGTAATCAAATTCATACCAATCCAAACAAACGGCGACGCGCGGGCCTCATCAAGGGGTGTCAAGAAAGATTGGGTCACTTGATAAGACAAGTGACCTATTCCCCCACAGATTACTTCACAAAACTGTCACAAAACCAACACACAACGCTCACCGCGACTATCACATCTTGTGATATACTAGGCTCAAGGGTAGTGGACACAAATACACCTTCCCTGTATAGTCAAAAACTTGTTTTGCAGTGTCAAGGTATAGATAACAAATAAATTATGAATGAGACGATATACATACCACACAATTTCACTAGGAGGATAAAATGAACAATTACAAATTATTTACCAAGATACGCAGAAAGCAACTTGGAACCACTCTCACCTTGGTGGTACTACTCACGTTGCTGCTGACCTCAACAGCGGGCGCCACCGTCCGTACTGGCAGATGGACCGGTCTTGGCCCCAGTGACACAGTAACAGGCACCCGCGACGGACAAGAGTACTCGTACAGTGCCGGGACCATGAAATTTCAGATCAATGGCGGCGACTTGGTACCTACCTTTTGCACCGACTTTCGTCACGGTGTCACAAGTGATATTGATTACGCAGCCACCGAAGAAGAGTTGCGCTGTGAACTCGTGTGGTTGATGCAAAATTATCCACCTGACCTGGCTGGTAACAGTCAGGAAATGTCAGCCCGCCAGGCAGCCGTGTGGCATTTTTCCGATGGTTTTGACCCGGTACAATCAGGCCACGACAAATACACCGAGGCCGTAGAAGGACGTGCCTGGGAGATCATCGGCGAGGCCGAGGCGGCGAGTTGCGATGGCGTGATGCGAGGCCAGCCCAACCTGGCAATTTCACCCCTCAACGCCAGCCAGCCCGAGGGACAAATGACGATCGCCTACACCATTGCCGCGACGACCGGGGGCGAGCCCATCGCGGGGCTAGACATCACACTGGAAAATTCGTTTGGCGTGTTAAGTGACAGCACCGTCACAACCGGCCCGGATGGGACAGCCACCTTTGACCTGACCAACAACGTGGGTGGGCCCGCCAGCGCCGTAATCACCGCTACAGCTTGGTACACTTTTGGAGTAGGCACTGCTTTCAAAGTTATTGATGATGTAGACAGTTACCAATGGCTGATCCTGGGCGAAGAGACCGTCGGCGACTTTTTCGCCGGAGCAAGCGCCACCTGGCTTCCCAATAGCTCAGTCACAGCCCACGTCTTTCAAGACCTGAACAATGATGGCATCCAGGGAGACGACGACGAAATCAACTTGGACAATTGGCAAGTGACTCTCGAGCAAAGCGACGGCGCTGGTGGTTGGAATCTAGTAAATCCAAGTCCAAAGACCACAGCATCGGACGGCACCGTTTCTTGGCAAAGTCTGGCAGCTGGTGATTATAAAGCCTCTCTCACCTTGCAGAGCAGTTGGTTTAACACCACCCCCATCGAAGTCGAGTTCACATTACCCGCCAGCGGCAGCCAATATGTAGACTTTGGCGTCATCAGATTACCCATCATCAACGCTTGCGTTTACTACGACCAAGATAGAGATGGTTCAATGGACGAAAGCGAAACCTGGCTAAATAGTTGGGCCGTTGCCGTTGTCGATGGACCAGGCGGTGCACTACAAGGCCAGAGCGGGCAGACAGAGAACGGATGCGTGATCTTTAGCTGGCCTCGTGACCAGAGCTTTGTGGCCGGCGATTATGTGGTTCAAGAAACCCTGCAAAATGGCTGGATCAACAGCACGCCAGTGAGCCTTACAGTGACACTGGCTAGTGGCAGCAACGAGACCGTATACTTTGGCAACTATGACATACACCCGGCGATCGTGGTGACAGAGACCGTCACCCCCGGCACTGTTCATGGTAGCGACGCCGTCACGTGGGAAGTCGTGGTCACCAACACCGGCGACGACACCCTGACCGACGTCACCCTGACCGACGACAATGGCCACAACTATGGCGTACCCTTCACCCTGACTGTGGGTGCAAGCCAGACCTTTACCTACACCACCAACCCCACTGGCGATGTGACCAACCAAGTCACCGCCACCGGCGAGGATGCACTTGGCGAAACCGTCAGCGACGACGATACCGCCTCGGTCAGCGTAATCAACCCAGACATCCAAGTCACCGAAACCGCCACCCCAGGCACCGTCTATGACGGTAACACTGTCACGTGGGAAGTCGTGGTCACCAACACCGGCGACGACACACTAACTAACGTTATCCTGACCAATGACAATAACAGTCATAGCTATGGCGACCCCTTCACCCTGACTGTGGGCACGAGCGTGACCTTTACCTACACCACCAACCCCAATGACGATGTGACCAATCAAGTCACCGCCATTGGCACAGACACGCTGGGCAGTACCGTCAGCGACGACGACACCGCCAGCGTCAACACAATTGATCCGGCAATCCAGGTCATCGAGACCGTCACTCCCGGCACCATCTACAGTGGCGACACCGTCACCTGGGAAATCGTGGTCACCAACACCGGCGACGACCTACTGACCAATGTCATCCTGACCGACACCAACGGTCATAACTATGGCGACTCGTTCACCCTAACTGTGGGTACGAGCGTGACCTTTACCTACACCACCAACCCCAACGACGATGTGACCAACCCGGTCACCGCTATTGGACAGGACTCACTGGGTGGCACCGTCAGCGATGACGACACCGCCAGCGTCCACGTCATCAACCCTGGGCTCGACGTAGTTGAAACCGTAACCCCAGGCACCATCTACAGTGGCAATACCGCTACCTGGCAAATCGTGGTCACCAACAATGGAGACGACACCCTGACCGACATCACCCTGAGTGACGACAACGGTCATAACTATGGCGACCCGTTCACCCTGACTGTGGGGACGAGCGTGACCTTTACCTACGCCACCAACCCCAGCGCAGACGTGACCAACCTAGTCACCGCCAGTGGTCAAGACTCACTGGGTAACCCGGTCGAGGACAGCGACGATGCATCAGTGAACGTCATCAACCCCGCCATCCAGGTGATCGAGACAGCAGACCCAACGATGGTATACGTCGGCAACTTGGTGAACTGGGAAGTGGTGGTCACCAACGTAGGTGACGACCCACTCACCCAGGTGACAATGGCAGATCTCAACGGCCACCCCTACGGAGCCAGCTTTGACCTGGCCGTGGGCAAGAGCGTGACCTTTACCTACACCACCAACCCCACTGTCGACGTAACCGACGTGGTGACCGCCACAGGCAAAGATTCACTGAATGGAACGGTGACGGACAACGACTCGGCCTCGGTCGGCGTGATCGACCCTGCTATCCAAGTGGTAGAATCAGTCAACCCGCCACTAGTATATACAGGTGAGGCAGTAACCTGGGAAATCATCGTGACCAATGTGGGCAACGACCCACTCACCCAAGTAACACTGACCGACGATAACGGCCACGACTATGGCACAACCTTTGACCTGGCCATAGGAGATAGCAAAACCTTTACCTACACCACCAACGTGACGATGACTACAGAGAACGACGTGACCGCCGTCGGTACAGACTCGCTGGGTGGTGCAGTGACAGACGATGACAGCGCCATCGTCAACGTAATATCTCCCGACATCCAAGTGGTGGAATCAGTTACCCCAGACACAATCCACAGCGGAGATCAAGTGGTATGGCAAGTCACAGTTTCCAACAACAGTAGCGATCCACTGACCAACATCACTTTGACCGACGACAACGGCCATGACTATGGTGTCCCCTTTAACCTAGCTGTGGGCGAGAGCAAGACCTTTACCTACACTACAGCACCAACCGGGAACACAACCAACCTGGTAACAGCCCTAGGCTACGACTCGCTGGGTGGTCAGGTCAGTGACAGCGCAACGGCGCAGGTAAAGCTGATTAACCCCGCTGTCCAAGTGATCAAGACTGTCTCGGCCGATATGATTTATGGCGGTCAGTCAGTTGAATGGACAATCACCGTATTCAACCGGGGTGACACAACCCTCTACAATGTGACCGTGACTGATAGCAATGGGATGACCTTTGGTCCACTGACCTTGACAGCCGATAATGGCAGTGACGGAAGCGGTACGGACCAGAGTAGCTGGACATACGAGACCTATCCCGGATACGATACAACTAACATTGCCACAGCCAATGGCACCGACGAACTGGGCCTGGTCGTGACCGATCAAGATCAAGCTAGTGTCATTGTTGACAACGAGTGCCCCGGTGGCCCACCTTGCAATGACAATGACGACGATGGCACACCCGACTACCTAGACGGTGACGACGATGGCGATGGCCTATCCTCCGAAGACGAATGTCCTGCTGGCCCGCCCTGTGAGGACAGCGACGGAGATGGCACACCCGACTACCTGGACGACGACGACGATGGAGACGGGATATCCACCAGTGACGAGTGCCCCGGTGGTGCACCTTGTGAGGACAGCGACGGTGATGGCACACCCGACTATCTGGACGACGACGACGATGGAGATGGGATACTCACCAGTGACGAATGTCCTGCTGGCCCGCCTTGTGAGGACAGCGATGGTGATGGCACCCCCGACTACTTGGACGACGACGACGATGGAGATGGGATACTCACCAGTGACGAATGTCCTGCTGGCCCGCCCTGTGAGGACAGCGACGGTGACGGCACACCCGACTACCTGGACGACGATGATGATGGAGACGGGGTATCCACCAGTGACGAATGTCCTGCTGGTCCGCCTTGCCAGGACAGCGACGGTGATGGCACACCCGACTACCTGGACGACGATGATGATGGAGACGGGGTATCCACCAATGACGAATGTCCCGCTGGTCCGCCTTGCCAGGACAGCGACGGTGATGGCACACCCGACTACCTGGACGACGATGATGACGGCGACGGGGTATCCACCAGTGACGAATGTCCCGCTGGTCCGCCTTGCCAGGACAGCGACGGAGATGGCACACCCGACTACCTGGACGGTGACGATGACGGCGACGGGGTATCCACCAGTGACGAATGCCCCGCTGGCCCGCCTTGTGAAGACAGCGACGGAGATGGCACACCCGACTACCTGGACGACGATGATGACGGCGACGGGGTATCCACCAGTGACGAATGCCCCGCTGGCCCTCCCTGTGAGGACAGTGATGGTGATGGCACGCCCGACTATCTGGACAACGACGATGATGATGATGGTATACCAACCAACATCGAGTGCCCCAGCGGCCCACCCTGCCAGGACAACGATGGTGATGGCACACCTGACTATCAAGACCTGGACAGCGATGGCGATGGTATTCCCGACAGCATCGAAGCGGGCGACAATCCCAGCGACCCGGCGGATACCGATGGTGATGGCACACCTGACTACCAAGATATAGATAGCGACGGTGATGGCATTCCCGACAGCATCGAAGCAGGTGACGATCCCACCAATCCAGTGGACACCGACGGCGACGGCACACCCGACTATCTGGATCTAGACAGCGACGGTGATGGCATTCCCGACAGCATCGAAGCAGGTGACGATCCCACCAATCCGGTGGACACCGACGGCGACGGCACACCCGACTATCTGGATCTAGACAGCGACGGTGATGGCATCCTTGACACCGACGAGTGGAGCGAAAACTCTGGTGATCCGTTGGCCGGTTGCACCGCAGATGATCCAGTATGCTTTAATAACGACGCCGATGGGGATGGTTTCCCCAACTATCTAGACAACGACTCGGATGGCGATGGCATCTCTGATACTGACGAATACGATGCTGACGGCAATGAAATCCCTGATGACAGTGACAATGATGGCATCCCTGATTGGCTCGATCCAGTGACGGAACCGGCCGCCGGACCCGAGTACAATTACTTTTTCTACTTGCCATTTCACTTTGCTCTTGGGGAAGGCTAATTCTCACCAACACTGATGTACTCTCCAGGCTATCAGGTCTACCAGTAATCAGGCCTGATAGCCTTTTTTTCTGACACAATATCACAATTACAAACCAGATTCTGTTTTCTACACCATCACAACAATCCCACCCACCAATGGGCCACTCAAAAAACAGACCATCAAGCAGATTGTCTCGACCAATCTCAGAGCGCCACTAAAAGGCTGTGTATCTGTATCGGCAACTTGAGCAAATAGTCAAAAAGAAAGGGGCTAGGTAGCAATGGAAAAGCATCATCCCGCTCAACAATGGTACGCCGCTCCCAAATATACCGCGCTGAGTAATAGAAGCAAAATGTGTATCAGCATCTTGACCAATCCCTTTCGATTATCGAGCCAACCTTCCTCAAGCCTGATAGCTCCTTTTTTGCCAGTAGAGAAAATTCGTGGTACACTACAAGCCATTCCCGTTCTTCTGAACCCACCACACACCCACAAAGGAGGTATATATCGAAACAACGATTGATACCCAATATCTTGTGCTAGTTGGCTCTAGCTATGCCAGGACATTTTGCCCGCTGGCCGAGTCAAACTTGTTCGGTTCGATGAAAAAGATATATATTGGCTCACGCCAATTCAAATAACACAGGAGGCTCACTTACAATGAACAAAAAACGATTTGCTCTCTTTATCGGATTGACGTTGCCACTGGCAGCGCTGGCGATCCTCTTATCCTGGATGCCTGGCGAATTGACAGATTCCTGGCAACCGGTCGCAGAGGCTCAAGGAACCGTCATCACCGTTACCACTGATCTCGACAATGGAAGCGGTGGCGATGGCCCGATAGACCTAACTGATTGTACCGCAGGTGATACCGATCCCTGCACCCTACGAGAAGCTATTCAAAGAGCCAACAGCTTGAGCAATGCTCACATTATCTTCTCCGAATCAATGACCATCACCCTCACGTATCGTGGGCAAACCAACGACGGGCCATACGAAGCATTCGCTAGCCTATCAGGAGCAAATAAAAGCATAGATGGCGACTTTCTCGATGATTGTGTTCCCGACGTCATCATCAACGGAGAAAACCTAGGAAGCGATCTATCAGGCTTGCGTCTCGTGGGAAACGGCGGGACCATCGAGGGCTTGGTCATTCAAAACGTTGCCGATGGGTATGGTATCCTAATAGCTAACGGTGATAATCTGACAATCACGTGCAACTATATCGGTACTGACGGAAGCGGACGCCAAGCTGCTCCTAACCGTCTGGGAGTTTACATCAACCGTGAAGCTTATGGCAACCTGGTGACCGACAACGTAATCGCTGGGAACAGCCAAAATGGTGTTCAGATATCCCACTTGCGTTACCTGGGTGTCAACTATATCCCCTACAGCAACACCATCTCTAACAACTGGATCGGCACGAATCCGTTTGGAGATATGCTGGGTAACGAAAGTAAAGGTGTGCTGATCCAACATAACGCTTACAACAATCTCGTTTACAACAATCAAATTCGCTATAACGGTTGCTATGGTGTACACCTACGCGGGCGGAAGGATGAGGATGAGATCTATCCGCCGCAAGGGAACCAAATCATCAGCAATACCATTACCAACAACAACGAGAACGCCTGTCCCGGTTCCGGTCTCACTACCGCCAGGGCTGGCATAGTCAACGAAGACACTCACTTGGTATTGGCGGGCAGCGCGATCATTCCATCCTTGGGCAACGCCGATTATGACAACCTGATCGCCGACAACTTGATCAGCAACAACGGTGATCCAACCCTCCTTGAACCCAAAGGGTTTGGCATCTTTAATTTGGGTAGTTCACCACTCATCACCGGCAACATTGTGCAGAACAATGCCGATCACGGCATCTTTAACCAGGTGGACTTTGACTCGACCTACTCCCCACTCGACGCCGCCGACGACATCCTATCCATCCCCATCATCCAGAACAATGTGGTACAGAACAACGGTGGGCACGGTATCCGTTCCCTGGACACCTCTCCCGTCGATCCATACCAATTGCACATCTCGAACACGGTGCAAAACAACGACACCTGGGCAGGTGGTAAAGGCATAAACATCAGTCAGGCCTGGTATGGGGTAATCGAGGCGCTGCACGGCAACGGCGTCACATATACAACGCACTTTACGCAAAGCGCTGCCCCCATCATCACCAATCAAACCTACTACCCCGAATATCGGTACGAACTCTACCATCCCATCTCTGTCGGCCCTCCTGATGTAGCTTACACCAGTACCATCTGGTCCGATAGCAACAGTATCGACTACTTTGACGTGTCCACGTGGCAGGTCGTGCCTCAGTTCATAGTGACAGGCTCAAATCAACTCGAGGACTATTACCCGCACGACGTCATTGTCGATCTACAAGGTGGAGCCACTCTAACCAGCGTATACAGCTACGATGGCCTGACCACCACACACCCAGTGACCGACTTTCTCGTGCCCGCCTACGTCGAGACTGGGCCTTTTGGTCGCTACCAGGTTGCCCAGGTCTATTTCCTCTGGGATTTAGGAACCGACAGCGACGACGACGGCGTCGATGACGATGACGAATGCCCTGGCGGTCCACCTTGCGTGGACAGCGACGACGACGGCATCCCCGATTATCTGGACGAAGACAGCGACGGCGACGGCATCCCCGACACTGAGGAATGCCCTTCTGGTATACCTTGCGACGACAGCGACGACGACGGCATCCCCGACTACCTGGAGGACGACAGTGACAACGACGGCATCCCCGACGCTGATGAATGTCCCGGCGGTCCACCTTGCACAGACACCGACAATGACGACATCCCCGACTATCAGGACGACGACGACGATGGCGATGGCATCCTCACCGAAGACGAATGTCCTGGTGGCGAGCCCTGTCAGGACAGCGACGGGGACGGTACACCTGACTACATAGACGACGATGACGATGGCGACGGCATCCCCACCGAGGATGAAGACGCAAACAACAATGGCGATCCCACCGATGACGACACCGATGGCGACGGTATTCCCGACTATCTAGATGACGACTCGGACAACGACGGCATTGACGACATGACCGAGGCTGGATGCACCGATGATGACGAGAATGGTCAAGCCGAAAATTGCCCCACTGAGCTACCGGACCAAGACAATGATGGCATCCCCGATTACCTAGAAAACAACAACGACGACATAGACGGCGATGGAGTTCCAAACTACCTAGATGATGACTCGGACGGCGACGGCATCCTCGATGCTGACGAATACTATTACGGTGACGGCGACACAGCCTTTTGCACTGATGAGACAGAGGACGCCGACGGCGACGGTATCCCCGACTGCCAGGACAACGACATAGACGGCGACGGCATCCTAAACTATCTCGATGGCGACTCGGACGGTGATGGCAACCCCGACGCTACAGAATGCCCTGGTGGTGCACCTTGCCCGGATACTGGTGGCATCACCGGTATCCCCGACTGGATAGATGACGCCGACGATGAGAATGGTGGTGGTGATTCAGATGGCGATGGCATCTCAGATGAGGACGAGGCTGGCGACAACCCTGCCGACCCTGACGACACTGACGGTGACGGTATCCCCAACTACTTGGACACCATAGAGGACATTCAGAGTGTGACCATCACCGGTACGTCTACCGGAATTGTCAACACTGACTATAACCTAACTGCCAACATCTTGCCGGTGACAGCAACGACGCCGGTCACGTATGTATGGCAAGTAACGGGGCAAGCTGGTGAACAGCACACGGGGCAAGGGATAAGTGACACCTTTACCTTTAATGGCGACACAGTCGGTACATACACCATCACTGTCACCGCCGACAATGGCAGCGTGCATTCTGACACCCACGAAATCACACTGGCAATCGGTGCAATCGCGCCGGTGACAATGCACGTTTCTGGTCCCACGACCGGTAGCGTTATCTTTACCTCTACGTTTATGGCTGCGGTCGAACCGGTATCGGTCACCACCCCCATCACGTACATCTGGCAAGTGGAGGGACAAAGCCCGGTGGTCTATGGCGCGCAAGGCTTGAGCAACACCCACATCGTTAGCTGGTCAGTCGCTGGCACCTATGTCGTCACGGTAACAGCAGAAAACGATGGAGGCACAATTTCTGAAACGCACACCATCACTATTACAGACGATACCGACAACGATAGCATCCTCGATGACATTGAACACGATTGGTGCTCTCCTGATGACCCGATCCCTTGCGACACTGATGGCGACGGCATCCCCGACTACCAAGATACTGATTCAGATGGTGACGGCATACCAGACTCGGAAGAATATGAAACGTGCAGTCCGTCCAGCTCGACATGCGTGTGTGGCTTTAGAAGCCTACCAGATTGCTACGTAGATAGCGACGGCGACTATATGCCGGATTGGCTAGATCCTACCTACTATATATACCTACCTCTCGTTGTGCGCAATCTCTAACAAAGATCGCACAACTGCAACTATACCCCCTCCTGAGCCTAAAACTCTCAGGAGGGTCTTTTGTTCTTCTTGACACCCCTTGGTATTTGAAATATACTAAAAATACCAGCACCTCACTTTTCAAACGATTGGATCAACTACTTTTGTACTAGACAATATGAACGACAAACAAATCGCAACGCCCAATACCAAACCAACCACTCCAGAAACGCGAGTCGCAGTTTCCCAAGTTTTAGAGCGCTTGGCCAAAGGCATAACCTCTGAAGCGATCTCAGCCATTTGCCCAGGTCTGACATTATCCGACGTCAAAGCAGCTCTAGAGCACGCCGTTGACACCTTGCACCAACATCCCAAAACGACAGAGGAAAAAGCGGCGTCGATCGTCCAGACAAAAGACGATAACGCACTGCTAGAAATAGACCTGGGCAAAATTCTGATCGTGGACGATCTACAGCTTAACCGACAGTTTGCCAACCAAGTACTCAAAAACAGCGAGTTTACCCTAAGCTTTGCCTCCGACGGTGAAGAGGGCCTGGCAAAAGCCCGTGCCGAACTCCCCTTCCTCGTACTCAGCGATATCATGATGCCCAAAATGGACGGCTTTGAGTTATGTGAAAAACTCAAGGCCGACGAACGAACGAAACACGCATCAGTGATCCTCATCACGGCCCACCAACATGGTACCGCACACGTCAGTAAGGGATTGGATATGGGAGCCGATGACTATATATCGCGTCCTGTCGGCATCAATGAACTAACAGCACGAGTACGGGCAGTGGCGCGTCTCAAGAGAGCCGAGGTAAAAGCCCAACGCCAAGCACAGATCACTGCCCGACGCAACGCCGAACTAGAATTCCTCAACGAGCTAACTTTGATAGCCACCTCAGCCAACTTGCAGAAAATATTCTCCTTTGCACTATCACAGTTATGCCAGTTTCTAGACGCAAAAGCGTGCGCACTGCTCTTGATCGAAGGAACACAAAAACTACATGTGAACATTGCGACCCGTAGCGGACACGCCAACTCGCTCTCCGTCGATTTTAATCCCAACGCCGACGTAACCGCTCAGTCATTTCAAGAAAAAGTACCGCTCGTTCTCTCAAAAGTCCTTAACGATTCAAACGAGATCGAATTCACTTCAATCCTCGATCCCCCTGCGCTCTACTCGGTTTCTATGACCAGCAATGAACAAGTTGTTGGAGCCATTGGAGTCATCGGCAAACAGCGAGATTCTCTAACTGCCGAGAACCAGACACTTTTAAACTCAGTTGCCGGTATTGTGACCGTGGCCGTAGAAAATGCGCGCTTGTGGTCACACACGAGACAAAAATTGACGGACCGCGCGCTGCTCAATGATATCGCCCATATACTGAATTCAACCCTGGATTTGGAACAAATTCTACAGTGGACCACCCAACTATTTAAGGAATCACTCCAAGCTGAAATGGTCATGTTATGGTTGATGGATGAACACAATCAAGACTTGATACTAAGGGCTTCTTCTGGCCCCAACGCACCGACCATAACCGATTTTCGCCCTCTGCCACAGACTGGTGTCGCCGACTATGTAGTTCGTACAGGCACACCTTTCCATTCAGACGACATCCTCAACGAGGATATAAATTTTGAACCCATGACCGAGATCAATGGGCACACGCCAAGTTCTGTATTGTGCGTGCCATTACAAGTCAAAGATCAGGTGATTGGCGCGGTGCATGCTGTCCATAGCAACAGCGGCTGGTTCGATCAGAACGAATTACGCTTTCTCCGATCCGCGACCAGTTTTATCGGGATCGCTGTGGAAAACGCTCAACTTTTTAGACAAGTACAAGAGTTCAATCTTCAATTAGAACAAATGGTACTGGAACGCACCCATCAACTGATCGAAGAAAAGGAAAAAACAGTAGCGATTCTGGCAAGCATGGCAGATGGTCTGCTAGTAATGGACACCCATAATCATATCCTGACCGCTAATCGGGTAGCAGAAGAGATGCTCGACTTTTGTTTGGACGAGTTGCAAGGAAAATCTATCGAAAAACAATTATCCCACTCTCCACTGTGGCGTTGCGTCAATGATATGGCTGCGAGTGATGAACTGACACTGGGTAGTTTAGTAGACCTGCCCGACACCTCCCAGCCCGATGGCGTACTCTCTATTCAGGCACGTTCGGCCAAGATGTGGGACGAAACAGGAGAAAGCACCGGAACCGTGATTGTCCTGCGCGACATCACAGCACTAAAAGAAGTAGAACGTATGAAAGCCCGCTTTATGGCTGGCGTGACACACGAACTCAAAACACCACTTGCCGTCATCCAAGTACACGCCAACAATCTGTTTACCTATCACGCACGCCTGCCAGAACACAAACAAAAAGAATTGCTTGAAGCAATTCAAAAGCAAGTCACCTTATTGGAACAATCAGTAGAAGGTATTCTAGATCTCGCGCGCATGGATACTGGCACAATAGAACTAGAGCGACAATCCATCGACGTTAGGGAATTGATTGACACCGTACTCGCCAACTTGCGTCCCCTGGCAGAAATCAAGAAAATCGCCTTGCACTGGAAAAAGCCAGCTGCCGCGATAATGACAATGGGTGATTCCAGGCTCATTATGCGGATTATCAAAAACCTAATAGACAATGCCATAAAGTATACACCGGCCAGAGGTTCGATAGAGATACAAACGTTCTCCACATCCGTTGGAGAACAAACCTTTGTAAAGCTTGAAATCAGTGACACCGGTATCGGCATTCTCCCAGAATACCAGGATCGTATCTTTGAGCGATTTTATCGTGTCGATCCTTCTCATACAGTCCCCGGCACAGGTTTGGGGCTGGCAATTGTCAAAGAAATCGTGGATGCGCACGGCGGTAACGTGCAAGTGAAAAGCACATCCGGCACAGGCAGCACATTCACCGTGACGCTCCCAGGCACAGATACTGAGGCATAAAAACCAAACACATAGAATATGGAGGTGTACAATGAGCGCAATTATCTTGATCGTAGATGATAATCACGAGTTGGTGGACGGAGTCAAACTGGCCCTAGAGATGGAAGACTTTCAAGTATTGTCCGCTACAAGTGGAGCTGAGGCCCTGAACATTCTGGATCGTATCACGCCAGACTTGATCCTGGCCGACATTATGATGCCCGAGATGGATGGCTACGAGCTATATGAGCGCGTTCATAGTGACCCCCGTTGGATACATACACCTTTTATCTTTCTCACAGCTAAAACCAGCCCAGACGACATCCGCAAGGGCAAAGAGATGGGTGTCGATGACTATATCACAAAACCCTTTGATCCCCAAGACATGATCGCAGCCGTGCGAGGACGAATCAAGCGTATGAACGAGGTGACCGGCACACTGGCCCCTGAAGACGTGGGGGGGAACATTAAAAACTTGTGGCGGAGCAAAGTGGGACAGATCCGGTTCAAAGTCTTGGTGTTTGCGGGCATCATCATTCTTATATCCATATCGATCATGCTCACACTCCAGATCATACCTCGCGGAACGGCCGTTTTCACTTCGCCGTTGTCCTCAGTCACCGATGAAGCGTCCCCCACCCTATCCGCCACCGATGGGATGATCGCCATCCCCGCTGGTGAGTTTCTGATGGGCAGTGGGTCGGCGGGAGCACAACGAGCGCGCCAAGTTAACCTGCCCGCTTTCGAGATTGACGAGCACGAAGTAATCAACGCACAGTACAAAGTGTTCGCTCAAGAGACTGATCGCCCAATATCCGAAAACATCGCCTCGACCGAGATGGAGAATCATCCAGTAACAGATGTTTCCTGGCAGGACGCCCACGCCTATTGCGAGTGGGCCGGAAAGCGATTGCCCACCGAAGCCGAGTGGGAAAAGGCTGCCCGGGGAACCGAGGGCTTTATCTATCCGTGGGGAAACGAGTGGCACGACGATCTGGCAAACACCCGTGAACTCGGTATGGGTGGTACTATGCCCGTGGCAAGTTTCTCCGATGGAGTCAGCCCCTATAGAGTTCAAGATATGGCTGGCAATGTGTGGGAATGGGTGGATGATTGGGCCACGCCTACGCAAGAGAGTAAGGTAAACCGAGGTGGAGCATGGAACGCGATTAGTCAATGGGCGCAGACCTTTGCCCGCAACACAATGCCGCCCACTCATACTCAAAACAACTTGGGTTTTCGCTGCGCTCGTTAACCATCCAACAGATACAGTCACAAACAATGTTTCGTTAGACTTGGCAAGCAGCCTAATCTACAGTACACTATAAAGGGAAGGAGGTCCACAATGACACTAGTTGAATCTTCTGCCCCAGGAAAAGTGATTCTATTCGGCGAGCACGCTGTCGTTTATGGGAAACCGGCCATTGCGGTGCCGGTTACAGAGGTACAAGTCATCGTCACGGCTGAACCTGCCCCTACAGGCAGCGGTCTTACCCTGGTCGCTACCAATTTGGAAAAAAGCGTCCATCTATCTACGGCACCACGAGACGAACCACTGACCGCTGCCGCGCGGCTCACCCTGGCCCGCCTTTCCATCCCAGAGCCAGATGCCACGCTCATCATCAGTTCCACGATCCCCATAGCAAGCGGGCTAGGCAGTGGTACCGCCGTTTCCACTGCGCTCATCCGTACTCTGGCGAGCTTTTTGGATCATCCACTGGAAACCTCAGCAATTAGCGCACTTGCCTTTGAAGTTGAGAAAATCCACCATGGCACACCCAGCGGGATTGACAACACCGTCGTCGCCTACGAACAACCCGTTTATTTTGTGCGCGAACAAGCCATCCATCGGCTGGACGTTAACACCCCCTTCACACTACTCATTGGAGATACCGGCGTTCGCAGCTCGACCAAAAAAGCCATCGAGCACGTGCGTCGAGGTTGGAAACAGGACCCGGCCCGCTACAATGCCCTGTTCGATCAGATAGGCGACATCGTTGACGAAGCACGTCAAGCCATTGAGACTGGTGATGTCAACGCACTGGGACCCATGATGGACTATAACCACGAACGGCTAATCAAGTTAGGTGTCTCGTGCTCGGAACTGAACACGTTGGTCGAGGCAGCTCGCTTTGCCGGTGCGATGGGAGCCAAACTCTCCGGCGCAGGTCACGGCGGCAATATGATCGCGCTGGTAGAGGATGACGTCGCCGACCAAGTGACAGAGGCATTGCTAGAGGCTGGGGCAAAACAGGTGATTGGGACAACGGTTGCAACAACAGATTGAGACAAACCAACCAATGAACAGCCCAACTACTTTTCAATCTCCTGTTGTGTTCCTCAAACTCGGCGGCTCGCTCATAACGGATAAAACCCGCGCGTACACCGATCGCCCCCAAATCATCGCTCGTCTGGCTCAAGAAATACGCCAGACCCTAGACATCACCCCCGATCTACAGTTGCTTATTGGCCACGGCTCTGGTTCTTTTGGGCATTGGACTGCCAAACCCCATGGCACACGGCAAGGCGTGCGAACGCCTGACCAATGGCGTGCCTATGCCCAAGTTGCTGCCGCCGCCGCCCGCCTCAATCGCATCGTCACCGACGCCTTTCTTGAGGCTGGGATTCCAATTTTGAGCGTACAACCCTCCGCATCCGCTCGATGTCGCGATTATGTGCTAGAACACTTGGACACATATCCAATCCACACAGCACTGACACACGGGCTCGTGCCAATGATTTATGGCGATGTCGCTCCAGACAACACACATGGCGGCACCATTATCTCTACAGAAGACATCTTTTTGTTTCTGACCAATAGCGGCGAACTGTGTCCGGCACGCATCCTGCTCCTGGGAGAGGTGCCTGGCGTATTGGACTTGAACAGTGCCGTAATCCCGCGCATCACACCAGCCGATCTTTCCACATTGCAAGAGACATTGACCGGCTCCAGAGGCGTAGACGTCACCGGCGGTATGGCAGACAAAGTGGCGCGCATGGTCAAACTGGTGCAACGCCACCCACAGACGTGCGTACATATCCTCACCGGTACCGAACCGGGACTATTGCCCCGCGTGCTGCTCGATGCAGATCTGTCCGTAGGAACGCGAATCACGTCACAACCGCAATAAAACCACCACACTGCGGCACTGCTATTTGCATTGCTCGTCAGATTGACACAACAGCCCCATCCGGTTATAATCGCTCCGTTTGCATTATCGAATAACTCAACACCAAGTTATTCGACGTTATCTCACTGAAAGGAACCCTATTGAGGAGTAAAGATGAGAAAATCTGAACCTTGGCGACTTGCCATCATTATCATCATCGCAATCACAGCCCTGTTTGTGGTCTTGGACATTGACCACCCAGATTGGGCAACAAACTTGGTCTTTTGGCAACCAGAAACCCAACGAGATATCGCCCTTCGCTTGGGGCTTGACCTGCAAGGTGGTCTACAGGTCTTGCTGGCTGCTGATACATCAGACGATCAGGCACTTGACGCCCTATCAATGGAAACCGCCCGCCGCATCGTCGAGAACCGCGTCAATGCTATGGGGCTGACCGAGCCGGTCGTACAAGCACAGGGCGAGAATCGCATCATTGTCGAACTACCCGGTATTGAGAATCCGGAACAAGCCGTGGAAACCATCAAGGGCACCGCGTTGCTAGAATTCGTTGATGCAGGCCGCATCCCACTGCCACCTGGCACCATCGTCACGACAACCATGGGAGGGCCTAGCACCACATCACCGGGCGCAGAATCCATTCTCACCGATTCGACCAGTTCTACAGAAGAAGCGGAAATACTAGCCCCTGCCATCATAGAAGGCGATTTCCCCCCAATACCGGAGAACCCCGTCGAACGCGCCGACATGTACAGCGAACCTCCGGAAATGCTGATTGACGTTAGCAAGACCTACGTCGCCACGATCACGACCGCCAAAGGCGACATCGTTGTCCAACTCGACGCCAACGCCGCCCCACTCACTGTCAACAACTTTGTGTTTTTATCTGAACAAGGTTTCTATGATAATCTGACCTTTCACCGCGTAGAACCTGGCTTTGTCATTCAGGGTGGCGATCCGATGGGTACTGGCGGTGGTGGCCCTGGCTACACTGTGCCGGCCGAGATCAGTCTTCTCCACACGCTGGGCGCTATTGCTACAGCCCGGCAAGGAGACCAAATAAACCCGGACCGCGCATCCAGTGGCAGCCAATTCTACATCGCCCTGGAACCTCTCCCGCAACTGGATAACGCATACACTGTCTTTGGTCAAGTACTTGAAGGCATGAACATCGTCCAGTCCATCGCCATCGGTGATGTGATCGAAAAAATTACGATCACAACCACAGATTCTGACGAATTGGCACAACCAGCACCTGCACCTGCACCATCACCGGCGGGTGGCTCGATAGTATACGACACCATCCTCACCGGCGCCGACCTGGATAATGAAAAACTGGGCTTTGGTTCTAACGAGCAAGGAGAATATTATATTCCCTTTGAACTCAATTCCGATGCCGCCCAGATATTTTCAGATTATACCGCCTCCCACGTGGAACAATATCTCTGCATTGTGCTAGACAAGACCGTCATATCGTGCCCGAGGGTCAGCAGTCACATCCCCAACGGCCAGGCGTCCATATCGGGCAACTTTACATACGACACAGGCCGTCAACTGGCACTCCAACTAAAATATGGTGCGCTGCCCATTCCGCTGCGGGTGGAAAGTTTCAACCGCATCGGTGCAACACTAGGTGCTGAATCGGTAGAAAAATCCATCCGTGCTGGCGTGATTGGGTTGGTCATCGTGCTGTTGTTTATGCTGGTCTACTACCGGCTGCCCGGCGGCCTGGCCGACATCGCCCTCATCATCTATGTGCTGCTCAACCTGGCGATCTATAAACTGGCGCCAATCACCCTCACGCTGCCGGGCATCGCCGGATTCATCCTCTCGGCAGGCATGGCGGTTGATGCCAACATCCTCATCTTTGAGCGGATGAAAGAAGAACTGCGGCGCGGGCGCAGACTGTCCCAAGCCGTCGAAATCGGCTTTGCCCGCGCCTGGCCCTCCATCCGTGACGGGCAACTTTCAACCCTCATCATCTGTGGCATCCTCTTTTTGTTTGGCACCAACTTTGGAGCAAGTATTGTGAAAGGATTTGCCATCACATTGGCCGTCGGCACAATCGTCAACATCTTTACTGCTGTGTCCGCTACGCGCACTTTTATGCGCCAAATTGCTGCCTCGGCCGACAAATGGCTGGCCGAACGCAAGTGGTTGTTGGGAGTGTAATCATGTTCAATATCGTCGAAAAACGTCGCTGGTACTTTTTCTTTTCTGCTATTCTGCTCGCTTTGAGCATCGGGGCAATGATAGTCTCGATCACACAGTTCGGCCAGCCTATGCGGCTTGGCATCGACTTTACCGGTGGAAGCATCTTTGTGCTCAAGTTTGATCGATCTGTTGGTGAAAATGACATCCGCACAGTTTTTGTGGATTACGGATTGGAAAGCGCCATAGTCCAACCACTGGGAACTCCCGAGGAAAACACCTGGCAGGTGCGCACGCGCGAGGTCACAGCCGATCAAGTCAGCGGCCTCCTGGTCACGTTGGAAGAACAGATCGGTACTATAGACCGAGACACTCTGACCTTTGACACAGTGGAACCATCTATCGGTGGTGAAGTGGCCCGAGCAGCCGGACTGGCAATACTCGTTGCTGCCTTTGTCATCGTGGCCTTTATGTGGTTCTCCTTCCGCCACGTGCCAAATGCCTTTCGCTACGGCGTGTGTACCATCGTCGGGATGACCCACAACTTGCTCATCGCCTTTGGCTTTTACGCACTGATGGGCATCCTCGTTGGATGGGAAGTGGACGCCCTCTTTCTCACCGCTATCCTGACCGTGATTGGCTTTTCGGTGCAGGATGTGATCGTCGTCTTTGACCGCATTCGAGAGAATATCCCCCGGCACAAAACAGAATCCTTTGAGCGAGTGGTCAATCGTTCCATCCTAGAGACCATTCACCGCTCGCTGGCAACCCAGCTCAACGCTATGTTTGTCATGGTCGCCATCATTCTGTTTGGTGGGGCAACGATCAAGCCATTTATTGCCACGATGCTGGTTGGTATGGTCAGCGAGACTTATTCGGCCATCTTTATCGCTGTGCCGCTGCTCGTAGCCTGGGAAAAAGCCGCCATTCGGCGTGCTACATCGTAAACCACAACAAAAGTTGGTAAAAGTGAACGATTAATGAGTAGGCGAGGAACCTCGCCTACTCATTTTCCATTAACTAGTTCTCGGTACAAAACTGCTCTAGCCCCCGTCTCGGGGGCGGCTCGCGTGAGGAGTAGCCCCTTTTGGACACGGTTTTGTGCCTAAACCGCCCCCGAGACGGGGGCTGAGAGCACTGGAAAATAGTTTTGCACCGTGAACTAACTAAATATGCGCGCACTATTACTTGACCAAAAGCTGAAACTTGTAGAGAATTATCCTACCCCAGAACCACCACAGGGTGAAGCATTGATTCGCGTGCAATTGGCTGGCATCTGCAACACCGATATGGAACTGGCAAAAGGGTATATGCAATTCCACGGCATTCCCGGTCACGAGTTTGTCGGCATAGTAGAACAAGCACCAGGTGCTGAGGAATGGGAAAGCCGCCGCGTCGTCGGAGATATCAACGCTGCTTGTAACGATTGTCCCACATGCAACGATGGACATCCCACCCACTGCCCCCACCGCACCACCCTTGGCATCGCTGGCCGCAACGGGGCCTTTGCCGAACACCTAACCCTGCCCATCCGCAACCTGCACACCGTTCCCGACTCGATCCCCGACGAAATCGCTGTCTTTACCGAGCCGCTGGCCGCCGCTTGCGAGATTCTCCAGCAAGTGCACATCCGTCCCACCGACCGTGTCGTGGTGTTGGGTGACGGCAAACTAGGACTGTTGTGCGCGCAAGTGCTGGCCCTCACCGGCTGCGATTTGACCGTCGTCGGCCATCACCAGAAAAAGCTGGACATCCTGGCCCAACGATCCATCCCCACCGCTCTGGAAGAATTGCTAAGCAAAGAGACAAAAGCCGACACCGTCATTGAAACAACCGGCCACCCTGCAGGATACGCTGCCGCGCGGCGACTCATCCACCCGCGCGGGACCATCGTACTGAAATCCACCTACCACGGGCCACTCGACGCCGATCTCACAATGGCTGTAGTAGACGAAATCACATTGATCGGCTCCCGATGCGGACCGTTCGCCCCGGCACTGCGGTTGTTGGAACAAAGATTGGTAGACGTGCTGCCTCTGATCCAGGCTCGTTATCCCCTCTCCAAAGTGCTAACCGCCTTCGACCACGCTGCCCAACCCGGTACATTGAAAATCCTACTAGAAATGAAAAAGGAGAGCAATCGATGAGAAAATACCGCTTTGTCCAAGTAGACGTCTTTACAGACACACCATTCGGCGGCAACCCCTTGGCCGTCTTCCCAGAAGCCGAAGGATTGACCACAAAAGAGATGCAACAACTTGCACTAGAGATGAATCTCTCTGAAACTACCTTTGTACTCCCTGCCCAAACACCTGAGGCCGACTTTACGGTACGCATCTTTACCCCCGCCGCCGAACTCACCTTTGCCGGACACCCCGTAGTTGGGACTCACTGGGTGCTGGCCCACCTGGGCCGCGTGGAACTAGACAAACCCGTAACCCGCGTACACTTTGAGATGGGTGTCGGTGTGCTGCCCGCCGACCTGTACGCCACCAACGATCAGGTAGAACGAGTGGTGATGACTCAGGGTCGCCCCACATTCCACACCGTGTTGGAGGACATCAGCGAGTTGGCGACCGGATTAAGCATCAGTCCCGATGCGATCACCGATACGGGACTGCCGGTACAGATCGTATCTACGGGCGTTCCCCAAATGATGGTCCCCATCCACTCCCTGGCCGAGGTGCAAGCGATGGACACCAGCAAACTCAACACCGCAGTCCTCAACCGGGTCTGTAGGGAGATCGGCACCGAGTGTGTGATGGTCTTTGCCCTCGAAACAGAGCGACCCGATGCAACGGTACACGTACGCATGTTTGCCCCGTTGCTGGGCGTGCCGGAGGACCCGGCCACTGGTAGCGCCAACGGCGCGCTGGGAGCCTACCTCGTCCACCACCAAGCCGTAAAAGTGACCACACCGACCACTTGCATCCTGAGCGAGCAGGGTGCAGAGATGAACCGTCCCAGCACGCTCCATGTCGAGGTAGACAGCAAGGACAAAGTAATCACCGCCGTGCGAGTGGGCGGGCAGGTTGTGCTGGTGGTCGAGGGCGTGGTGCGATTCTAACAGAACACACAAATTATCACAAGGAGTCATAATGAGCGTTGAAGCAATCTTATTAGGCACAGCCCAAGATGGCGGTCTGCCACAAGCCGGGTGCAACTGCGCTCGCTGCGCTCCCGCGCGTACCGACCCCACCCTACGTCAATGGACAGCTAGCTTGGGATTAGTGGACCATAGCACCCGTCAAAGCTGGATAATTGACGCCACCCCCGACTTTCGAGAGCAGTTGCACGCCCTATACCGTCTGGTCCCAGACTGCCCACTGACCGGAGTTATCCTAACCCATGCCCACACCGGTCACTATGCAGGCCTCATCCACCTGGGACGCGAAGCGTGGAACACGCGTGATCTGCCCGTGTACGCATCACCGCGTATGGCCGATTTCTTGCGCGCCAATGCTCCATGGTCACAACTCGTCACCTTGGGCAATATCCAGCTACACTCACTCGCCCCCGCCCGTGAGGTCCAACTCAGCCCCAACCTACACCTGATACCCACATCGGTTCCCCACCGCCAAGAGTTTAGCGACATGTTGGCTTTTATCGCGCGTGGCCCCGCCCGGCAATTATTCTACTGCCCAGACATCGATGCGTGGGATCCTTGGGAACAAAGCCTGCGCCACTTTGTGACGCAAATGGACATTGCGTTACTGGATGGGTCATTCTTTAGCCCCGATGAGCTTCCAGGCCGCGATTTCACTAAAATCCCGCACCCGCTCGTCACCGATACCGTCGAGCGGCTAGTAGGGGTGGATTGCGACGTACAGATGATCCACCTCAACCACAGCAACCCCTTGCACCAAGAAGGACCGGAGCGGGATTGGCTGGCAGCACAGGGGATCGGCGTGGGATCATTTGGTGCTCGATGGAAACTTTAGCCGAGCCATGAATTGCCCGGCCAAAAACACAAAATATGATAGATCGCATTGCTCGTCAGCACGTGTTTAGCATATTCTCATATCGGGCCACCAATTCAGACAGTGTTTGATTAAAGTGGGTACAAGGCCGCTTTAATCAAACACTGTCGAATTGTGTATGGTAAACGTTTGATCTCACAAATGATCAGGTTTTTAGCTCTACGCAATGACACTCGAAAATATTACACGATACATCGTATAACAAATGATTGTGGATTTGTCACTGGTACTTTGATACTGATTAGCAGAGACACTTTGTGACCAGCACGGACCTGCTCTTGCTTGGCTTGTGTTTTTGCGGGCCAGTTCTAAAAAATCCCTTTAACACTTTTCTAATTTCTATTTGACCGGAAATTGATTGACAAAACAGTACACATCTGGTAAAATGTATATAGATTTAGATAGAATTGATAGCTTTAGTTAGTTTTTGTATAGTTTTGAAAGATTATTTTCTTTCCATGTTACCAGAAACCACTCGCAGACTAACCCTCAGCCAAGCCGCCCGTTTTCTGGGTGTGCATCCCACTACTTTGCGCCGCTGGGCAGATAGCGGAGAGATCCGTTTCCTGCGTACCCCTGGTGGACACCGCCGTTTTCTGGAAGAGGACCTACGCGCGTTTCTGGACGCGCGGGAGCAGCACGAGCATCCTGCGGTATCGGAGACTTTTGTAAAGAGCCTGATCATCCAAACCCGGCAAGAGATGACGACGGAAAGCGTCTCCGGCGAGTCTTGGCACACTGCTTTTGGGGAGAGTGATCGCATTGCTCGTCGAGAGAGCGGTCAGCGACTTTTGGGGCTGGCGCTCCAGTACACCATGCGTACGACAGGCCGCGAGCCCATTCTGGAAGAGGGACGGCGCATTGGCCGGGGGTATGGGCAAGACGCTGCTCAGCGTGGCCTCTCTTTGGTGGACACGGTTCAGGCTTTTCTTTTCTTCCGGGAGACTCTTATCCGAACTGCTCGGCCTGGACTTTCTACCCGGGGGCAGTACGATGCAGAGGATGTACGCATCCATCGCGGCCTACGCGAGTTTCTGGATCAGGTATTCTTTGCCATTCTGGAGGCATACGAGCAGAACCTCCACAACCTTCTCACCGCAGAGGTGTCCATGTGATCGGCTATCCTATTACTTTGGTGCATCTGCACCGCGCCCGATGCCTAGTCGTTGGCGGGGGCAAGGTGGCAGCTCGCAAGGTCGTCGGCCTGATCACGACAGACGCCCAGGTTGTCGTGATCAGCCCCGTGTTGTGCGAGCGGCTAGAGCTGTTGGCCGAGTGCGGCGACATTGAGGTGATGCGGCGTGACTATTGCTCCGGTGATCTGGAAGAAACGTTCCTGGTTATCGCCGCCACCGATGATCCAGCCGTCAACCATCAAATCTGGGAGGAAGCCCAGGAGCAGGGAGTTTTGATCAACGTGGTAGATGATCCCCCGCATTGTACGTTTATCGCTCCCGCCGTGGTGCGGCAAGGGCCACTGACTCTGGCGATATCTACCGGTGGCCGCTGTCCGGCATTGGCCCGCCACCTCCGTGAGCAGTTCGAGCAAGAGTTCGATCCAACCTATGGTCGCTTTGTGGAACTGTTGGGGGAACTGCGGGAACGGACGGTCACAGCCCTTCCATTCTCTCGTCGGAATGCTTTTTGGGAACAGCTTTTCCACTCGGACGTGTTGGCCCTCATACGGTCTGGGGATGAAGCAACTGCCCGTCGCCGCGCCGAGAAGATTCTGGCGCAGCACTTGGAAATCGTTCAAGAATAACTTGGCATTTTGACACATGTTTTCCGAGTGAGATTGCATAAAAAGCACAACGTTGTTTCTGAACAACGCCTTGTCTGAGGATGTTTGATGCACATCGTCGTCGTTGGTCTCAATCACAAAGTCGCCCCGGTTGAGGTGCGTGAACGGCTGGCCTTTACCGGAACTCTTCAAGAGGCATTGGCTCGTTTCGGATATTTGGATGGATCATGCCTCTATACCCCCGAAGGAGTTATTCTTTCGACTTGCAACCGGTTAGAAATCTACACACTCGCTCCTGACCTGGAAGAAGGACAGCAAACAGTCTGTCGTTTCCTGGAAGATTGCCACGATCAAAGTCAAGAGACTTTTTCCCCCTACTTGTACACATACACAGATGAACAAGCCATCTCTCACCTGTTTACCGTGGCAGCCGGTTTGGATTCGATGGTTTTGGGTGAGGATCAGATCCTGGGCCAGGTAGCAGAGGCAATGGAACAGGCAATGTCCTGTGGGGCAGCGGGCAAGATGCTGACGACTCTCTTTCGTCACGCGGTAGAGACCGGCAAACATGTACGAACAAAGACCGCTATCAGCCAAGGGGCGACTTCGGTGAGCCACGTGGCGGTGGAACTGGCGCAAAATATTTTTGGCGATCTTTCCGCGTGCCACGTGCTTTTAGTAGGGGCTGGGGAGATGGCAGAGCTGGCGGCCCGCACGCTGGTCGTCTATGGGGCGGGGAATCTCTCCATCCTGAACCGTACTCGAGAACGTGCAGAACAGTTGGCGGCCCAGTTCGAGGCCCGGGCATTGGGATGGGAAGAACTGGACGAGGCATTAAAGTGGGCCGACATCATCATTGCCTCTACCGGCGCACCCCACGCCATCTTTCGCCCGGAGAATGTCCGCCAGGCCATCCCGGCGCGTCGCAACCGTCCCCTCTTTTTCATCGATATCGCCGTCCCCCGAAACGTAGATCCGGCAGTAGAGCGATTGAACGACGTCTATCTTTACGACATAGATGATCTGGAGGGCGTGATAGAGGCCAGTATGGCAGAACGGCAGCGCCACGTGCCCAAAGTAAAAGCCATCGTCGCCGAAAAGCAGCAAGGATTTATGACCTGGTGGCGCACGCTAGACGTGGTTCCCACCATCGTGGGACTGCAAAAGCAGGCGGAGGGCGTGCGTCAGGCAGAACTGGAGCGCACACTGCGGCGCCTGAGCGATGTCTCGGATAAAGAGAGGGAAATTATCCGGGCGATGACGAAACGCATTGTGAACAAGTTGCTCCACCAACCCATCATCCGCCTCAAAAAACATGCCGCCAGTCGTGACGGCTACCAGTACGCCGAGGTGGCCCGTGATCTATTTGGTTTGGATGAGCAGGAGGGACGGACGTGATCAGCACAACGCTCTTTAACTTTGGTACAGTGCTATATGCGGCCAGTGCTTATCTGTATCTGGCTGGGTGGCTGGTCAAGCATCGTTGGAACCGGCGGTGGAATACTTGGCTGCTTGTCGGTGCCGTGATCTTGCACGGAGGGAGCATGGTGAGCCGATGGATAGAGTACGACTTTCCGTTTCTGACCCTGCGGGAGGTCCTCTCTGTGTACGCCCTGGTTCTGGCGCTGGTTTACCTGGTTCTCGAACGGCGTTTTGGCTATACGATCATCGGTGTCCTAATCACCCCGGTGGGAGCCTCGATCATCCTGATCGCCTCACTGCTGCCCTCGGCACAGGACCCCTTACTTGCTATGCTCCAGAGTTCTTGGTTGATGGCCCACATTGGCACTTTTTTTGCCGCCTATGCCGCGTTCACCCTGGCCTTTGCCTCGGCGCTGGCCTACTTGTTACAAGAACGCGCATTGCGCCGAAAACGTCTGGCACAGCGTCTCCCCCCTCTTCTGGTGATGGATGACCTGAGCCGTTGGATGGTCACCCTGGGGCTTGCACTGGCGATTATTGCTCTCTTTATCAGTTCGGCGTGGGCCAGGCAAACCTGGGGCGTGCCCTGGGTCTGGCAGCCCAAGCAAGTGATGATCCTCGTCACGGTCGGTATTTATGGTCTGTATTTCTTTGTGCGCCGCGTGTCTCGCTGGTCTGGACGCCAGGCTGCGTGGCTCGTAGTGGTGGGTTTTGTTTCCATGTTGATCACCTTTATGGGGGCAGATCTGCTGGCTTCGGGCGAGTTGCACAATTATCTTTTTCGGTAGGAGGCATACACTGCATACAAAAACCATCCGGGTGGGTACTCGAGGCAGCGCTCTGGCGCTCTGGCAGGCTTGTTGGGTCGTGGGACAATTGCAAAATCATCACCCCGACGTCTCTTTCCAAGTAGTCGAGATCAGCACGCGAGGAGATCGAGTGCGAGACGTCCCTCTCTTTCAGGCGGGAGGTGTGGGGCTTTTTGTGAAAGAACTGGAATACGCATTACGGCAAGACGAGATCGACCTGGCGGTTCACAGCCTAAAAGACATGCCCAGCCAGGTGCCGCCCGAGTTGACCCTCGCCGCAGTACCCGAACGAGGAGACCCCCGAGACGCGCTGGTCTCACGGCTAAAGTTGCCCTTGATGGATCTCCCCGATGGCGCTCGCGTCGGCACCAGTTCTCGCCGCCGTGCTGCCCAACTCTTGGCGCTCCGGCCTGATTTTCAGATCGTCAATCTGCGGGGGAACGTGGACACGCGCTTGCGCAAGGCCGAAAGTGACCAATACGACGCAGTCGTTCTGGCCGCTGCCGGATTGATGCGCATGGACCAGGATGATCGCATCACCGAGACTCTGTCGCCGGAGATGATGCTGCCGGCAGGCGGACAGGGGGCGCTGGCCGTAGAGGTCCGCTCCGACGATGAACAAACCATCTTCCTGGCCGCTCCCCTGAACCACCCACCCACGTGGACTACCGTCATCGCCGAGCGGGCTTTTTTGGCTCGCCTGGGCGGCGGCTGCCACGTGCCCATCGCCGCCTACGCCGAGCTAAAGGGCAACCAATTGTGGCTGCGGGCATTGGTGGGCAGCCCCGACGGGCGCACTCTGGTGCAAGGCGAGCGCCGGGGAACAGCATCCCAAGCCGAGATGCTGGGACGAGCGCTGGCGGGGGAACTGTTGGAGCAAGGAGCGGCGGAACTTTTGGACGCATTGGAGGAAGAACTTGGATAACGGCATCGTTTACCTCATCGGTGCTGGGCCGGGCGATCCTGGATTGATCACCGTGCGCGGGCAAGAGTGTCTGGCGCAGGCCGACGTCATCGTCTACGATCGGCTGGCAAGCCCAGAGTTGCTGCGGGTAGCCCGACTCGACGCCGAGATGATCTATGTCGGCAAGGCATCCAGCCAGCACACGCTCTCACAGGACGAGATCAACGCGCTACTGCTGGAAAAAGCCCAAGCTGGGCTGCAAGTGGCACGGCTCAAAGGGGGAGACCCCTTTGTCTTTGGTCGCGGAGGGGAAGAGGCACAAACTCTGGTCGCTGCCGGCATTCCGTTCGAAATTGTGCCGGGAGTCACCAGCGCCATTGCCGCCCCCGCTTACGCCGGCATCCCCATCACCCACCGGGGTCTGGCCGCTTCCTTTGCCGTCGTCACCGGACACCGCCGGAAAGAGGCAGAGGTCGCCGCCGAGGACGGGCTTGGCCTGGACTGGAACGCCCTGGCAGCGGTGGATACGCTGGTCTTTTTGATGGGCGTGGCAAACTTGCCGACCATCGTGCAAGGATTGCTAGACGCCGGGCGCGATCCTCAGACACCGGCGGCCCTTGTCCATTGGGGAACGACGTCGAGACAGGAAACGGTCACGGGCAATCTCCAAGATATCGTGGCCCGAGTTCAAGAGGTCGGTCTGCGTCCCCCGGCCGTCACGGTAGTGGGCGACGTGGTGTCCCTGCGAGACCAGTTGCGCTGGTTCGACGCCCGCCCTCTCCTTGGCCGGCGGGTCTTGGTCACCCGATCCCGGGCGCAAGCCAGCCAGCTTTCGGCGCGGTTGCGGGCATTGGGGGCAGAGCCGGTCGAGTTCCCGACAATAGAGATTCTGCCTCCCGATGATTGGGGACCGGTGGACAAGGCGGTTGGTTGGCTGGTAGCCTACGACTGGATCATTTTCACCAGTGTCAACGGGGTGAAATACTTTTGGCAGCGGATGAAACTGGCAGGAAAAGATGCTCGCGCTCTCGCCGGGACTCGTTTAGGAGCTATCGGCCCCGCCACCGCTGAGGAACTGGCACAGCGTGGACTGCAAGCCGACCTGGTGCCCTCCAAGTACGTAGCAGAGGCCATTCTGGACGAGATCGGCCCGGTGAAAAATCGCCGGGTTCTTCTTCCTCGTGCAGACATTGCCCGTCCGGCATTGGTTGACGGATTGCGTGCTGCCGGTGCCATTGTAGACGAGGTTGCCGCCTATCGGACAGTGGTAGGAACAGCGGATAATACGGAAGAGATTCGCCGTATGCTCACAGTGGGGGAGATAGACGTGATCACCTTTACCAGCTCTTCTACCGCGCGCAACTTTTTAACGGCGCTGGCCCCTACCTTGTCCTTCCCGACAGGCACGACTGTGGCCTGTATCGGCCCGGTGACTGCCCAGACGGCGAAAGAGTTGGGTTTGCCAGTACACGTAACTGCCTCGGAACACACCATAGATGGGCTGATTCAAGCCCTGATGGAACATATCACAGGAGAAAAAACGAATGATTAGTGTTACCCGATTGCTCTGTGGAATGGAAGGACCGCAAGACAGCTTGCGCTATCGCTGGAAAAGGGCCGCGGTCTCTACCTTGGAGCGAAAACCGATCGTGGTCTGGAACTCGACCAAAGCCTGCAACCTGCGCTGCATCCATTGTTACTATACCGCCCACGCCGGACCCGATCCCGACGAACTGACCACTGACGAGGCGCAGGCATTCATTGACGACTTGGCCGACTTTGGCGCGCCGGTGCTTCTCTTTTCCGGCGGCGAGCCGCTTTTGCGAGAGGATATGCCCGAGTTGGGCGCTTATGCCGTCGAGCGCGGGCTCCGCACGGTGATCTCTACCAACGGCACGCTGATCGATCGCGCGGCGTCCCAACGTATCAAGGAAGCGGGGTTCTCCTACGTGGGCATCTCGCTGGACGGCATTGGCGAGACCAACGACCGTTTCCGGGGAGCCGACGGGGCCTTTGACGACGCGCTGCGAGGATTCCGCAACTGTGAGGAAGCTGGCGTGCGCACCGGCCTGCGACTCACACTCAACAAACACAATTTTAAAGACCTTTCCGATATCCTAGACTTGCTGCGCGAGGAGCGCATCCCCCGTGCCTGCTTTTACCACCTGGTCTATGCTGGTCGAGGCCGCAAGATGCTGGAGGACGATCTGACGCTGGAAGAGACCCGCGAGGCCGTGGACATGATCTTTGACCGCACGCTCGAGTTCCGCCGCGAGGGCATAGAGATCGAAATCCTCACCGTGGACAACCACAGCGATGGTCCGTACTTGCTGCGGCGGGTTGAGCGGGACCAGCCTGAGCGCTATGAGGAGGTTCTGACACTCTTGCAGGCCAACGGCGGGAACGCCTGCGGCATCGGTATTGCCGACGTGGATCACCTGGGAAACGTCCACGCCGACCAGTTCTGGCAGCACTATTCCTTTGGCAACGTGCGCGAGCGGCCATTTGGCGAGATATGGACCGACACTTCTGATCCGTTGATGGCAGGTCTCAAGGATCGCAAACCCTTGCTCACGGGTCGCTGCGCCGAGTGCCAGTATCTTGACATCTGCAACGGCAACTTTCGGGTGCGGGCCGAGGCCGTCCACGACGACGTCTGGGCACCAGACCCGGCCTGTTATCTCACGGACGAGGAGATTGGACTATGAGTTACTTTCCCGTGTATCGTCCTCGCCGCCTGCGGATCAACGAGAACGTCCGCCGGATGGTGCGGGAGACCGTGCTCACCCCGGCCGATTTCGTCTATCCCCTTTTTGTCGTCCACGGCGAGCAGATCAAGCGGGAGATCATCTCTATGCCCGGCAACTATCACTGGTCGCTGGACATGCTGGCGCAAGAGGCTGAGGAGATCGCCAGTCTGGGCATCCCGGCAGTGATCCTCTTTGGCATCCCGGCCGAAAAAGACCCGGTGGGATTGGAGAATTTTGCCGACGAGGGGATCGTCCAGCAGGCGGCAAGAGCGATCAAAGAGGCGGTGCCCGACTTGATGGTCATCACCGACATCTGCCTGTGCGAGTACACCGATCACGGCCACTGCGGGCTGATCAAGGGCGATGCGGGTGGTTCGCCCGAACTGTTCACCGAAAGCGATGGACTGCCGGACGGCTACATCCTCAATGACGAGAGCCTAGAAATTCTGGGGCAAGTGGCCGTCTCCCACGCCCGCGCCGGGGCCGATATGATAGCCCCCTCTGGGATGCTGGATGGGATGATCAAGGCGATCCGCGATGCGTTGGACGCGGCTGGCTACGCTCACGTGAGCATCCTCTCCTATGCTGCCAAATACGCCTCGGCCTTTTACGGTCCCTTTCGCGATGCTGCCGAGTCACCGCCGAGCTTTGGCGACCGGAGCAGTTACCAGATGGACCCGGCCAACGCCCGCGAGGCGCTGCGAGAGGTGGCGCTCGACATTCAGGAGGGAGCCGACATCATCATGGTCAAACCGGCACTGCCCTACCTGGATATTATCCGCATGGTGCGGGATGCGGTCGACTATCCCATAGCGGCCTACAACGTCAGTGGTGAGTACGCCATGGTCAAGGCCGCTGCCCAAAAGGGCTGGATTGACGAGCGCCGCGTGGCCCTAGAGAGCCTCGTCGCCATCAAGCGGGCTGGTGCCGACGTGATCCTCACATATTGGGCCAAAGATGCGGCCCGCTGGCTTGCTTCAGGAGGGTAATTCGATGTCTCAACATTCGCTAGAGAATCCACCCCTGCGCGTCATTGCTTGGGAGTCGACGCGCGCCTGCAATCTGGTCTGCCGCCACTGCCGGGCCAGTGCCCAAGAGACGCCGTCACCCGACGAATTGACCACCGACGAGATGATGCGGTTGGTCGACCAGATCGCCGCTTTCTCCCAACCAATTTTTATCATCAGTGGGGGAGAGCCTTTGATGCGGCCCGACGTGTTCGATATCGCTGCCTATGCCACCGAGAAAGGGCTGCGGGTGGCTATTTCTCCCAACGGCACGCTCATTACTCCCCATATCGTGCAACGGATGCATGAATCGGGCATCAAGCGCGTATCGGTCAGCATAGATGGTTCCTGCGCGGAGCGCCACGACGGAATCCGCGGGGTATCAGGGTCGTTCGATAAAGCCGTGCGCGGGATGGGCTTTTGCCAAGACGGAGGCATACCTTTCCAGGTCAACACCACCGTTATGCGCCAGAACGTGGACGATCTGGAAGCGGCTCACCAGTTGGTCGTTTCCTTGGGAGCCGTCGCATGGCACGTTTTTATGTTGGTTCCCACCGGGCGCGGCAAAGTGGACGACGAGATCACGCCGCAAGCCTACGAGGAGATCCTGAACTGGGTGTACGATGCAGCGCAGGATTCTCCCATTCCACTGCGGGTGACGTGCGGCCCTCAATTTATGCGCATGGTGCTCACTCGTCAGAAGGACTCGGTTGCTCCACCCAACCTGGTGCGCAAGCGTGGCGGAGGCGGGCATCCAGGAGGGCTAGATCGGATGAGCCGGGGGTGCCTAGCCGGGATGGGTTATTGCTTTGTCTCCCACAGCGGCGGGGTCTATCCTTGCGGCTATCTGCCGGTGCAGGCTGGCGATATTCGTGAGCAAGATTTTCAGACCATCTATGAGGAATCGTCTGTCTTTGCGAGTTTGCGCGATCTGAGCCGCCTGGAAGGAAAGTGCGGGGTCTGCTCTTTTGCCCGCCGTTGTGGCGGCTGCCGCGCTCGGGCTTATGGCATCACTGGCAACTATTTGGCCGAGGAGCCCTATTGCGTGTACGAGCCGCATCAGAGGGGACAAGACTATGCCTGATAAGATCAAGGCTGACAAGGATAAGAACAGCCGTCCATCGCCCAAGCGCCAATATCCGCCTTTTTATGAAAAAGTTGTACCCATTGCCCTGGGCGTCATTGGCATCGCCATCATCATTTTGTTGTTGATCATTGTTGGTGTGGCCCTCGGTTTGTTTCCCGGCGGGAGATAAGGAGATATTTCTGTGAGCGTTATTAATACCTTGCTACCTTTTACTTCTTTCATCGTCAGCTTTATTTTTGCTTTTTTCGTACTCAGGCGCTATATGGCGCGCAAAGGTCTGCATCTGCTGCTGTGGGGTATCGGGATGGTGTTCTACGGGACTGGCGGTTTTTGCGAGGCGTATTATGGAGCTTTGGGCTGGAATCCACTGGTCTTTCGACTGTGGTACCTGTTCGGGGCGATCCTGGTCGCCGCCTGGCTGGGGCAAGGCACGGTCTATCTGTTGGCTAACCGAAAATGGGCCAATGGACTGATGCTAGTTCTGGCCTTGGGTTCGCTGTATGGCCTGGTCCGTGTCTTTGGCGCCCAGCTCGACCCCAGCCTGATGACTGCCAGCGAGCACACTGGCAGTGAGTTGAGCGGCCACGCGATCGTTACCTCTGGCGTGCGCCTCTTGACGCCGTTCTTTAACTTGTATGGCACGGTGACGCTCGTGGGCGGCGCTCTGTATTCCGGGTGGATCTTTTGGCGCAAGCGTGTCCTGCTGCACCGCACCATTGGTAATATTTTCATCGCCGTCGGGGCAATGCTGCCCGCTTTTGGCGGCACGTTTAGCCGTTTTGGGATACCGGGCGCGCTCTACTGGAGTGAATTGTTGGGCGCAATATTAATGTTCATCGGTTTCATCCGCGCTACCACGCCGATGCAAAAGGCCAAGGACGAGTAAAGGCGATGGTTTTGGATACTGTTGACCGTCAACTCGCGGATCTCTTGCAGCATAGCTTTCCGCTGTCGCTGGCCCCCTTTGCCATCTTGGGCCAGCATGTGGGATTGGAAGAGAAAGATGTACTGACCCGCATCCGGCGGATGAAGGACGAGGGCATTATCCGCCAGATCGGCCCCATATTTGATTCTCGCCGCCTGGGCTATCGCAGCACGTTAGCGGCCTTTTGTGTAGAACCTGATCGGCTCGACGAGGTGGCCGGGCGAGTGAGTGCCCGCTCTGGCGTCAGTCATAATTATTCTCGCGCCCACGCCTATAATCTCTGGTTCACTCTCACGATGCCTGCTGAACAAGATGTGGAAGGAGAGATTGCCCGCCTGGCCGACGAGTGCCAGGTAGACGGCTATTTGAACCTGCCTGCCACCCGCACCTTTAAGATCGGTGTTCGCTTTGATCTTTCGGGCAACCGCCCCCGAGATCGGATTACTCGACAGCTTTCTTCGCCTGATGACTCGGTTGCTCTTTCTCCTTTTGAGCAGGATCTGGTGCGGGCACTCCAGGGGCATTTGCCATTGGTAGAGCGTCCTTTCTGGGAGGCAGCCGACCGGTTAGGGGTCACGGAGAAAGAGTTGTTGGCTCAAGTTCAAGAGTTGGGCCAGCGTGGGGTGATGCGTCGTTTCGGGGCGGTGCTGCGGCACCGGCGGGTCGGCTTTACGGCCAACGGTATGGCTTGCTGGGTTGTGCCGGAGGATCACATTGTCGAGGCCGGGAAAACTGCCGCCACTTTTCCTCAAGTGAGCCATTGTTATCAACGTCCAGCTTGTCCACCTGATTGGCCCTACACGCTGTTCACCATGGTACACGGTCAGAAAAAAGAAGAGACGGAAGAAGTCGTTCGTCGCATTCATCAAGCTATCGGCCCCGTCGAGCACTTTATTCTTTACAGTCTGAAAGAGTACAAAAAAGAGCGGGTCCGATATTTCGTGGATTGAAATCACATACAGGGAGGAGGAACAATTATGAGTATCCAGCGTTCAGTAGAACTCTTTGCCGCCGCGAACGAGGTCATTCCCGGTGGCGTCAACAGCCCCGTCCGCGCTTTCCGGGCCGTGGGCGGGCAGCCGCTCTTTATCGAGCGGGGTGAGGGGCCGTATTTGTTCGACGCGGACGGGAACCGGTACATTGACTATGTGCTCTCATGGGGACCACTGATCCTGGGGCACGCTCATCCCCAGGTAGCCGAGGCGCTGAAACGAGCAGTGGATCGGGGGACCAGTTACGGCGCTCCCACGGCCCTAGAGACCGAACTGGCCGAGTTGGTGATCGAGGCGATGCCAAACGTCGAGATGGTGCGCTTTGTCAACTCGGGCACCGAGGCCACGATGAGTGCCCTGCGCCTGGCGCGGGCCTACACCGATCGGGAAAAGATCGTCAAGTTTGTGGGCTGTTACCACGGACATCCCGACTTTTTGCTGGTCAAGGCTGGGTCTGGCGTGGCGACCCTCGGCCTGCCAGATAGCCCCGGCGTTCCGGCTGGCACAGCCCAAGATACTCTCACAGTTTCCTACAATGACCTGGATGCATTGGAAGAGTTGTTCACCGCGCACCCAGGCCAGATCGCTGCCGTCATCATCGAGCCAGTGGGAGGGAATATGGGCGTGGTTCCGCCCGAGCCCGGTTTTCTGGAGGGGCTGCGACGGATCACCCAGGAGAACGGCGCTTTGCTCGTCTTTGACGAGGTGATGACCGGATTCCGCGTGGCCTATGGCGGGGCGCAGGACTATTATGGAATCGAACCCGACCTGACCACGCTGGGCAAGGTCATCGGTGGGGGGCTGCCCGTGGGGGCCTATGCAGGCAAGGCAGAGATTATGAAAACGGTTGCCCCGGCCGGCCCAATGTACCAGGCGGGCACGCTTTCCGGCAACCCGCTGGCGATGACGGCCGGTATCGAGACACTCAAGGTGCTGCGGGATAATTTCGAGGATGTGGAGCAAAAGGCAGCGAAACTGGCCGACGGGATCGGAGATGCTGCTCGAAAGGCCGGCGTGCCGATCTTTCAAACCCGTGTGGGGACAATGTTTTGCGCTTTCTTCTCACCCAACCCGGTGACCGATTACGCCAGCGCCAAGACCGCCGACACGGCCCGATTTGGGCGTTTCTTCCAAGCTATGCTGGAGCGAGGAGTGTATCTGGCCCCATCTCAGTTCGAGGCTGGATTCATGTCTCTGGCACATTCGGATAAAGACATTGAGCGCACTGTGGATGCGGCTGCGGAGGCGTTTCGTATCTGTTTGTAAGACGTCGTTGTCAAGGTTTCTTTGTAATAGTGCGGCCCGACTGATCGTCGGGCCGCTTTTTGCACCAGGATGATGCACTGGTTCACATCCTTGGACAATCTTGCGATTTGACAGTTAACCTTGCCACATGCTATAATGCCCAGCAGCCAGGAGAAATAGCAGTAATCATGAGGGACCTCGGAGATTCCAATCGAAATCTCATATTTTCTTAACGCTATGTCGACAACAATGTGCTACGATAACAATATCAGTAGATCACGATTCGCGGCCATGAGCGGAAAGTCCGCATCTGGACCACATGATCTTTCAGCGGGATCATATCGTGATCTACTATGTTTTTACTCTGTAACTAACCAATCGTGGGCGTGTAGAGGAGACGCGAGATGAAGAACAAAAATCCCCTGGGAGGGTCATTGACTATCATTGTCATAACTCTCCTGCTGGTGGTTGTTATTCTAGTGTTAGGGAATCAATCCTTCAGAGCCACAGAAAAAGCCACTTTTGACGAGTTTAACCAGCGGCAACTCGTTCTGGCAAAAGAAGCTACCGGCGGGATCGAGTTGTATTTTGAGAACCTGGCGGGGGATATGAGGGCGTTAGCAAGACTGCCAGAGATCCAGCACTTGGATGAAACTCCAACCAGGCGGGAAATTCAATACATGTTTCACGAGCTGGAACAGTGGGACGTGAACGATATTGGGATATTGGACGCGGACGGCATCCTAAAATACAACGTGACAGCCCCTCAGATTGAAGGCGTCGATTTCTCGTGGCGAGCGTATTATCAACAAGTCAAAGAGATGACGTCCAGTGACACCTATGTCATCGAATTCATCGAGTTCAAAGGTGTCGATGTTGGTCAGAAAGGTGTCCTAGTCGCCGTGCCCATGTTTGAAAACACCGCCGATGAGGATTACCCTTCTCCATCAGGCCAATTTGCGGGTGTGGTTCTTTGTACTCTCAGGTTAGACACCATCACCCAGAGATTCGTTGCCCCTATCCAATCTTCCGAAAGAGGGCACACGCTCCTGATTGACGACGAATATACCGTGCTTTGGATGCCCGACCAGTCACTCTTTGGCCAAAACATGTTGGAAGCAAGTGAGGAATTCCCAACGTTTCACCAAACGGTGGAAGAGATGAGTGCCGGGAACTTTGGAGTCGCGGAATACGCCTACTATGAATTCGATGAATCTACCGGGGAACATGTCCGGGACAGAGAAGAAGAAAAACTCATCGCCTATGCGCCAATCCGCCTTGAAAACGAGTTATGGTCAATCGGGGTATGGGCGCCCAAAGAGAACGCTCGACAGTTGATCCGATCAGCTTATTTCCAACAACTGCTGGTGGTGGGATTGAGCATCTTGATTATCCTTTTTGGTTCTTTTTATGCATTAGCCATATCTTATCGCACCAGCAAGTCTCTGGAGAAACAGGTCGAGATCAAGGCCGGAGAAGTGATGGAATCTCACAAAAGACTTCTCACAGTTTGGGATAGTTTGGATGCGATCATTTACGTTGCAGACATGGAGACCTATGAGGTTCTGTTTGCAAATGAATATTCCCGAAACCTTTGGGGTGATGTGGTGGGGAAAACTTGCTGGCAGGTTTTGCAGGCCGGTCAATCTGGCCCATGTGATTTCTGCACAAACGACAATTTGCTCACTGCCAGTGACGAGTCGAGTGGTGTATACACTTGGGAGAACCAGAACACCGTTACCGGCCACTGGTACCAAATTCAGAACCAGGCTATCCGGTGGGTGGATGGCCGTATCGTTCGGCTGTCAATCGCTATGGACATCACCGAACGTAAGCAGATGGAAGAAGCACTGCGGGAATCTCGGGAGCAGTACCGCCAACTCGTGGAACTGTTTCCCGATGCGATCGCCGTTCAAAACAAAGACGAGATCGTCTTTATGAACCCTGCTGGGGCAAAACTCTTTGGCGCGGAAAACCCTGAACAACTCGTCGGAAAATCGGTGTGGGATTTTGTGCCCCCTGAAAATCAGGGAATTGTCAGGGAACGATATCGCCAGATGAGAGAAAAAGGAATCAAAGCGCCCCCTATTGAGCAGAGATTTGTCCGACTCGATGGGACATCTGTCGATGTGGAGGTAACGGCAATTCCCTTTACCCACAAAGGTGAGCCAGCAATACAGGCCATCTTTCGCGATATTACCGAGCGCAAGCAAACGGAGGGAACGCTAGAGGCAGTACACACATTTCAGCAATCAATCATTGATGGCATAACAAGACCGATCATAGTAGTCGGTGTGGATTATTTGGTAAAGTTGATGAATCGAGCTGCACGCGAGATTTGGGTCAAAGACATTGATGAATCAAGACCCTTGTTTTGCTATCAAATCTCTCACCAGCGCGAGACACCTTGCGACGAGGCAGAGTTTCCTTGCCCGCTGGAACGAGTACGCGAGTCGGGCCAGCCGGTCACGGTGATACACGAACACTATTTACCAAATGGGGAACAGCAAATTGTCGAGATTGTTACATCACCATTATGGGGAGCGGATGGCTCTTTTCAGGGCATTATAAAGTCTACGCAAGACATCACCGAGCACAAGATGGCAGAGGAGGCAATGGAACAGCAGGCGCAAGTGTCGGTCCGTTCTGACGACGATCTGGGACAATTCGCTTACAAGGTAACAAAGTCCCTCCAAGACTTTTTCGCCAAACTGCCCCCGGATTAGGCGTTGTTCGGAAACAACGTTCCCAAATGCTGTCCAAGTTAGTATGAGTTACGAGTCACAACCTCGTTTTCGCTTGAAATTCTTTAGGATGAGTCTGCGCGCCCGAGTCACTTTGGGCGTCGCGTTGCCGATCCTGTTGGTATTGGTCTCGTTGTCCCTGATGCGCTACCAGCGCGAGCGTCGATTGCTGGAAGACCAGATGCGGCTGACTGTGATGCAGTTGGGCGAGGTTATGGTAGGCAGCTTACACCATGCCATGTTGACCAATGATCCCGAGATGCTCGCTCAGGTCTTGAGCGATGTGGGCAATATGGATACCGTCCAGCGAGTACAGATTGTGAACCTCACCGGAGAGGTAAAGGCAGATAGTCGTGGTGAGCAAGTGGGCAAGGTCTGGCAGCTCGATGACCCAGGGTGCATAGAATGCCATCAATCTACAACAGAATCTCCACCGCGCACGGTTTGGTTCTCCGCCTCGGATGACGTACTGCGGATTTCTACGCCGATTTCCAACGAGCCAGATTGTATTGGCTGCCACGCACAAGACACCTCTCATCTCGGCGTGTTGCTGGCCGATGTATCGGTCGTTGATATTGAGGAACATCTTCGCAATAACCTTCGGCTTGATCTGACAATCTCGCTCGGAAGCACAGTACTGGTAACTCTTGGTCTGTATTTGCTGGTTCATTGGCTGGTGGTACAGCGAGTGGAGGCATTTCGTCATCCCTTGGCCAAGTTTGCCGCCGGTGATTTCAGCACTCGACTGCCGGTAACACCTAGCTCCACCGATGAGCTAGGCGAATTGGTCGATGTCTTTAATCGTATGGCGGACGAACGCGAGCGCCATGTCCACGAGCAGGAGGAACGCGACAAATTGCGACAGCGTGCCATCGCCGAGGAGCGGGAGCGCATTGCGCGCGAACTGCACGACGGGCTGGCCCAGCTTCTCGGATACGTCAACACCAAGGCAATGGCTGTGCGACTGATGCTCAAGAATCACCAGCTAGAGGCCGCTGATCAGAACCTGTATCAACTCGAAGAAGCATCCCGCGAGCTGTTCGTTGACGTGCGCGAGGCGATCGTTGACCTAAAAACGGCAGAAGACGACGGAGCTAACCTGGCGATCACGCTCAAAGACTATATCGCCCAGTTCAGCCGGCTCAGCGGTCTGCCAGTAGAACTTGCCCTTGCCCCAAAAATTGCAAACCTTTCACTGACAGCCGATACCGACTTGCAACTGCTGCGTATTGTTCAGGAATCGTTGACCAATGTTCGCAAGCATGCCTCGGCTAGCAGTATTGGAGTCAGCCTGCAGATTGACGACGGAATTCTAGAATTGACGGTCAGCGACGATGGGTTAGGATTCACCCCAGATGATGTGCTGTCCAATCACCAACCGCACTTTGGATTGAGCACAATGCGTGAACGGGCCGAGGCGATTGGCGCAGAATTTCATCTGAACTCGGAGCCACAAGCCGGGACTTGTGTTGCAGTACGGTTAGCGGTCAAGAACCTGTCTCGGGCGGAACCCAAGGAGAATTGAGCCAATGCGTGTCTTGGTAGCCGACGATCACTCGCTATTTCGTGATGGCATCATCAGCCTGCTCGAAGCCGCTGGGTTTGACGTCGTCGGGCAGGTTGACAACGGTCAAGAGGCAGTCGATGCGGTACAGCGCCTGCGCCCTGACCTGGTGTTGTTGGACATTGCGATGCCAAAGGTGAGTGGGCTAGAGGCGTTACGCTTGATCAAGGAAAAATCGCCGGAAACCCAAATAGTCATGCTAACCGCCTCCGAGGATGATGCCGATTTGTTTCAAGCCGTCGAGGCTGGGGCAGTCGGCTATCTACGGAAGGACCTGCGAGCCGATGAATTTTTCGAACTGATGAGCGGTCTACAGCGGGGCGAGGCCGCTATGACTCGAAAGACTACCACTCGTCTGATGAAAGGGTTTGCCGATCTATCCCGCCGGCGAGCCGAACCAGCCCAAGTTTTGACTCGGCGGGAAATCGAGCTTTTACAGTTGATCGCCGGAGGCATGTCGAATAAAGCTATCGCTCAAAAGCTTTCTGTCACTGAGAACACTGTCAAGTACCATATCAGAAATATCCTGCAAAAACTGGACGTTCAGAACCGGACCGAGGCCGTCACTTGTGCCATTCGCGCTGGTCTGTTCGATTCATCCCCCTAGTTCCAATACCTATTGGTTCAAATGACCCACCGTGGTAGCATAGGGCCTTGTGCCCGCTAGGAATGCCCACAAGGGGCTAAACTACACTAACTGAACCGTATTGCCCCTAGTTCTCCCCTTATTTCTCAAATTCCACCTACCCATATAGATAGGTTGATCCCCACCCATCCGGGTAGGCGGCCGCCTACCTATACTGGTGTTCCAATTTAGACTGATGGGTATTGTAATACACGTTCGTTTTGTGTAGACTAATCATCGGGGCAATTTGTGCTGTCATAGAAATCTGGCCCTTGGAGTCAGTCTCTAGCGATTTCGCCAGTCAAACGTTGTATCATTTTGGGTTGTTCTATCCTGTCCACATTTGGTGGTATTATGAACTTTTTCGAATCCAGTCAACACTACCAGGTCACCCAACTGTCGAGGTGTGTTATGGTGCGGACGCGAGTCATTATTCTATCAGGCTATTCACTCTTTGCCGAGGGCATCGCCAGCCGGTTGCAGCAGTACCTACAGCTAGTCGAGTTTGAGATCATGGACCCGCGACAGCCAGATTCTATGGCTCAAATTGCCGCTGCCCAACCGACCGTTGTGATCTTGGACAGCTCTGACACTGGGGTTACTCAGTTCTGTTCTTTGAGCAACTTGCTACTTGCGTTTCCGAAACTCAAGGTCATCTGTCTGGACTCGCAGCATGAACATATCCAGGTAGTGACTAGCGTACAGCATCCAGTGGCCAATGTGCGTGACTTGGTGGGAATGATCGATCAACCTGCTTGACCTGGATATATCTAGATGTCACTGAATCACCCTCTCTACCAAGCAGCGGTTGGTTAAGGTGCAATAGAAAGATCAAAAATATGACTCGTATCGGGCGGCTAATCATCAATTTCATTTGTAAATCAAGCAGTGCAGAGAGTGCTCGAATGCCAATCTTTTTCCATCTGCGTGAAAGATCGAAATTAAGCTTGAAGCGTTCGGGGAAACTTGTGCTGGGGCTGCTGTTGATTGGGCTATTTGGGTTGGCAGGGGAAGCGCCACAAACCTGGGCAAGCGCATTGTCTCAAGCTGATTTGACATTTGGACCCATTCTACTGGAAAAGCGTGTCGTTTTAGATGACCCCGATGCTGATTGCTTGATGTGCCACGCCGATCCTGACTTTAAAGGAAGCTTTCAAAACGGGGAAACGCACTCCCTATATGTGGATAGTGGTGAATATATGCAATCGGTTCACGAGCCAGCTGGCTTGAATTGTGTGGCCTGTCATACGGATGTCAGGCAGTACCCTCACCATGCGGAAGAACAGATCACGTGCATATCGTGCCACGGTGAAGAGGGAGGACAACCTAACACTCCCTATACGACCTTGCGGGTACAGCTATCCTTTGCCGATCACAGGGAAATGACCTTGACCATCAACGAGTCATGTCGTTCTTGCCACGAGCAGGAATTTGAGATATCAGTTGATAGCGCCCACATCAAGGTTCTTGAAGGTGGTAATCGCGATGCCCCCATTTGTGTAGATTGTCACGGCAGTCACTTGATCACTCCTCCTGAGGAACCACGGGCCAAGATCTCGCACATCTGCGGCACGTGTCATGGAGCAGTGTATTCAACCTATCATTCCAGCACACATGGGGCGGCTTTGGATGATGAATCCAACCCAGATGTTCCCACATGTGTAGATTGCCATGGTGTACATGGCGTTCGCGGCCCACGCGATTCATTATACCGAAACGACAGTATCGCTATTTGTGGAGATTGCCACGGCAATCGAACGTTGATGGATAAATATGGCATCTCTGCAGACGTTTTCCAGACCTATCTGGATGATTTTCACGGTCGCACGGTCGATCTCTTCCGCCGCCAGGGGGCAGGTGTTCAAAGTAACAAAGCGGTGTGTTTCGATTGTCACGGTATCCACAACATCCGGCGATCTGACGATCCACTATCCACAATATATCCTACCAACTTGCAGAACACTTGCCAACAATGTCACGCAGATGCCGGTATCAAATTTCCAGATGCATGGCTCAGTCATTACGTGCCCACGTGGGAAGATACACCAGCCTTGCTTGTCGTCAACTCGATTTATTATGTACTAATTCCACTTACGATTGGTAGTTTCTTGATATACATTGGCCTGGACGCAAGCAAACGCTGGCTTGAAAGGCGTCAAGTGATACGTCAGGCTATTGCTGAGGCCGAAAGGGAGGACTATGACTTTGGGAACGTCATCTAGGAACAGTGAGCGTGCCGAGGGCGCTGTTTCGATTGAGCAGATCAAGAACAGGGCACGAACCCGCAAGCTACGGACGGTTCAATCGTTAGCCGAGCGCATGCAAGTAGCACCGGATGGTTCGCGAGTCTTTATTCGCTTTAACCGATCCCAACGCCTGCAACACCAGGTTCTGACAGTGAGCATGGCTGCTCTGAGCGTGACTGGCTTGCTCCAGACCTTTAGTCACTTTCTCGTGGTTAGGTGGATTATTCAAGTCTTGGGTGATGTGGACACCCTGCGCACGATTCATCACTTGGCCTCGATTGCGCTCGCCTTGTTATCTTTTTATCACGTTTGGCAAGTTCTGGTGATGTGGTTTGTGAAACGAGAATTGGGCGGTATGTGGCCAAGTATCCGTGATTTTCGCGATCTGGGTCAGATGGTGATGTATAACATTGGCCTTGCGCAAAAGAGACCAGAATCTGATCGTTTCAGTATCGAGGAGAAACTAGAGTACTGGGCAATGCTATGGGGCACACCCTTGATGGGTATTACCGGGATGTTTATGTGGTTTCCCATTGCTGTCACGTCGGTGTTTCCCGGCGTGGTCGTTCCGGTTGCCAAAGCCATACATAAATGGGAGGCGATCCTGGCTACTCTGGCTATTCTCATCTGGCACATGTACCACACTGTGATAAAAGAACGAAATCGCAGCATATTTACGGGCACTATGACAGAGAAAGAAATGCATCACACGCATCCACTGGAATATCGGCGCATCCTCGCGGCTCACAAATATTTGCAAAAGATGGGCTATGAAAATAGTTCGGCTGGCCGTAAGAATCAGATCAATAAATAAGGAATTCGATTATGAGATTGTTTGGCATTTTAGGTAGGCAAAAAACAAATACACCGTCATCTTCTTCCAAAGGTTGGCGTGATCGTTGGCTGCGCTGGCCGAGCATCACGATTGACCTCAGCCGCCCCAAACATCGGCGCAAATTGTTCTTTGTTTTCGTCGCTTTGAACCTCGTGGGGCTCGTCGTGCTCTTGGGCAGTTATCAGTCTATCATATATACCGAAAGCGCCGAGTTCTGCGGTACGTATTGCCATCCGATGAAGTCCGAGTTCGTGCGTTACGAGCGCTCGCCACACGCCAAGGTGGCATGTGCTCAATGTCACGTTGGTGAGGGCTTGTCGTACTTTGCCCAGTCCAAAATATTTGGTGTAAAGAGTCTGTATCAGGCCCTCACGAACACGTACGACCGTCCCCTCAAAAGTCCGGTCCACGACCTACGCCCGGCGCGTGAGACGTGCGAGGAATGCCATAGCCCTACTGGATTCACCGACAATATCATCAAGACCATCACTCACTATGATGCCGACGAGGCCAATACACTCGTGCAGTCTACCATCATCTTGAAAATGGGCGGCTGGCAGGAAAACACCGGCGTGAGCGAGGGCATTCACTGGCACATCACCAACCCAGTTTATTTTATCACCGCTGACGAACAGCGGCAGGGAATATTGTGGGTGGGCGCGGAGCAAGAAGATGGCTCACTGAAAGAGTATTGGGCGCGTGATATGCTCAATATGGCGAGAACCTCGTTTGTGGAGGATGCTCGCGCCAACGACGAGTTACGCATGATGGATTGTATAGATTGTCATAACCGCACCGCTCACTTTGTTCCATCACCAGAAGTAACCGTGGACGAGGCCATATCTGCTGGCCTGATCTCGACGGACTTGCCTTACATTCGGACCAAGGCGGTGGAGTTGTTGTCGGTTGCATACACCAATACAAGCGACGCCTACGAGGCCATAGATGGGTTGGTGGATTATTACAGCGTGGGCAACCCGGGGATACCTGCTGAACACGAGGTGGACCTGGACGACGCCATCACTGAACTCAAAAAGATTTATTCCGACACCAACTTTCCAGATATGAAACTGGATTGGCGGGCCAATCCCGACAACGAACGGCATAGTCCCTTCCCTGGTTGTTTCCGCTGTCACGACGGCAAGCACTCGACCGTAGACGCCGCAGGAAATCAAGCCGACATCATCAGTGTCAAGTGCAACCTGTGCCATACGGTTCCCATCATCGGACGCGGCGCTGACGTACTGATCGAGGCTCCAGTTATCGCCGGTGCTGTCCCGGCTTCGCACTCGGACTTTCGCTTTACCATTGAGCACCGCTCCACATCTGAGGCTGAACGGCAAGAATGTTACACTTGTCACGGCCAAGGCTTTTGCAGCAACGATGCATGTCATAGTATTTCACATCCTCCCGACATGCTGTATACGCATCCTGACGAATATCGTAAGATAGGCAGCCAGGTTTGTTACACCTGCCATCAAGATGTTTTGTGTAGCCGCTGCCATGCAGGCGGTATCATTGTCAATCCCTAATACGCAGGAGGTTTTTGATTTTATGACTACTCTCGATCCGCAAAAACGCCGACAACTCAGCACGCAGAGCATTCAGCGCCTCATCTGGATTGTGCTGACTGCTCTAGTGACTAGTCTGGTGTTGTTCGGTGGTTACTATTACTGGGACCGCTACGTTCACGTAGGAGACAAGTCCCCCCTCGAACTTGACATTGAGCATATGGAACAGGTCATCCAGGAAGACCCCCAGAATCCCGACGCGCGGGTATCACTGGCCGAATACTATTTAAACCAAGGAATGTATAAAGAGGCACTCGATCAAACGAACCAGGTGTTGAATGCGTATCCCGAGAATGAAGGTGCCCTAATAGTTGCTGGCATAGCTCACATTCGCTTGGATCAGCCGGAGGACGCTCTGGATCCATTGGAAAAATTTACGACACTGCGCAAAGATCAACCAATGGCTGGTGCAGACACGATTCTGGAAGCCGCATACTATTTTTTGGGCGAAAGTTATGTGAAATTGGACCGTCCCGCCGAGGCGATTGATGCCCTAGAAGCGGCATTGACCATCAGTTCCACCGATGCAGATGCCATCTACCAGCTTGGTCAGGCATATCAAGCCAACGGCCAGCCGGAGGCTGCCCTGGAGCGTTATCACAAGGCGGTCCGCTTTGTCCCCGACTTTACCGAGGCTTATAGTGGTATGATCGAGAGTTATTCTGCTCTGGATCAGTCCGACTTTGTGGCCTATGCTCGGGGAATGCAAGCGTTTAGTCTACAAGATTATGGAACGGCGAAAACCCACCTCGAACATGCCACCGAGGCTTTACCAGATTTCGCCCCGGCCTTTTTGGGGATGGGATTGACATACGAAAAGCTGGACAAGATGGAGTCGGCGCTAGGGGCAATACAACAGGCGATCGAGTTGAATCCAGATGACTTTGCCGCTCAACAGGCACTTGGACGTATCCAGGCTGCTATGGATAGTAATGTACAGGGATAACAATGATGTCTACCCAATTACCTGAACACGAAACCAATCCCACTCAGGGAGAAGAAGAAAATCACATCATCGAGGCAAAGGAGAACGAACTTGCCCTCGTCAAGGTGGAAAAAGACGAACTTGGGCTCGTCAAGGTGGAAAAAGACGAGCACGGTCTCATTGTGGCTCAAGGTGAACTCGACCTCGTCAAGGTAAAAGATGATGAAAAGAAACGTCGCTCATTGCTAATCTTGTTACTGGGACTGATGTCACTGTTATGCTGTGTCGGGGTGTTGTTTGTCCGATATCTCTGGCGGCCAGCGGCGCTGCCCGATCTATTGCCGCTGCCGGTGGATGTAGTTACTCCCCCGCACTATTTGTTCTCGATTTACGGAATTGACAAACCAGTCGGAGTGGCCATCTCGCCGCAAGGTGATCGAATTTACGTGACTGAAACTAGTGGGGAACGTCAGGTCAAAATATTTGATCGGGATGGAGACCCGTTAGACTCATTTGTGCCACCCCGCACCGGGCCTGGTGAACGGTCGCCCGTCTATGTGGCGACTGACAGTAACGGCCGCGTCTTTGTCACTGATCGCTTGCAGCACGTTGTGTTCGTATATGATGAGGATGGGGGTTACCTGGACACTATTCTGGGGCCAGACTTGACCTTGAGTGAGTACGTGTTCAAACATATAAATGGTCTACAAACTGGTGACACGTTTGCCTATAACGCGTTCGAGCCGGACGTATATTATCAGAAAGCCGGAGAATCCGAGTTGTTTCTCCCCGCACCCGACCCTGTCAATTGGGCTCCGCTAGGAATTCATATAGATGAAGCGAACAAGATGCTGTTGACCGATGTTGACGGAGAGCGCCACACTATCCGCGAGATCGCCGGCAGTGTGATTATGGCCGACTCTTGGCAGGATTTTGATCCGTCCGATAGATCATTCGGTACTTTTGGCCAGGACAATGGTCAATTTCTCTTTCCCAACGCGGCTGTGGCCGATTCACAGGGGCAGATTTACGTTTCAGATGGTAACAATGGCCGCGTCTCTGCCTGGGATAGTCGGGGCAACTTTCTCTTCCATTTTGGACAGGGCTCCGGCGATGGTGCGCTGAGCCTCCCCCGAGGCGCAATCGTAGACGCGAGAGATCGTCTATACGTAATAGATGCGGTAGGGCAGAATGTAAAGGTCTATGATGTTTCCGAGTCCGAGCCCAACTTTTTGTTTGCCTTTGGTGACTGGGGGGGAGGCGACGGACAGTTCAACTATCCCAATGATATTGCCTTTGATGCCACCACTGGTCGGTTGTACATCACCGACCGGGAGAACAACCGCGTCCAGGTCTGGTTGTACTAGTTGCCAGCCAGTAATTATCTATGAGGATAGGGTTCGTAAAGGTCCCGCTGAATGAAGGAGGTGATGAGTAAAAAAGGTAATGCAGAATGAACGAAACGTAACAGATCAACTTGTTGTATTTTCAAAGACTGTATATAAGGAGAGAATTTAGCATGAAAAAGTTACTTTTAGTGGCAATCGTTACCTTGGCTCTGGCACTGGCTATGGCCGGGGCAGCACTTGCCGACGGTGGTCCGCACGGTGGTTACACCGCCACTACAGACGCGTGCGCCGGTTGTCACCGAGCACACACGGCCAGTGGGCCTAACTTGCTTATTGAGGCCAGCACGTACGACTTGTGTGTGGCGTGCCACGGAGCCGCAGGCGCAGGCGCCAACACTAACGTAGACGATGGCGTTTACCTGGCGACTCGTGATGATGCTGCCAGCGATGAGAACTGGGGTGCGGTTAACGCCACGACCAACGTCTTGCTTGGTGGAGGCTTTGTTAACTATAATGGAGTGGCTGCTACCTCCTCGCACGATTCCGATGGATCAGAGGTAGCAACCTGGGGTAATGGAGTTGCTCGTGGCACCACGGCTGACCTCGCAGCGGGCTTGACTTGTGCTTCCTGCCACGATCCACATGGTTCCCCCAACTACCGCATTATGAATGAGACGATCAATGGCAACGCGGTGACAGCGGATCTGGTGGATGAGGGCTTGCCCAATAAGGACTATGACACAGAGCAGTGGGGTGCTGGTACAAGCACCATCTGCGCGGCCTGCCACGACGACTATCACCAGACGGCTGCGGGTCAGGGCAGCACACTCGATGGCGCTTCGTATACCCACCGGATTGACATGGCCTATGGCTATGGCGGCAACGTCAACCCAGAGACTGTTGGTGTGGTCGAAGGTCCGAACACCTACACCCTGCCATTGGCCGAAAGTGGCGCCGGTGACAATGTGGTCTGCATGACCTGCCACCTGCCGCACGGTACAGCGGCGGCGATGACTGCGCTTGCAACAGGACCCAATACTGGCGACAGTGACTTGTTACGCCTGGACAATCGTGGTGTGTGTGAGGTCTGCCACCAGAAATAAGAGCAGTACTTTATTCGCTTAGTAATCTCTGCTATGCTCCCTCCCCCACTTTTAGAAACGGGGGAGGGGCGAAGCAGGGACTGGAGGCTAGTATGAAAATTCGGCTTTCTTTTGTCATCGGTTTGCTGGCACTTTTGTGCCTGCCGGCCGGTTTGGCATTGGCCGACAATGGCCCACACGGTAACTATACGGCCCTTACGGACGCGTGCGCCGGTTGCCACCGAGCGCACACCGCTGTTGGACCCAACTTGCTCGTCGAGGCCGACACGTACACTCTGTGCATGTCGTGCCACGGGACCGCAGGAACAGGCGCGGATACCAACGTTGAGGACGGGGTCTACCTTGATCGGGATGTAGAAGCTGAAGCTCCCGCTGAGGGCATAGTCAATCGTGGTCTAAAGGCCGGCGGTTTTACCAACGCCTTGATGGACACGGACTGGAACGGCGCCGCTGCCAGCACAGCTACCTCATCGAACCACCTGGCAGATGGCAGCACTGGCACGGCCTGGGGTAATGGCGCCATCGGCTCTGGCGCTGGACCAGCCGCCTTTAGCTTGTCGTGTGCCTCGTGCCACGACCCGCACGGTGGGGCTGGCACAGCCGGTGGTCCCACCTATCGCATACTGCGGAGCATGCCGCTGGACTCTGGAGCGCCTGTCGGCATCGACGTCACCGACGAGGCAAACAAGGTTTACACGCTGTCCGACACCGCAAGCAAATCCGACAATCAATACTTTGGAGAAGGCTACGTTGGCGCCGGTGGTACCTGGACGCCTATGGATCTCCAAGAGAGTGAGATGTCCGCTTGGTGTACACAATGCCACACCCGCTATCTAGCAGATACTGGTAGCGGGAACACCGACTCGGGAGACCCCATCTTTGGCTATCGCCATATGTCTGAGGGAGCTCCCGCAGGAGGGGCGGCTTGTTTGCAATGTCACGACTGGTCTCTCCCAGCCCCGCCCTTTCTCATCACGACCACTGGTCCTATGTGGAACCATTACGTGGAATGTATGACGTGCCACGTAGCGCATGGTACCTCTGCAAGTGCGGATGGGATGGCGGGTACAGTAGAGTGGCCTGATGGCACCGTGTCTGGTGGGGACGAACGTAGTTCCCTGCTTCGCGTGGACAATCGCGGTACGTGTCAGCTTTGCCATGGTAAATAGACTCACGCTGTAGCAACCTTCGTTGCACTAGGTGGGGGGTACATTGGCAATGTGCCTCCCACCAGCAACGGCGGTTTATCTAATTGAATAATGAGGAGGAAAACATATGGCTCAACACATTGAGAAAGAGGGAGAGATTGCGGCTCCGATAGAAAAGGTCTATCAAGTCGTTGCCGACGTCGATAAATACTCCGAGTTTTTGCCTGGAGTCAAACAAGTCACGCTGGATGGTGATATCGTTGAGATGACTGTAGGCCTTGGCCCGACCGATGTTTCCTGGAAGTCCCAGGCGGTTATGGAGCTAAACGAGTCCATCGTGATTAACCTAGTTGAAGGACCATTCAAACAGATGGATGTTAAATGGGAATTCTCATCCGTAGGCGACAAGACCATAGTCAAAAATACCACAGACTTTGAGCTTGATCTTCGCATACCCGGCATCGGCAAGATCGCGGCAAAGGCCCTCGAGGCCAACACCAACGTCACGATCAAGGCATTCCGAGATCGGATTCTTTCACTTTAGGTTGACTTGTTGCGCAAAAGAGCACAGTCTGTGCTCTAGCCGCCCTGAATCAGTGATTGGGTTACGAATTTGACCTGCACGAGCAGGGTAAAGCGAGTGGCTATAGGTAAGAGGTTCGCTTTAATGGCACTCACAAGCTGTTGGATGGTTGGGTGCCAACTGACAACGCCGTCAACGTTGACGGCGTTTGTCTTGAAACAGGATTATTTTTATTTCCAATTGCCATTTTTTTGTTTGTTCTCATGATTATTCTGATGAGGCTCGAGTTAGACCCGCCAGGGTAGATAAAATCTGAAAGTGATCCCACTGACTTTCTAGCCATCACGGACAAAAATGTATAGGTCCAGTGATGTAGCGGAAAATGGGAGGAAATGTATTATGAAAAACCGACGATTATTGCACACATCCTTGCCAATCACCTTGGTGGTCGCCATTTCCCTGACGTTCATTATAGTAGGCACAGTCCTGGCCGATAACGGCCCTCATGGCGGTTACACCGCCACCACCGACGCTTGCGCAGGATGCCACCGGGCGCACACAGCCCCGGCGGCCAGATTGTTGCTAGACACGACGCCCGATCTGTGCTACACGTGCCACGGAAACACCGGAACAGGGGCAGATACCAACGTGATGAGCGGTGTCTACCTGGATCGTGACATTGATGCCGAGACGCCCCCTGAGGGCATCGCCAACCAGGGATTAAAGGGCGGGGGGTTTCAGTCCGCCTTGATGGACACGGACGCGATTACGTTGACCGCAGCCACCATCATATCGACCACGTCGAATCACCTAGACGACGGCAGCCAGGGTACGGCCTGGGGCAGTGGCGCTCTCACCAGTACTCTATACGCAGGGCGAGCCGACTTTAGCCTGTCGTGTGTCTCGTGCCACGATCCGCACGGCAGCGACACCTATCGCATCCTGCGGCCGATCCCGACGGACTCGGGAGCCGGTGCCCCCATCGTCGTCTCGGATCAAGTGACCAAAACCTATACGGTAGTGGACTCGGCCAACGATTATATGAGCGAGAACTATGGCACGATTGGCTCGTCGCTGGCATCCTGGTGCAGCCAGTGCCATACCCGCTACCTGGCAGGGAGCGGTAGCGGCCACACAGACTCGGGAGACGCAATTTTTACCTACCGGCACAGCACCACGAATGTGAGTTGTGTGCGCTGTCATGTGGCGCACGGCTCCACCGCGACGATGGGACTATATTCCGGCAGCGTATTGTGGCCCGACACCGCCAATGCGCCAAACGGAGATGCCCGCAGCTCGCTCTTGCGCCTGGACAACCGGGGCGTGTGCGCCGACTGCCACCTGGCAGATGATGGAACAATCAGTGGGGGCGCGTGCGATTCCTGTCACGGGGCGCCTCCACCGACTGGCGCTCACATCGCGCACACGGGAGCGGGCGCGGTGGGTTACGACTTGATCGGGAGTTTGGCCACCGATACTGATTACGCGTATGGCTGCGGCGAATGCCATCCCACTGATTTCAGCCAGCATCAAAATGGCATCGTGGAAGTGGACTTGGCCTCGGGCAGTGCTCTGCCGGGTTCGATCAAGGCTATGAACGCGGCAACCGCGTCTTTTGCCGGGGGCAGTTGTAGCGGCGTGTATTGCCACAGCGCTCTCCAGGTTGCCTCTGGACCGGTTGGATTACCGCTAGACGACGGTGGTGGCAATTACATTTTTGATGAACACATGAACTTGACCTATGATCCGTACACGATCACCGAAACGCGTGTCTTTTTGGGAACGCCGGCCTGGAACGGCGGACAAATCACGACCTGCACCGCCTGCCACGAGTTCCCTCTGACGACGAGCTATCCCTCGGTCGAAGCCGGTGTGGGAAACAGTCACCAATGGATTGGCGCCGATGGCTTTGGCAATTTACACGCCTGGAACATGGGCTTTGATCCGTTGTCGTGCCGTACCTGTCACTATGGTGAAGTCACAGAGGCCAACACGTGGACGCGCGTTGGCGATGCAAGTTTCTATGATCCAGTCCCGCTTGCCAGCCGCGTCGTGCATGCGAACGGAGAATATGACGTTGCCTTTGATACAATCAATGATGCTGTGTATGATGGATGGTCTGGCCTCACGGTTCACGAACTGGATGGAGCTGCCTATGATCCCATTGAAAAAGCCTGCACCAACGTGGGCTGTCACCTAGAGCAAAACTATGTTCAGTGGGGCACTCCCTATCGCTGGGAAACAAACGAATGTGACTTGTGCCATCGATATGGTTTGCCATCTCCGCCCCCCCTTGCTATGGCAAATAATTTGACCGAGCTGGCGCGTTCGTCTATCCACCCTCCCACGCCTGGCCTTACGAATCGCTCTTGTACAAGTTGTCACACCACCAGGTCACACGATGGAGGTTAATATGACCGTAGCACCAATTCAATTGTTAGTGGTAGATGCTCAGGATATCGTCCGCGCGGGGCTTTGCTCGCTGCTGGACAAACACCCAAAGTTGGAAGTGTTGGCCGAGACAGCGGGAGGAGAGGAGGCAGTAACTTTGGCCACTCGACTCCAGCCTGACGTGGTGCTGACAGAGGTCACCTTACCCGATATGGATGGAGCCGAGACCACACGACGAATCAAGGCACTGGCTCCAGAGGTGAACGTCCTGGCTTTGACGACTCACGAAGACGAGGCGCATTTTTTCGAGATGCTGAACGCCGGAACCTGTGGCTACGTCCCCAAGCGGGCATCGCCCGACGACCTGGTGGCAGCGATACGCACTGCGGCAACAGGAGACGTTTGTTTGCATCCCATAGTGGATGGTTTACTGATCCAAAGTTATCTGCGCCGGACACGTACCAACGCGAAAAACACAAATTACGATAAATTAACCACTCGCCAGCAAGAGGTGCTTGTTCTTATTGCAGAAGGACTGTCCAATCAAAAGATCGCTTCCCAATTGAACGTGGGCGTCAGGACGATCAAGCGACATCGTGAGAATATTATGAGGCGGTTAAACTTGCACAGCTACAAAGGTTTGGCGAAATATGCACGGCGTGAAGGGCCGATTCAGTCGAAAAGAAAGCGTTCCGCAGAACGAGAAAAATATGACGGATTGACCGTTCGCCAGCGGGAGGTGCTCACCCTCATTGCAGAAGGATTCTCTAGCTGGGACATTGGCTCCCAGTTGGGCATCAGTGCCCGAACGGTGGAGCGACACCGAGAGAACATTATGAAACGATTGAATTTGCGCAGCCGCACTGATCTGGTGAAATATGCGTTGCGCAAGGGCTTGATCCAGTTAAATGAGTGAGAACAGAGGCCACCTATATGACCAAAATCAGCCGTCGTGACTTTATCAAATTAGCGGGGATAAGCGCTGCCGCAGTCGGTCTCTCAAGCTGCGGCGGACAACCGCCTCCCGATGCTCAAATGCACCATGCCCTCGCTCAAGGCGACATGGTACCAACCGTCTGCCGCATCTGCCCGTCTGGCTGTGGCGTGATGGTCCGGGTCGTCGATGGCCGGGCGGTCAAAATCGAGGGCAACCCACGCCATCCGCTCAATCAGGGCAAGGTCTGTCCTCGTGCCCAGGCAGCCCGCCAGGTGTTATACGATCCTGATCGGATACAGCAACCCCAACAACAGACCGGCAAGCGTGGGGAGAGCCAATGGCAACCTATCTCCTGGGAAGACGCTATTGCCCAGGTCACCGAACGCCTAAGCGGGATGTACGGACGCGGCCAAGCCCACACACTTGTCTTTTTGCATAATGCACCCCCCGGCCACACGCGCGAGTTGATCGATCTATTCTGTCGGGCTTATGGCACGCCCAATGCCATCTCCGCCGATGGACTGAACGCCGAGCGGATGGCTCATCTTCTCACGCAAGGCTGGTTCGATCTGGCTGCCCACGACTGGGAAAAGACCGCCTATGCACTGTTCTTTGGAGGCTCTTTCCTGGAGGATTGGCAGCCTCAGGTGCACATGTTGCGGGGATATTCCTACATGCGGCGCGGTCGGCCTGACCGGCGGGCGCGCATCGTCCAGATCGGCTCGCGCTTTTCCGTCTCTGCCGCCAAAGCCGACGAATGGATACCGCTTCTTCCCGGCCGCCACGGGGCGCTGGCCCTGGGGATGGCCCACGTCATCATCCGTGAGCAGCTTTACGATCACGCGTTTGTCACCGATCACACAGAGGGCTTGGATGACCTGACCGCATTGGTGCTGGAACAGTACTCGCCGCGTGCAGTGGCCGGTCTGACCGGCGTACCTACCGATACGATCCGGCGGCTGGCGCGCGAGTTCGCCGGGAGCCAGCCATCCGTGGCCGTGGCAGGGCGAGGACTGCCGGAGGGAACCAACGCCCTGTTTAACCACGTGGCCATCCACACGCTCAATGCGTTGGCAGGAAATCTGGATGTGCCGGGAGGTGTTTTGCGGCCTCGCCAGCCTCCCTTTACCCCGTGGAGTTCCACAATACCCGATACGCCCGACCGGCCCCGGATCGGTGGGGCTGTCCACACGCTGCCAAAACACATCCTGGATGGAGATCCGTACGCTCCCGAGGCTCTTTTCTTTCACGAGGTCAACCCACTCTTTGAGGGAGTCGATCCGCACCTTTGGCAACAAGCCTTTCAGCGCATTCCGTTTATCGTCAGTTTCTCTTCCTTTATGGACGAGAGCACACGCTACGCCGACCTGGTGTTGCCCAACCACACCTTCTTGGAGCGATGGGTAGATGGGACGCCGCCTGGCGGGTTGGGTCTGCCAACCGTGGGAGTAGGTCGACCTGCAGTCGAGCCACTCTACGATACCCGTCATACCGGTGACGTGCTTTTAGAGTTGGCTCGTGCTATCGGCGGCCCCGTGGCCGATCATCTCCCTTGGACAGATTTTGAGGAGCTACTCTACTCGCGAGCGCAGGGGCTATTTGATGCTGGCGGCTCTATCCAGGCTGAATCGTTCGACGCATTCTGGAGCGAACTCGTGGAGCGGGGCGTATGGATTGGCGATCCGTACGTCTTTGGTCAATGGGAACAAGTGTTGACAACACCCTCGGGCCGATTCCAGTTCCAGTTGGGGCAGCTGATAAAGATGTTGGAGGGGCACGGCGTGGGCGCGGGAGTTCTGGAATTGCCGCATTACGCGGGCGACGAGGTCGAATATCCCCTTCATCTGATTCCCTATCAGGTGATTGCCGATGCCGGTTGCCGGGCTCCCAATGCACCAATTCTGTGGGAGATGTACGGCCTGCATCTTAAAGAGATGTGGCACAATTGGGTAGAGATCCATCCAGAGACAGCCCACCGGCTGGACATTGCCGATGAGGATCAAGTATGGGTCGAGTCGCCCCAGGGGCGTATCCGTCTCAAGGCCCGCATTTACGAGGGAGCAATGCCTGATGCGGTCAACATCCCCCTGGGCGGGGGACACACGGCTGGCGGTCGTTGGGCCAGTCAGGTGGGCGGGGGAAATGTGAGCGAACTCGTCGTTCCCCAAACCGCCCCCCTGGCCGATACGACCGCTTGGTGTGGCACGCGCGTCAAGGTATATAAAGAGTAAACAAGGAACAATGAATCAATGAACAATACTCGGTTCATTGATTCATTGTTCATTATCTCGTTGTGAATTGATTCATTCATTGGAGGTCGTAATGCCCCATTGGGGAATGGTCATTGATTTGGACAAGTGTACCGGTTGCCAGTCCTGTACGGCGGCGTGCCGGGCAGAGAACAATGTGCCCTGTGCCGGACCGGAGCAGGCAGAGATGGGCCGCCCAATCTTCTATAACGAAGTATTGGAGCGGGAAGTGCATGGGCATTATCCCTTCCTGACAACCCAGTTCGTCCCCCGTCCCTGTATGCACTGCGAAAACCCGCCCTGCGTCAAGGTTTGTCCAGTGGCAGCAACCTACCAGGCGGAAGACGGATTGGTACTGATGAACCACGACCGTTGTATCGGCTGTCGCTTGTGCACCACGGCTTGCCCTTATGCCGTACGTTATTTTAACTGGTCTCCCCCCCAGTTCCCACCACCGTTGGACCAGGCGCTCAACCCCGATGTGCGGGTGCGTTCCAAGGGTGTGGTGGAGAAATGCACTTTTTGCGTCCATCGCCTGCGGGCGGCACAGGCGCATGCGGAGGAAAAAGGGCGAGAACTGAGCGACGCAGAGACTGTGCTCCTAACAGCCTGCAATCAAGCCTGTCCTGCCTCAGCCCGCTACTTTGGCAATCTGGAAGAACCAGAGAGCAACGTCTCACGGCTGTCTCGCAGCAAGCGCGCCTTTCAACTATTCGAGGAACTAGGCACCGAACCCAGTGTCTACTATCTACAGGGCGAGTAGGAAATAACAATGTTAAAGCGAACGCAGATTACGTCAATCCAAAGACAAAAAAGAGAAACGTCGCTAGGTGAGCTTCAGTCTC
>JAAEPW010000673.1 GCA_024232355.1 Chloroflexota bacterium | reverse complement strand
TGCTCGAATAATGCTACGGCCATTTCGGCCATCGTCTGATAACGTTGATTCGGTTGCAAGGACATGGCCTTGGAAATCACATCTTCCACGTGCGGGCTGACGTCCTTTTGGTGATGGCGTACCGGTTTGAGTAGTAAAGGGTTGACGACGCGCTGGGTAGCCGTGGGCGGAGGCATGCCGGTCAAAGCATGATACAAGGTCGCGCCCAGGGAATAAACGTCGGTGCGCGCGTCGGTAGAGCCGGGTTCGGCGTCATACTGCTCCGGAGGGGCATACTCGGGGGTGCCCAGGCCACGCATCACGGTTCGGGTACGCCGGTCATCCAGGTCCAACACTTTTACCAGGCCAAAGTCTACCAACATGGCCTTGCCTTGGGGGGTGATGATGACGTTTTGCGGTTTGACGTCGCGGTGGATCACCCTTTGTGTATGGCAATAGTTCAACGCGTCTATCAACTCTTGCGCCCAGAGCAAGATGGTGTCCAAGGCCAGGGTTTTATCTTTGGCGATCATTTCATCCAGGCGCTCCCCCTCCACAAAGTCCATCACCAGGTAGACGTTGCCCTCATACTCGAAATGATCTATGACGCGGGGCATGTTGGGGTGGTGCAACTCGGCCAACACCTTGGCCTCTTGAAAGAACTGCTCGCGCAGTTGGGCCAGCGCCCTTTTGTCTATGTGGAGATAGGGCGCCATCTCTTTGACCGCACAAGGCACGTGCAGGCGCGTGTCTACGGCGCGATACACCGCACTCATCCCGCCTTGGGCGGGCAGTGGATATTCAATGTGATAGCGATTGTGGATGATATCCCCTGGGGCAAGGGGCATTTCAATCTCCTCGAGCCAGCGACGCTATCCGCCGTCGCAGCTTGCGCGCCAGAAACAAGCCGGTGATCAGGTCAATGACCAGATGCGCTGCGATGGGCGGCCACAAGCTCCCGCTCCATTGGTACAACCAACCCAGCAGCAAGCCCAACAAGCCGGCAAGAATCACGTGAGCAATAGAAGTGGCGTGCAATAGGCCAAAAAGCACCGCCGTAGGCGTTAGGCCGATCCAGGGCTGTAGCACGCCTCGAAACAGCGGTTCTTCACCCACTGCCGCCATCAAGGCGATAACGACGTAATCTGATCTTTGCAACGTCTCCCAGGCGATCAAGTCGGCCAGCCGTTCGACTATGACGTGCAGCGGGCGCCAGTAGATCACGAGCGCCGCCACGACCATACCGGCGACCAGTCCACATAATGCGCCTTGTGCTGTCTGCCAACTCAAGAGGTCTGCTGGTCGCAACGCCAGCCAGACGCCTGGCCGGCCTGCGAGCAGGGGCAGTATCGCCGCTGCCAGCCATAGAGCCAGCGTAAACCAACTCCCCAAACGCAGGAACTGGGCCCGTGCAACACGGCTCGCCGCGTTTGGGATGGGTTGGTGTATGTCAAGAGTGGGTTCCATCGGCATAATTGACCTGTTTAATTACATAGTTGACAGCAAGGGCCAGCAACATTATACCACTCTTTGTGTCCTTTTGGTAGAGATGATCTCGTCTTTTATGAGATGTTTCTCTGCCTTTGATACAGATGAGATGTTTGTGGGTTGGTTGGTCTTGCTCATCCGTCCAGACGTGTTATGAGGTAGGGCACAAGCATTTCTTCGGGGCTCAAGCCACCGTGGTGTCCGAGTAGGTAGGGTTTTACGTTTCCGTCGTAGAGGATGTGATCCTGGCGCGATACGAGAATGAGGTCTCCCATACGCGCCGCTGTCTCTGGCGCCGGGGGGCCTGATCCAAAGA
>JAAEPW010000672.1 GCA_024232355.1 Chloroflexota bacterium | reverse complement strand
ATCAACAGGAACAGGAAGAGGAAATACTTGATCCTCTGTGCAGGGGTCTTCTGATTGGCCTGTACCATTTGCTTCCCCTTAAGGGCGGGACGAACAGCGCCCACAGCGTGATGAATGGTCCCGAAAGGACAGATGAAACCGCAGAAAACACGGCCCAGAAAGAGGGTGACCAAAAGCACGCCAAGGCCCCAGACAAAGCCCTGAATAAGAAGGCGCCCCGACAAAAGGGAGGTCAATCCGATGAAGGGATCGAGCTTAAAGAAGAAGGTGATCGGCTGGTCCAGTCTTAGGTCGCTTTCACTTGAAAAAGCGATGGAATAATCCACATAAATATCCTGTGAAAGCCTGCTCTCAAACAGGAGAAAAAGGAACAGACAGAGGAAAAATATTTGTATTATTCTTCTGAGCCAAACAAGATGCCTGATTTTCACACTATCACCTTTTTATTTTCAAGCTTTGTAAAATCATAGGTACCGAGACCGCTCTTTTGGGCCAGGTGAATAAAACCGATCTTTTCCGGTTTTTTTCCGAAAAGCATGCTTGCTTTGGCATCCGCGGCCACCGGGTCATTGCTTAGAATCAGGGTGTTTTTAAACATAACATAATCCGTGCTGCCGCCGGAAGGCCCGTTTCGGGTCATAATACGGATGGCATCGATCAGGGTAATTTCAGGTTTAAAGAACCGTGCCAGATCCACAATGCTCTTATGTATATCCTGATGCAGCGACCACCGGCTCCCACCCACGCCCCCAATCCAGTTTTTCATTCCCAGGGTAAGGGTGCTTAGGGAGTGGTGCTTGGCTATCGGGAGGTTGATCACCTTATCCGCCTCCACCAGGGGAGTGAACACGGGCCACACATCCAGCCGGTTGCCCCTTAATTTCATTTTTTTCATTAAAGATGATCTTGGGTAAACCAGATCGGCCCCTGTTTCCTTGGCCACCTTTCCAGCCCCTGTAACAGCAAAGCATTGCCTGGCATCGTGGATGGTATGATCAACGATTCGGACCTGTTTGGCGCCGGCTTCCTGACACAGCTCGATGACGGCTGACAGGACATCGGGATTTGTCGTGGCGGCAAAGCGTGGATGCCTGGCCCAGGATATGTTCGGCTTGACCGCCACCACATCTCCCCGGGAGACAAACCGTTTCATGCCCCCGGCCGCTTCAAACACCTTTTTTGTCAGTCCTTTCACGGAAAATCCGTCTGTCCGGCCAAAGCCCTCGACAATAAAGCCTTTGTTTGCCGGCTTCGCCCATGCATGGGACGCCGTGAATACGGGCCATCGGGCCGCCCCGGCAAGGGCAAGGCCTCCGGACCAGCGCACAAGCCTTTGAATTGACTCTCTACGTGTAATGGGCTTATCAGATTTCATGGAGGTCTCCTTGTAAGGGTTCGCGCATAGCAGTGTTTCCATCTTTACGCGGGCTGCCGTTAAAAGCAAGTACTTTCATTTTTGTTCCTCCAACTGAAAAATTTATTCTGAATATCCAAAAGGCATTATCACAATTTAATGAATGGAAGGAGGAAATGTGAAATGGGGACAGACCAAACTATGCGTTTGTATTTACAGCATATGGGCCCCAAAAAACCTCGTGTTTCACTCTTAAAGGTACATTTTTGCCCCTAAAAAGATCAATATAGGGCATATATGAGGGGGTTTTAAAGGCTATTGTTTAATGGTTCTAAATAGTTAGCGCGGTCCGCCCCAAGCCCCGACCCAAGCCCCAAGGTTATTTGGTTGTTGAAAACCTGGTCCTTTGGGCCAGGTCAGAGATATTTGGCTATGCCTTGAAGAGTGCTAACAAGAATTCAGGAGTCAGGAGTCAGAATTCAGAAGAAGGATTCGCCAAAGGCTCAGATAAATATAAGAACTAATGGAGCGAAGCGACACCGTTGTATTCTGGCTCCTGACTTCTGACTCCTGACTACTGTTGTCCGAAGACCTCCGGTGCTAAAAGCCCCTTCCAGGGGCAACCCAAAGCCGGGCCCTCTGGACCCGGATATTTACTACGGCCGTGCCACGATCTTTTGCTCGCGCATATAATATAATATGGGCACTGTCATTCGGGAGAAGAGCAACGAGGCGATTTCACCGGCCATCAGGGAGATGGCCAGACCCTGAAAAATGGGATCAAAAAGAATCACCGAAGCTCCCACCACCACGGCGGCGGCAGTGAGCATCATGGGCCTGAAGCGTACCGCGCCGGCATCCACTACGGCCTCATCCAGAGGCGCACCCTCTTTAACTCGCAGTTCAATAAAATCCACCAGAATAATGGAGTTGCGCACCACAATGCCGGCGCCGGCGATAAATCCGATCATGGAGGTGGCAGTGAAAAAGGCTCCCATGGCCCAATGGGCCGGAAGTATGCCGATGAGTGAAAAGGGAATGGCCACCATGATCACCATGGGCGTAGAAAAAGACTGGAACCAGCCAACAACCAGGACAAAGATCAAAACCAGCACCACGGCAAAGGCAATACCCATGTCGCGGAACACTTCGTAGGTGATATGCCACTCACCGTCCCATTTCATTGCATATTTGCGGTCACTGCTTGGCAGGCTGGCAGTGTGCTGTTTAATCCCGTACCCCTCCGGCAATTGGATGGAATCGATCTTTTTACGCATCTCCAGAATAGCATATACCGGGCTCTCTTTGACGCCGGCCACATCACCTATCACATAGACCACCGGCATCAGATTTTTATGGTAGATGCTCTTGTCCGGGGCAGTCAATTGCGCCCGCACCAAAGAAGAGAGGGGAATCAGATTTCCGTCAACCGCCTGCATCTTGATGCTTTCCAGGCGTTTCACATCGGCACGATCGGCCAATGGCAGCTTGAGAATAACACGCACATCTTCTTTTTCCAGGGGTTGATGCAGCAGTCCCACTTGTCTGCCACTCATGGCCAGCTTAAGTGTGCTGCTGCTCTGGTGTGGTGTGATGCCATGCAGGGCGGCTTTTTCCCTGTCCACTGTCAAGTGGTACCGGGGATGTTTTTCTTCCATGAACCAGTCCACATCCACTACGCCGGGTGTATCCTCAAAGATCTGCATGATCTGAGCGGCAATCTCCCTCTGGCGCTCGTAATTTGGCCCATAGATCTCCGCCACCAGGGTGGAGAGTACCGGTGGACCGGGAGGCACCTCGGCTACCTTGATGCGCGCCTTGTGTCGCCGGGCGATCTTGAGCAGCTCCGGCCGCACCCGCTTGGCAATGTCATGGCTTTGCTGTTTGCGGAGACCTTTTTCCACCAGATTGACCTGTATGTCGGCTTGGTAAACCTCTTGTCTCAAGTAGTAATGACGCACCAGGCCGTTGAAGTTAAAAGGGCCGCTGGTGCCCGCATGGATTTGATAGTCGGTGACTTCGTTAACCGTGGATAGGTAGTCACCCATCTCCTGGGCAGCAGCCGTAGTTGCCTCCAGGGTAGCTCCTTCCGGCATGTCGATAATAAGCTGAAATTCACTTTTGTTGTCAAATGGCAGCATTTTAACCCGTACAAGCCCCATAGCCACCATGGTACAGGCCATTAGCAGAAGACCGACAATACCGGCCAAAAACAGCCGGCGCCACAGACCCTTGTGGATCAAGGGAGCCATCACTTTTCGATAGAAACGAGTGCTCCAATCCTCTTGGGTTTCATCATGACCGTGCCCATCGCCATTCGATTTAAGCATCCTCACCGCGGCCCAGGGTGTAACGATGAAGGCCACCAGCAAGGAAAACACCATAGCCGCCGAAGCTCCCACCGGAATGGGACGCATGTAAGGCCCCATAAGCCCCCCCACAAAGGCCATGGGCAAAATGGCCGCAATCACCGCCAGTGTAGCCAATATGGTGGGATTGCCCACTTCATCCACAGCCTCGATGGCCACCTTAAATCGGCTGCGCCCTTTGTTATCAGGCAGGTGAAAATGGCGCACCACGTTCTCTACTACCACGATGGCATCGTCCACCAGGATACCGATGGAAAAAATCAATGCAAAAAGGGTTATACGGTTGAGGGTATAACCATAGAAATAAAAAGTGGCCATGGTCAGGGCCAGAGTTACGGGAATGGCCAACGCCACCACGGCCGACTCACGGCGGCCTAAGGTGAACCAGATGAGCAGAGTGACCGAAATAATAGCGATGGCCATATGATAGAGCAGTTCGTTCGATTTCTCTTTGGCAGTCTCACCATAATGCCGTGTAACGGTCATATGAATGTTGTCGGGGATGATTGTACCGTGCAAATCCTCTACCCGTTGCAGCGCCTTTTCAGCCACTTTGATGGCATTGGTGCCCTTTCGCTTGGCCACCGTAATCGTGATGGCCGGAAAACGGCCCTGCTTTTCAATGGATTTCTCCTGTGCAGCAGGACCGGTACCGAAAAAAACATACTGATCCGGTTCTGCCGGACCATCCACCACGGTGGCCACATCCTGCACGTAGACCGGTCTGCCACTATGAATACCCAGCACCACACGCTCCACATCTTCTATGGTTTTCAAAAATCCGCCCACATGGACCGTGACACGTCCTTTTATGGAGGGATATGCGCCGGCGTCGGCCTCCTGGTTGGCGGCCTGGACCATCATGGCGGCACGCTCCAGATCGATGCCAACAGCCGCCAATCGAACCGGATCAAAAAGCACCTGAACTTGTCGTTGGGCGCCGCCGATAATTGACGTAATGGAGACATTGGGTTCGCGCTTGATTACATTTTCCACTTCCGTTGCCACCCGCCGCAACATGTAGTGGCCCATCTCCTCAGCCCAAAAAGTAAGTGCGAGAATTGGAACATCGTCGATATAACGGGGCTTGATCAAAGGGGGTGCTACGGCATAGGGGATACGATCGTAGTTGGCGGTCAATTTGGATTGCACACGCACGATGGACTCTTCTTCATCCTGACCTACGTAAAAACGAACTACGGCCATGCTCATCCCCGGACTGGAGGTTGTGTAGACATACTCAACTCCGGGAATTTCCCAAAGGAGCTTTTCCAAGGGGCTGGTAATACGCTGTTCCACTTCCTTGGCACCCGCGCCGGGCATCTGAACAAATATATCGATCATAGGAACAATGATCTGGGGTTCCTCTTCCCTCGGCAGGGCAACAACGGCAGCAATACCTAAAAGGATTGAGGCAATGATTATAAGAGGGGTCAGCTTTGAATCGATAAAAAATTCGGCAATCTTTCCGGCCATACCGCTTGTATCTTTCATCATTTACTCCATCTAATCGGGAGATGATCCCGAACTGTTTACTGCCCTATGGGTTGCTCACTTTAGCTCCATCTTTCAGTTCCATAGGCACATTAGACACATATTGCTGATCAATCTGCAAACCGGAGACAACTTCTACCTGATCGCCAAAGGTTTTACCGGTTCGTACCAAGCGAAAATGAGCGATTTGACTGTCATCCACTATAAATAAACCGGTCAACTGCCCCTGCACAACAATTGCGGTTTGGGGGATCAATAGCATGCCGGAACCGCCCAGTGGTACGGCAACTCGTGCAAACATGCCGGATTTGAGATCAAATCCCGGCGGCATGCGGACTTTCACTTGAAAAGAACGACTACGGGCATCGGCTAAAGGCACAATGCGTCCTATTTCGCCGGTGATCTCCCTGTGATTTAATGCCGGTACAAGCACTTTAACTTTCAGCCCCAATTTAACCGCCTGGATATATCGCTCTGGAAGCACAAAGTCGGTACAAAACAGGCCCTGTTGTTCAATGATCAGAAAAGGCGTTCCAGGAGAGGCCAAGTCTCCGGGATTAATCATCTTGGCCACCACACGGCCGTCATAGGGCGCCCGCACTTTGGCATCCTTTTGGCTGACCTGGGTTGCAGCCACGGCCGCCTGGGCCTCACGATGGCGCGCCTCTGCCCTGTCAAACTCATGTTGGGATGCGGATTTATCTTTCAGCAATCGCTTGTAACGATCATACTCTTTGGCAGCTATTTGGGCGTTGGCCAGGGCCCTTTCCAAATGGGCTTTGACCTGGCGCTGATCAATGGTGACCAGGAGATCTCCTTTTTTGATGGTATCTCCCTCCTGCACATTAACAGAGCGTACTACTCCCATGAGCTTGCTGGAAATGGTACTTGCGGTACGGGCAGTGACCGTGCCCACTGCTTCATAATAGAAAGGTTGATGGGTCTCCTTAGCCCTGGCGATGGGTGCCCTGACAGTGGGGCCCTCACCTTTTTGACGGGTGCCCGGCCCAATCTTTTCGTCGCATGCGGTTAACCCGGCAAGCAGAATGATTACAAATAGCCCTTGAACAAATAATCTCATCATGTCTTACTCCGATATTTTGATATAATTCATAAAAACGGTGAACCTAAGGCTGCGCGAGCCCTAAGTAAGCCATATATCAATCATGGCAAGTCCAGTTTATTGCTAAGTGTACCCTAACGTTGCAAAAGTCGAGGATGCCCCGGATCTAAGGCGGAAAGGGTGAAGCTGTAGTACTTTACCGCGAACCCTTGACAACGCAGGAGATGGGGTATCCTCGGCTTTCCCATCGGGTAAATAACATGGCTGTTTTT
>JAAEPW010000671.1 GCA_024232355.1 Chloroflexota bacterium | reverse complement strand
ATACTGCGCCAGAATCACTCTTTTTCGGAGTCTGTCGGCACCCAAATGGTTCTGCCGATGGCTCTTCAAAATATTGAGATACCGGCCTCTATCAGTGTTCCGTACCGAAGTGCGGATGGAAAGAACGAATTGATGTGGACGAGTTTCGAAGATGCCACCTTTGCTGAATTCAAGGCATACATCGAACTGCTACGTACGCAAATCGCGGCAGATACAGGACGGTTGCAGGCGATGCTGAGTGTACTTGGCGCGATCAATCCTGACAGCGACGACCCCTCCGAAACCATGGGCGCAATATTCCAGCGATTATTCGCCCGTGGCAAGAACGCCGCCTGAAAAAGAAGCGGCCCCCTCCCTGTGCGCAGTTCAGGAAGAGGGCCATCCATTAACTCAGTCGCACGTCGATGGAGTGACGCGACCAAGCCATTGGATCCAATATGTCTAACACACCTGTAAACGACCTTCAAAGTCTTACCGACGCGCAGATTGCGTTAGAGAAATCCCAAGAGGCAGAATCTCACCTGGAACAAGCCCGGTGCCTCTTCATCGACATAGAACAAGACACCGACGCCGAGATACCTGATTTGGATGACATTCAGGCAACGGCGGTATTGCTGACCGATGATATCAAGGATGGCATCGCGGCCTACAGCATGGGGAAGGTAGCATGACCCCAACCCAGCTTCATTACAGCGAGGCGCAGCACATTATCGATTGCTGGTACCGCTACACGGATAGCCTGATCGACACAGCCAAGCGCTTCCAGCGTCAGTGGGGAGTGAAGCCATGAAACAGAGACCCCCGGTT
>JAAEPW010000670.1 GCA_024232355.1 Chloroflexota bacterium | reverse complement strand
TGGATGACGGTACTTCTAGAGTCGCCGAAACTGCTAGAGTGCCTGATGGCGCAGCGGGACGCATTCGCCAAAACAACAAAGGAGCAATAAAGTTGTTGACAGTGAATCAAAACTGTGCCCATGATCGGGATGCTATAACCTACATTTGGCTACACGACGTTCGTTATCTAATACGTATAGGGGATGAGATGAGCGATAAAGGGCAGCTCTCACGGGATGACATGGAAGCCATGATGGAAAGTCTCGCCGCGCCTTGCCAGGATGGCGAACCAATCTATATCGAGAATGACGGATCGGCGAGGTGGAAACAATATCTCGCATGGCTAGCCTCACAAGTCGATGACACTGATCGTGGATGAGTAACACCAAGTCAGAACAAGTAAGCTCCCCCTCCCTGTTATGTGATAGGCGTAGGGGGTGAATCAGTATCTCCCGGATCCCGGAAGCAGCTAGGGGTTAGGAAGAATCCCAATCCGGGGATAGGGGGAGTGTAGTAGGGATAGGGGAGAGAGGGTTGTTATGAAGAAGGACGCGTCTACACGCAGAGAGCCTGAGTTCATCCAACAGCTCAAGAGCCGCATTGCGTACACAGACGACGAACGTCTTTTGATCTTAGAGTCCATCCGGGACACGTCACTAGAGTGGCTACACGGGCTTGTGTCTGACAGGGATGGCAAGGGTACAGCTGCTGCTCAGATGTGTTACGAGAAGGCTCAAGAGTCGCTTGACAAGCTCACGAGTGATGGTGGTGCCCGAGTCGGCAATCTGAGTCTACTAATCAACAACGTCCGGTTGGACGACATTCAGACGGGGAGCGGGGATGGATAGTACAATAATGCTGTGTCCCGTCTGTGTTGGGTTTCAAAATTATGGTGGCCTTGATTGTGATTTTTGTTCAACCATAGGTTATTTTTGTGTAGCACCAGAATGTTTCTCTACTCTCATGGTTCGGGGAGATGTTTACAAAAGGCGGATTCACAACGGCACCTATACTGATTGGGTATATTATTCGGGGTGGCGGTGGGAGTAGTATTCAAAAAGAGATTTCATATCTGAAAGGGGTAAGGGATGAAAGACCCAACAAGGATGATAGTCAGGCATGAGGGCGAAGAAATGGTCGTCATTTGGTACACCGAAGAAGGTTCCGATGTTGCCAATCCGAGACATGAGGATGGGTCACCATTAAATCAAAGTGATCTAATCATACTCGCCCGTGCTCTCGATGCCGAACTCGCCGATTTGGTCGATGGGAGAGGGAGGGGTATTTATGTCTCAAAAGCAAACCCGTCGGTGTGATTGGTGCCACATGTGGTCCCACTCAAGCAAATCACACAACTATAGGGGTGAACGCGTTTGCTATTTCTGTTTCCTCGGTGATGAGTATGATAACCGCGTGGAGTCCGGCAAGATAGTATTAGGGCCGGAAGATATAGCGGATGACAATTGAAGTATCAGACCCCCTCATTTTCGGTCTACTCGAAGACCCGGGCAATATGGCCGGGAATCTATACCTCCATAGCTTCCGGTACCGGAACAACCTACTCATGGGTCGAGGTGGCGGGAAGACAGTGCGCCTATGTGTCAAAGATGCGCTCTTCCACTCCCTCTATCCAGGCACCACAACCTACATCACCGAGCAAACCGGACCCGATGTCATAGATACACTGTTGAGTCTCTACAGCGGCACCACGTTGGTAGAGGGCAGATACGCAATCCCAAAGAGTCTGTATCGAGTGACCCGGATGAGTAGCGGCAAGTTCGATATTGAGTGGAGCGATTTTGGTGGGGTCACCAAGTGCCGATCACGCAAGACCAAGACGAGCACCGACGAGCCCCCGTTCAGAGGGCCATCGGCTCAAGCGATATTCCACGATGAAGCAGCACTCGATAAGTTCCAGCTCGAGAAGACCCTGACCGTATCGGAGGGTATGCTTCGAGGTGGCGACCGGCTAATGCTCGATTGTGTCTCTACTCCCAAGGTGGGAGGTCTGCACGCCTACATGACACGCCTAGGGCTCGCGGGTGATGGTGCGGCTCAGTACTCGCGTGATGCTGCCGGGATGGCGTGTGCGGCGTTCTACGGGCCCACAACAAGCAACGCCTACAACGATGATCTAGACAGCCGCCTACGGGCGACCATGAGCCCACAGGAAGCAGAGCAGGAACTCGAGGCGCGATGGGTTAGCCTGTCGGGTCGCATTTGGGAGAACTGGTCAGACAAGCTCTACCCCACTGGCAACATCTACCCGGACTATGAGTATGATGGTGGGGCGTTCTTCCTCGCTGCCGACATCGGGGTCAAGGGTGCGTATGGACTATTCCAACGTGTACCGGCTACCGGGCAGAACACACCGGTTGTGTGTCTCGTGGCCGAATGGCAGACATCAGACGGCAACGTTCGAAACATGGTCCGAGAGATAGACGAGAAATACGGCCGCCCCGCATTTGCCATCACGGGCGCTGACGTGAATACCCGGTCAGTGGGCTCAGGTCGGAAGCCAGCGTTCTTCTTTGCTGAGGTATGGCCTGGAATGCAAATACGTTCTGTGTCCGGTCTGCACGGCGACAAGGAGCTACAGCACTGGACGATGCAGTCCGCCATCCTCAACGGGTATGGACAGCGTCAGCTTGTAGTGGCCGAGAAGTGCCACCACCACACACCACAGTCGGGACGGACGATACACGATTTGATGCGGTTGGATAGTTGGCCTGAGGGACAAGCACCCGGTGCTGGATTCTTCGCCAAGGACAAAGCCACATCATCGAAGCCGCTGGAGGACGAACGAGACATGTTACTTTATGCGTCAATCAAAACATGGCCTCCCCAGGCGCGGCAAGCCCGAAGGATTGCCTAATGGCAGACACGACGATCATTGAGCCCCTGCTCAAGCACCGCAGCGGTGAGGGTGTTCAAGAGACAACCATCGACCCCGAGCTGGTGGACAACGCCTTGAACTATGCCGACAAGATCGGCGACCGGGCTATCCTCGAGGACTTCACGGTCTCTCGATACGCCACGGGGATCAAGCGAGCGGATACAAGCGGCGAGATAACTGACTCCACAGGCTCGACCATCGGCGGGTATGACACGTACGTGATAGGCGATAAAGAAGCCGCTGTCAGACTCGGCAACAAATACGAGATAGTACCGAGCGGCTTGTACTCCCGAATAGCGGAAGAGTCGGCGACACTGTTCACCAACCCGCGTCAGATGTGGAAGTTCTTGGAGCCCGATGGTGAAGTGAACGAATCCCTAGACGAGACGATAGGGGCACATCGAAAGGCAGGGGGGTTTAGTGATGCTGTTGTCCGTTGGGATAGGATGTCATGCGCAGTCAATGCAAGCGTGCTGTGGCCGAAATGGGTGGCGGGTCATCTCCACTATGAGACGGTGCGCCCGACGGATGTGCACCTTTTGTTCCCGACTGAAATCGTGGACGGAGACTCGGTGGAAGGTGCTACACGGGGCCCCATTTACAGCGACATGGAGGACTGCCTAGCTGTTGGTATACGGCTTCGCTCTGTCGGCGGTGCGGGTAGCAATCAATCGCTGTGGATCGTCTATGTCGGACGTTCTGATGCTTGGCCATTGGGACGGTGTTGCACATTCGAAGCGCAAAAGTGGTGGCCACTGCCCGACCCCGATGCTAGTGACGCGTCGATTAAAGACGATTGGACTGATGCCAATGGGGAGATAGCCAACCCCTTGACCGCACTTCAAGAAGACTACCCCGACGATGTGCTGTACGAGTACCCACTGATACCCATCTACGGGTCCGACGCCGGGACTGACAAGCGAGTGCTGCCCACAAGCGCAAGCCTGTTCGAACGGTGTCTCGAGCTAGATAGCGCCGGGTCTCGTAATATCACGGCGGCATCGAACGCAAGCACCGGGCTGCTTATTGTGAAAGACCCTGACAACGCCGGGCTGCCTGATACGATGGGCGGGGCTGTTGCGTTGCGCACTGGTCAAGACGCAACTCAAGGGGGCGCATCTGCGAGTAACGCCAAAGACGCCGGGATTGTATTCGATAACAAGTCTCGCGAGATTGCCGAATCTGAGGGAGTGCCGGGCTACACGGTGCTTGCGGGTAAGGCTCCCGAATCGGCAGCGGCTTTGATGATTCGCCACCAACCGCAGAAAGACCGACGGGAGAAGCGCATCAAACTGAACGGTGGGGCTGTGCAAAAGCTCGCCTCTATCGAGCGCTACCTACTCGCCCTACACACTGACTACACACTGACGCCCGTGACGGTACAGTGGGACGCCGGGGAGTGGCAACCGCCGATGCCAAGGGCTTTGCTTGTGGAAGAACTGACAGCGGCCAAGGAAGCCAATCTGATAGACCATATCGAAAGCGTGAGGCGCTATCACAAACTAGACACACGGCAAGAAGCGCGAGAGTACCTCGACGAATTAGCAGCAGACGAAATCCAATATGGCACGGGGACGCCATCGGTAGACAGGGCGGTTAATGCTCTGGTACCGCGACCGCGACAAACAGCCCCGGTGAAGCCGGGGGAAGGGGATGAACAAGATGGAAAAAATAGCATGTCTACTAGTTAGGGACTTCGACAAGCCCAACACTATGTGTTCGGATGAGATCAACAGAGAGTGTCAATGGGTTGTCGATGGTGAGGGAATTCCGACCATAAAGTGGGATGGGACGGCGGTCATGTTTCGGGACGGTGATTTCTTCAAGCGTCGCATGGTGAGGAAGGACAAACACGAACCCAAGGGGTTTGAAGTTTGTACCAAGGATGAGAGAACCGGAAAGCGCTTTGGGTGGATTCCTGTAGACGAAGACCCGACCAACGTACACCACCGAAAGGCGTTGGAGGTTCATGGGTTCCAACCCGATGGGACTTATGAGTTGTGCGGACCAAAAGTGCAGGGCAATCCGCAGGGGTTGAGTGATATACAATTCATGAAACATGGAGCGGCTGTAGTAGAAGACCCCCCGGTTGAATTTACAATCGCGGCTTTGGCTGCGTGGTTTGAAAGTCATGATATGGAGGGGGTCGTGTGGTGGCACAAGGATGGAAGAAAGTGCAAGATCCGAGCAGGGGACGTTGGCGTAAAGTGGCCACATTTAATCAATGACTGACGCAGCCGATAAACTCAAAGACTCTATCGCCGATGGTACAGCCGAAGCGGATGAGATAGCTGAGGACAACGAGCAGAGCCACACCGAATTGCTACAGGCTCTTATCGCGAGTCCTGAGGGTAGAGACCCTGCGTTATGGGAGTCGGCTTACGAGGCGCTTGTGGAGCCGTTCGGCATCATATCCTTCGAGGAGTGGGTGACGTTCACCACTGTCGATTATGTCGAGATGGACCCGAGCCCGTACAAGGTACCGGTGTGGAGTGCGATGGTCGCAGCGGCGCAGGCTCAAGCGGACACGACCGTTCTAACCGATGTCATCACGGCGGCTGACAAACACGCCCCGGCGCAGAACAAAGCGGCGGCGGCTGTCGGCAAGGCGGGGCTGCAAACGGTAGCCAAAGAGGGTGTGAGCAAGGACCGCTTCACGGCGGCGAAGGACAAACGAAAGGCGGCACGGGATGAAACCGCGAGAGATTGAAGTTATCGCCGACATTGCGCAGATAGTTGAAAGATACACGGGAACATATCCTCAGTGCTACAACGACGTTGTATCAGGGGTTGAACAACTTGTTCCAACGGCAACCGCCAAGCTAGTCGGCTTGTGTACAAGGGTACTCAAATACAATCTTGAATTGCTTGATGACGATGACCAGATTGTTAAAGACCTGCGAGCGGCGGGTGTTACTATTAATACGGATTGAAGATGCCCGAAACAGGAACACCCCCGCAGCCTAGCTTCATCGATTCACGAGGGCGTATCATCACGCCTATCATCGATAGGGTAGGGGGTATACCTACGGGCTTCCAATTGCCAACTGCGGCAAGCCTGACCTCGCAGGATCCCGCTGAGCTTCACGCCATACTCCAGCGGCTTGGGGTGGAGAAGCCGTGGCAGGAGATGAGCGACGATGCCGCGCAATACGTTGCGAGGATGCAAGACCGTTTGACCCCGGCGATGACAGACAAGGAGATCAACGCCGAAGCAGCCCGTATCACGGCACCGATGAGCAAGCGCGGTCTGTTGGGGTTGGCTCGTAGGACCAACGAACGATGGACCACAATGGAGGCACTAGACGCCGTGGGTGATATGTCACATGAGTTGATTCGAATTTCCGAGGGTGATGAAAACACGTGTGATTCCTGCCTGGCTCTCGCCGGGTCAACCGGAACTATCTTTGAACACCAAGAGGTTGGGTTACCTGGAAGCGCGAGTTGTGATGGTGGGGATATGTGTCGATGTGAATTGGTGTTGTTTAAGTAATGGCTATCGCTCCACCCAAACGCGCTTTGATGTCTTTGCAGATCCATGGATTGGCAGAGGTACAAGACGCGATAAAGGAACTTCAAAAGCGCTTTGGTGGATCTGACGTTGGTGGCGTTGAGTTGGTAGGCGCAGGTCGAGCGCATGGTGGTACTAACGAAGAAGTAATTGATGGTCTCGCCGATGGTGGGCGCGATTACAAAACGTTGCACGATGCCAACCGGGCTCTTGTTTCTCAAGCTTTTGTTGACGAGATGAACCGCCGTCTTGAGAAGATGTTCAAGAAGATCAACCGAGCGGTGAATCGTCAAGCGGGGTTGACACCCACGGGCAAGATAAGCAAGAGACCACTACCAAGGATAAAGCGCAATTCAGCTCAAATTATCCAAGGTGCTATCGACGAAGCCAATTCGGCATCATATCGAGCGTGTATGCGAAAGTATCAAGAGATTGTTTCCAACTACTTGAGCACGAACCACACGGCATCGGGACCGGCCAAGCCCGTCTCACAGAATGATGGCGGGGCGTATGCTCGATGGAGGCAGAGAAAATTTGGCGTGCCCCCCTCCGAAGTCGGCAGGGCATCAGGGCAGCTTCTAGCAAACATCAATAACCCGGCAACTATCCGGGTAACAAAACGAAAGTAACTTGCCCCGCCTTGCGGCCCCCCACCCGTAAGGTCGTCCCGGTGTGGTCATCCCCTGCACCGGGCGGGGTTTTATTTTTTGTAACCGACAGCCTCCCGGCTCGCAACCGGGCAACAACTGTGATGAAGGTTGTCACTCACTCCAACCCTTTGGGCATCGGCTCAATCGTCACCCCGCGTTAAGGGGAGAGGTAAGGACATGCCAGAACAAACAGACGCAGAGAAACCGACCACCGAAGAGACTCCGGCAGCGGCTCCCGACCCGCGTGAATCAAAAGCGTTCAAGGCTGTCACGGGACAGTTGAGCGAACGAGACGCGCAGATTGAGAAGCTGACAAAGAAGTTGGAGAAGTTCACGGCAGCGGACGAAGCGCGGACGATGGCGGCTAACGAGGAGAAAGGTGAATACACCAAGAACCTCGAAACGCTCACCGCGAAGATCGCCGCAATGGAGGCAGACGCAAAAGCGGCAGAAGGCAGAATTGCAACACAGGCTGTAGAGTCTGATGTGCGCATGAAGCTCGTAGCCGCCGGTTGTACTACCCCCAAAGCGCAAGCGTTCGTGCTGTCTGAATACATGGCGCTAGAGGACAAGCCGGACGCGGACGCTTGGATTGAACAAGCCGCTGCCGGTGAGGACTTCGCTATCTTCTTCGCTGCCAGGACCAAAGTCCCAAGCGGTGGAGCCCCCGCGCCCCGGGCGGGTTCTGCGTCAAACGGAACAGGCAACAACAAAGCGAGTCAAGAACAATTGCTCGCAGCCGGTGATACCGAAACCATGCGCCGCGTATTTAACGAAGCGCTAGGCAAGGACACCGGATAGACACGAAGGATTAACCGATGGCTGGCGCAACGACGACGACAATGAGCGAAGCGATCCAAAAGGCGTTCTTGCCGAAAATGACCGAGACGTTTTACAACGGCACCCCGTTGTTCAACCTCTTTGGTACTACCCCAAGCAGGGGTGGAAACAGCATTGACTGGCGCTACTCGTATCAGGCGAACGATAGCGCTACCAGTTATTCCGAGGGAGGAACTCCCCCGGCGGCTGGTAACATGGAATACGCCGACGCGACTATCGCACATCAGGCGTACTGGTCTGTAGTGCAGATCACTGGCCATGCCAGAGACGCTCTCAGGGGCGGGTACTTCGATGCCATCTCCAAGGAGATGCAAGGCGGAATCACCGCGCTGGGCTATGCCGTCGAGCAGGGTCTTGTCACCGCTCTCGAGGGAGCCATCGACGATAGCGCCACATACGCCGGACAGACCCGGTCGACAGTGGGTAGCACCTCCGACATCACCGCTGGTGGTTCGGCTGTGCCGACCCTGGCCGTACTGTCTGAGATGTACGAGACGTTGCAACTCATCGGCTCTGCCCGTGCGGTTGTGTACGACCCGAGTGACCACTGCATCCTGAGCGCTCCCGAGCAGCTGACCAACTATACCGAGTTGGTGGGTGTGATCTATCAGAACGACGACGGCTCGACCGGCGTTAATCTGCCCTACGGCTTCAATGCGGCCGACACCGCAATCGACGCTGGCAAAATGGGTAAGACCCACTCCTACAACAAAATTCCGTGGGTACCCATCGGAACGTTGACGAACACGAATATCATGATCACTCGCCGGTCGGATGTAATCATTGAGGTCAGTCGCGACATCACCGTTCAGGAGCTTGGCAAGATCGACGACTCGGACCGATTCCTGATCACTTGGAACGGAGCGCTTGCCCACACTGATACCCTGCGAGCTGGCAAGATCGAGACGCTCATCACGTAGGAGGTGAGCTATGTTGATCGCAAGTATCCTGGAAAGTATCGAGGTTGAGTGTCATTCCCTGCGTCGGCAGATGGAACAGACCGCCGAAGTCAAAGCCGCCATCGTAGCGGCAGAGACAAAGGGGGCTGTCTGCCTGAGACTACAGAAGGCGGGATTTGTGGACACCGATGAGTTGATACTATTGGGTGACAAGCCGGCAAAGAAGCCTGTTAAAAAGACGGTTGCAAAGCCTGTCAAGAAACCGGCAAAGAAGCCAGCGAAGAAACCGGCACCGAAGAAGAAATCGGCACCCAAAAAACCAGCGAAGAAAAAAATCAAATAGGAGTACAAAATGGCTGATGATCCGATGACCCTTTCTGACGTGACCTCGACGACCATTCGTGAAGGTCTCGTTCTTGTGTGCGGCTTGGCCGCCGGTCCTTCCGACTACGACGCAACCAACGGTGCTGCGATGGATGTGTCTTCATACGTGACGACTATCGAAAGCGGGATCGTTTTTGCTGGCGTCACTGCCAAAGCCGATGCGTTGATCTATCCGACGTATGTCAATGACGACTATGACGACGCAGACGGTGGGGCGGTCTATTTCACGTGGGACGATAACGCCGATGCTGCGGCCAGTGCGTTTGTCAACGTGGATGACACGGAAGACCTCGACGCCTATCAGTGGCGTTGGCATTGCTTTGGCACACCCGCGTAACTCGTAACCAACAACCGACGGGGCCAGCCGTCTTGTTCTCCTCCCCTGGCTTGGCTGATCGGCGTTGCAACCGATTGGACGGGAGGACGGCAACCTTTAAGCAAGAGGTGATTTTATGATTCAATGGGGAGAAGCACTCACGGCAACCGGCAAAGCGCAACGGCGTGCGGCGGTACGGAAGATCGTAACGGCTGAGACATACGGATTTGGACCTAACCAATGGTCATTAACCGATATGTATCAGGACAACCACAACTGCAAACTGGATGTCTATCGCCATCTAGACGGCCTCGGTGCGGACGGGAGCAAGAGGCCCGGTGCTGAGATGAAAGGTCTAGACGGTACACCTATCCGGTTTCGGTTTCACGTACTCACGCGGCAAGCATGTTGCGAAGATAAGAACGGGAAAGCCATCACGGATTCTCCCGGCTTCATCGCCAATTGGGATACCGAAGCTATCCTCGCCGAACACGACGACAAGCCAAAGAAAGGCGACATCGTTCAATGGAAAGGTGAGTTGATTACCGAGGACCCCGACACGGGCGAGCCGGTTACACAGGCTATCAAGCGCAAGTGGAACCTACAGGGGAAACCGTTCCACGAGATGATCCGATGGACGGTAGACGAGGACCAATGCATCGAGGTGCCGTACCCCTACGCGCTATCGATGCTGCAAAAGTTCGGCAAGCATTTGGCATCTGCCCGATTCCGTAAGTCAGACCGCAAGGCGATCAAAGAGGGAGCCACGGTCCGGCGTATTGCTAACTGGAGATTCGAAGAAGTCCCCCGAGATTTCAAGATCAAAAAGAAACCAGGGCCGAAGCCCAAACAAGAACAGCCCTCAAGCCCCACGGATGAACCCATACCATTCGGCGGCGGTGGCGGGCAGGAGTAGAAAACATCATGTCGAAGAGAACAGGCCCAGATACAGCATTGCTCGCAGCGGGTTTGCCCGCTGTGACCGAGACACCTCTGGCAACATACAAAGCCGGGGGCAACGCCACGAAGCTGACAGCGACGGTTGTGACGGGAGGCGCGGGCAACCTAACCCTTACCCTTGACGCTGCATCTGATGGGGCCACATGGGCAGACGTGCACGACGATACGGGTGAACTCTCCTGGGTCTTCGACATCAACACGGCCAATGTGTACGAATTTGATATTCCCTACGACTTCGTTCAGGGGACCACGTACCGATTCAGCTACAAGTGTGACGTGGCAGCGGGGACGCTGGCAATCAACGCGCTGAATTGGGAGAACCCCAGCGGCGGGTCTGCCGGTGCCACCTCGAGCACGCAGAACACCAAAGAGGTTAACCCGGTCTGGGAGGCGCACATAGAGGAGAACAAAGCCACGGCGACCAGCCAGGGTGATGGCACAACCTATTACTATCTTGACATGGACGGCTACGCAGGCGCAGCGATCCACGTCTTGGCCGACACCCCAGGAGCCGCAGGAGATCAGGCGTATACAGTCGAGGCGAGTCTACAGGATGACGGGACGGCCCAGGCTAGCTGTACATACATCGATGTCACGCAATTCGGAATGGACAACATGACGGCGGCCAATGCGGCGAGTTACACCACGGTGGTCTACCTGCACACGAACGCAGCCTTCCGGGCTTGCAAGTGGCTCCGGCTCAAGGTGGTCCGGGCAAACGATGGGGCTAACACTGATGGTGCCTGGACCATCGAAGCGAAGCGGCTTTACTAGGGGGACACAATGACGATTAAAACAGAATTGCAAAAACTCTCCCTCTCGCAATTGCAGGACGTGGCGAAACCAGAGCAGAAGCCCGAGCCGGAATTCGACAAGATAACAAAAGCCAAGGGGCTGGCGGTGCTCAACCGATTGCGCGAGGTAGAAGCAAACGGCGGATACCACAAGATCGCCCAGGCTGAAAACGTCCCGGTTGTATGGGTCATGAAGTTGGACCGGCTGCGGCAGGAGGTCATCGCGGAGAAGCTCTCGGCTGTGTCCGCTCTTGAGGTTGAGTGATGCCGTCTGCTGTTCACATAGTAGACAGCAATAGCCGGACTGCCAAGTGTGACTCGTCTACGAACTCACTCCAGACAATCGAGTACGAGCACCACGAAATCCACAGCGGCTCAAGCTATACGATGGAACACAACGCAGCGGGGGGTAGTGGGACGAAGGCAACGATTAGCTTTACCACGCCCAACACAACCAAGTGGTTACACATGGTAATCACAGCGCGCGCAAATGTCGAGGCGTTCTATACCCTCGGTGAAGGTGCGACGATCACAGGCGCAAGCGGCGCGGACTATGCCCCGAGGAACAAGAACAGAAACAGCGCCAACACATCCGGCGTGATTTCGGCGGGTAGTGCAGGGGGCGCGGGGAACGCTACCATTGGCGGGACTGTTACCAACTTCGGCACCACCCTTGAGATGCTCCACTTCGGCAAGGGGCGGCAGCAACCGGGCGCAAGCCACGGGGAGAATGAGTGGATATTGAAACAGAATACCACCTACGCCTTCGAGGTTGAAACCGAGGCGGCAAGCTCCGAGGCAACCGTTGAGTTGCATTGGTACGAGCACACGGACAAGACGGCATGACTAGACTCAACGTAAACAGTCGAGGTGCGGAACGGCAACGCGGTTGCCTATTCGCGGAGTCCTTCGAGAGCCAAGCCAAGGTCGAGGACAACGGGGGGACTGTATCCGGGACTCCATCATTCTCCGCTTCGACGGGGGTGACGTTGAACGGGACCACGGATTATATCACGTATCCCGGCGGCGCATTCTTTGGACCACTGACGAACATCAGCTATGTGGTGGAATTCAACCCATCATTCGCTCACGATGACAACGCGACTCATATTTTGGTCACTACAAATTCACACGATTACGCTATCCAAAAGAGAAGCGACAACACGCTTCGCATATATATTGGGAATTCTCTGATTGCAAATGTGGCGGCCGCAACATACGGATCGTATTGGTTGGTCGGTCAACGCAACGTTATTGTAGTTTCATCGGAAACCGGTAACACGTCGGTATGGTTAAACGGTACCCTAGTTCTCGACTCCGACGCCTCGGCATGGACGCCCACAACGGCTGATCCCTTGATCTCTGTTGGGGCTACTGTTGCCGGGGCGAATTTATTCGACGGCTCAATCTCCCGCTTCGCCATCTTCTCCCAACTCCTCACAGCCGCCGAAGCTGCCGACTACTACAACGAGACCACCTGGACATGGCGCGAACGTGCTTTGGTGGAACTGCCGATGTTGAATGCTAACGTGAGTGGCAACAGTACGACCAACGTGGGGGCCGGGGGGAGTGCCTACGATGCGGTGTATGGTGACGGGTCGACGGGTAGCACCTTTCCCACGAAATCCACATGGCGCAAGGGGTATGAGTTCGACGGGTCGGATACATACCTAAAGATTGCAGACCTGGGAACATTCGATTACAACGCGGACTTTTCATGGTTCACGGTTGTCACATTGGATCAAGATATTAATAGCGCATTGTTTGGGACAAGGGACGCATTCAATGATGGCGTTCAACTTGTATATATTGGTGGGTCGGGCGTGCAGGTTAGATACAATGCTATCAATGTTGCTGCGCCCATGTCGCTGAAACAAACTCATACCATTGTCCTTGTGTGTGATGTTAGTGGCGACGCCACTATCTATATAGATGGAGTCAATTGTTGTGGTGTAGATATTAGTGGGGAGACAATTGCATTAACAGAAAACTCTCTATTAATAGGTGCTGCTGGAAATGCTGGGGCTCCTGCTATTCCGTGGACGGGTGATATGTTGACGGCGGGTGTTGCGGACTTCGCCCTAACCCAAATCCAAGTCAACGCCCTACATCAAACCATGCTTTACGAAATCAATAAGGAGTAGCGATGGCTGACTTCGTTCAAATAGCCTACAACGCCGACGCTGTTCCGTTGCGTGTCGAGTTCGATTGGAGCGAGCTCCCGGCCACCGTCGAGGTGGACATCGCGTCGAAGGCGGGTACTTCGCTAGTCGCTGCCGGTGCGGGTTCGCTGTTTACGGCGGATACATTGAACGGTGCTTTGGCTGTTGGTGCTACGACGTTGGTATTGACCACGGGCGGCGCGGGTGTGGTTACTCCCGGCGATAGGTTCCGTATTGCCACGTCGGTTGCGGGTAGGTCAGAAGTCGTTCAAGCGAAGTTCTATGACAACAGTACGAAGACCGTCACCCTCACTCGCGCATTGATTGACGCCCACTCCACAGGCACCGCCATCGCGGGGTTGTTTGCTACGTACTCCCTCGACACCACAACGGTGGCAACGTGGACGCAGGGACTCGACGTGTCGATTCGATGGAGCCCCTTGGACAGCGGCGATAACCTTTGTGGCGACGCCATCACACAGCTTGGCCAAGTGCTCAAGTCTGCATTCTCAGGTGCGGGCATCAGGCAGGATTTCGCGGACGTTTACCCAAGCCTATACACCATCATTGAGGAACGGTGGGACAAGCTTTACAACGCCGCTCTGAGGCGCACACGGGCATACTTCAATGCACGCAAGCGGGACATAGACAAGCTAGTCGATCAGTCCGTGCTTTGGCCCGTGCTCACATCGGAGATCTATCTGATGGGTTGCCCCGTTGCGGACGAGTGGGAATACGAGCGGGGGGTGATGACGCAGACCCGCAAGCTAGAACTAGCCGCCGTCGAGAACGCACCCATATGGTTCGACGATGACCAGGACCAAACGGTAGACGACGGCGAAGAAGCCCCGATGTCTTGGTGGCCTTCGGGGCGTGGGCTGTAATGGCGGCTCTCTATTCCATCGTCGGGTTGCTTCGCGAAGAAGTCGAAGGACGCATCAGGGACTTGACGCCCACGGCTTTCACGGAACACCCGTTTAAAGCGCGTCCACAAACTGACCGCAAAGAGCGCGAGGTGCGGGCGTGCACAGGTGAAGACCGTCTATTCGAAATGGGTAGCGCTACCGACTATACCAACATCACATGCGGTCATAGTACCCGGCTGATTCAAGCGCTCTATCCAATCACCATCGTCTACAGACGGACGGAGGATTGGGAACGTGCCGCACTCGATGACCTCGAAGCTATCAGCCAAGACTTACGCCGCAATCAATCAAGCGTGTCCGGTGTCGAGATACGAGAAATCAATTGGAGTGATGGCCCGATGCTCGAGCCACACGAAGAAGACCCTTGGATGTACGGGCTAATAAACCTGTACGCAATTCTACGCGTATCATAGAGGAGAAAGAAAATGGCAGGTACAACGCCCTACAGTACTCAAGGACAGACCCTCCGCATGGGTCAGCAGGACGACTTGGTAACGGTGTCCGATTTCGCCGGGACTCATGACGGCGACATTCGCACAGAAGAAGTTGTCGCGATGCCGACCGACGTGGTTAACGTTGCGTTGCAAGCCAACGTAGCGAACGCCACCTTTGCGGATAAGAGCGATGACCCGATTGTGTATGAGTCCGTACGAGAAAACGCAATCACCATTCCCTTGGTGGCAAGGCGTGGGTCAGGGTCCACACAACAGCCGCCATTGATTACGATGTTGGAGTCGGGTGGTTGTGCGATCAATAGCACAGTGGATCAAGATAGGACCACCACTACCAGCACGGCAACCAATGGCTTCACCACCGACGATGATCTCGGTGTTACGTCGGACCTATACAACGAAGCCATTATGGTGAAGTTGGATAACGAGCAGTATTGGCCTTGCTTGATGAACAAGTCCGCAACGGCAACCAATACCGTTACCCTGTGGATGGATCTCCCATCTGCACAGACTAGCGGCAACCTTGTCTATTCCATGTGGACGGCAACACCCCGCGCAAGGCGTGTGCCGGTAACCGCGCTATTGACGTTCCTCCAAAACACAAGGGGAGCCGAGACGAGCGGTGCTGAATACCTCGCATGGGTAGCCAAGGGTTGCGCACTCGGTAGCATCGGGACACTGACCATCGAGCCGGAAGCCAACGGGCAGACGATATGGAGCCCGACTTTTCACGCGGCAGACTTGTACAAACTCGATAGCGCTTTGAACGTCGAGAGCTTCGCCGATACCGAGAAGTACTTGCGCAACGGTGGCAACTTCCGATTCGAGTTTGGAACATACGCCGCCGGGGGTGACATATCATCTAGCTTCAAAGAGTTGATCAAAGCTGACATCGACTTCGGGTTGACGACTGTTCCTATTCCCGGCACCGGGACTGCCACTAGCCTGAACGGTACACAAGACTATATGGCTGTCTACCAACAGGCGACCGTCACCCTACAAGTCATCATGTCGTACGCGGACTTCGACGACGTATCCGCTTCGACCTTTGCTAACAAGTACATGGGCTTCGTATGGCCCACAACCGCACCGGGAGATCCCGGCGGCGTAGGTATTTGGTTTCCGAACTGTCATCAAATCGCAGCGCCCACTTGGGACGGCACCGGCAACTACGGCGTGGCGACACTGACATACGGTGCGGACTCCGCAAAAAACACGGGGGGCACTGTGTCCAATAGCGACACGAGCCAGGCACCGTGGGCAATTGGTATATCAACAAATGGCAACACGTCATAGAAACGTGGGGAGGTTAGAGGGATGCTCAGAATCAAACCGTCCGAATCAATCGATGTGGTGTGCGTAACCGACCCGGCTTTGCGCGAAGTGCAGATCGAGAGGATGCGCGTATACGAACAGTCGAGGAACATCGAAGACCTTGGAGACTTCTCGAAGCTGAAAGAACAGCCGACCGTATGGGAACTTGCGCCACTTGGTCCGAGGTTCGAAAACTTTCTCGACACTTCGACCAGTGATGACAAGTGGTTTGTCTTTCGCCACAACGCAAAACCCAAAGGTGAGATGCTAGACAAAGCAGGGAACAGCATCAAGATTCCTACCGAGGAAGTGAACGGCAAGCATATCCTAGCCGAATCAGTTAGAGAGATGGTGGGGCGCGACAACATACACGAGCTTGCCATGGTTATGATCCAACGGTGCAACGGGCGCAACGGAGGCGACATCCCTTTTGTGCCTATAGCTCCGGGTATTTGGCAGCTAGAGCGTACCCAATCCAACCATGCCCGTGCACGGATAGAAGCACTGGCGAGCCTGAATGCCCCTTCGAAAGAGACTGCGAAACCAACCGATTCAAAGTAGGAAGCGTAAGCACGCGAGAGATAGACGACGCCCCAAACTTTCCGTTCATGTTGACCCGCCTCCCGTTCGACGCTGGCCAGGAACACTTCTTACAATCATGTCCATTCTATTTGCTCTATCTCTCGCCTGCTATTTCCGAAGTCTCGAGGCTTTACGGTTGGCGTGCCGACGGGTGTCTCGACCCGGCGACATTGGACCTGAATACAAGACGATGCGTAGAAGCATACGCGAGTGGGGTGACCCGTGGACAACACGACAAGCGAGAAGCCGAAGCAGCCAAGCGAGCAAACGCAGCCGCCAACGCAACCCGGTAAAGTATGGGTAGGCGTCCCCGTATCGGTAACAATCATTGTACCCGTCGAGGTGGATGGGTTCGATGTAGACCCCGGTGATTCATTCGCCGAATACGCGGGGACTCCCGTGATTGATTGCACGAAGGCGGACGGCGGCGGGGAGCTACTAGCAGCCGCACTAAAAACTGCCAAGGATGACCAGGCGTGCGCCGAAGCACAAGGCATTCTCATGGCGGCAGTTCACATCCACCGCAAAGAGTTCCCAACTCATAAAGCCACCCTCACGCTTTACAAAGGTGTGATGGAAGAAATGGAATTTTAAACGATGGCCGTTGCCGATGTCATACTGAGCGTCAATTCAAAATTGGGCCCAGGGGGTATGGCCTCCCTCCAAGCGGCGGGGCAGATGGTTGCCAAGCTCGGTAAGAAAGTTGTGAACACCGTTAAGGACATGGAAAAATTTTCTATGATTTTTTCCCGCCTTGAGATTGATATATCCGAGGCTGACGCGGCGACCAAGGGGCTAGTGGACACAATGGCATTGATGCGAAATGCCAATAAGTTTACAGCCGCACAAATGGAGATAACAGGTAAACAGTTCAAAGACGTTGCCGTGCTTGCCACCAACATGGCGAAGAAGATGGGCACCGATGTAACCTCAGAAATGAACGCACTGACTGACGCCATAACCCGTGGTAGCACAAGGGCATTGAAGCGCTATGGTTTGGACCTCGAAAATACAGAAGACCTCCAGCTCGCTCAAGCCGAAGGGATGGAGAAGGTAAGTGCAGCGGCGAAAGGGATGACCGTCGAGATCGAAACGCTGTCGGAATCAATGTATGTTTTCGGCAACAATGTAGACACGACTATGGGTTTGCTATTTCACTTCACCGATGGTGGTGACAGTGGGGGTGGTGTTCTCGGCGACCTCAATGGTGCACTAAGTTATTTTAACGAGCAGATGGTTATATCCGACGGGGCGCTAACAGACTACATGCTACACGGTGGTGGCTTAAAGGATATGATGAACGGGCTGAACCTGTCGCTCGTTCATGGGACGGGTCTATTCGGCGATTGGACAAAAGAGATTAACGCGGCTAACGCCGCTGCCGCAAAAAGTCTTGCTCTCCTAACTGAATTGGCCAACATCAAAGCAACCACAGCAAAGACCAAAAAGAGCACTGCCGAAATGGAGGCAGAGTGGAGAGCGGACAAAGAGAGAATTGATAAGTTACTGTCCGACGACTACAAGCCCGATGTGACAGGGACTCCCGATCCTACAACAGACGACGACAAGAAACCAACCGGGAGCGGTCGCGGGGTCAACATCACACGCGGCGAGGCGGGACCGTGGAGGGTTCACGGACAGCAACAAATCAGTGACCTAATCGGCACCGAACAAAGCGGCGAGTTGCCCCCGGAGATTGCTAGCCTTGACATCATGGCAGACGTTGAGGGCATCGAAGAACTAACCGAAGCTCAAGACACGATGTACAAAAGCCGCATGATGTTGCTGTGGGAATCGTGGGAGGTCGAGCAAGAGATTCGATTGCAACGACAAGCCGACGACGAGCAGAAGCAGATATGGTGGGCAGAGGCTCACGGCTACAGGATTAGCGCCTTCGAGGAATTGCTTGGCATAGAGCAACACTATGTAAACGAGTCGACCGAGATATGGGAGTCCGGCTTACAGGGTAAGCTAGGGCTGTCTCAAACCTTCTTTAGCGCCATCGGTACACTGCAAGCCGTAGAGAACAAGAAGGCTTTCTACATCGGGCGTGCGGCGGCGTACAGTGAGAACGTTGTTCAGACCCTATTGGCTAGCATGAAGGCTTACCAAGCCCTTGCGGGGATCCCCTACGTGGGTCCGGTGTTGGGTGCGGCGGCGGCGGCGGCGGTGGGTGTTGCCGGTGCGGCTATTGGTAACAAGATTAGAACCACGCCATACGGCGGTGGCGGAACTCCCGAGGGTATCACCTTTGATAGTGGCGGTGCTTCCGGTGGTATGGGCGGTGACGGTGGATACGGTGGTCCATCGTCGGGGCAGAGTGGCGGTGGTGGTGATACAACCGTCGTCGAAGTTGTGTTAACCGGCGGGGCTGAGGGTATCTTCTCGGCTGTCGTAAATCAAAACGAGTCGAACCGCAATCATGGCGGACGAACATTCTCTGAGGATCAAGACGTATGACACGCTCACTCTATATGTTGCCGGTTGAGATCAACGACGCGAATAATAATTTCAGTATCAACGATGGTGGTGGTGCTGATCCGGTTGTGGTTCCGTCTGGCTCATATGGAAATATGCTGGCTGTCTTGTGGAAAGTTAACAAGGTACTTGACGGAATTAACAATACCATTTCCCTGTCACTCGACCCAGACACATTGAGGGTGTCCATTGAGATCACCCCCGGAACCTTCACCATCACATGGGACGATGACCTCCAGGAACTTCTCGGCTTCGATGGAACCGAGGATGTGAACGGTGTGGCAAGCGCAACCGGCAACAAAACGGTTGCTAAGATTTGGTACCCCACGCGGACAATCTCTAACCTCGATTGGTTCACACGTGATCAATCGAAGACGGTACGTGGTACCAATACCGCGAATGGTACTTACGCCGGCATCTCTACGGCGTCCACAGTGCGACAAATGAAAATGGAATTCGAACACGAGCCCAAGGTCGGTATCGATAAACAGTTCGCTACCGATGCCATGATAGCAGAGCGAAGTTGGGATGAATTCATTTATCAGGCTCGCGCCGCCAACACCACAAGTGGCGACAATGTATCTATCAAGGGATTCTATTTCTACCCTGACGCATCCGACGCAACCGTAGTTGCGGACGTGACGACGGACAGTGGGGTGAACTTCTCGTACACCACCAACCCGTCAACCCATATCTTCTGTCAGCTCACCGGCAACCAACGAACACCCCGCCCGAGTATCGGTCATTCGCTAGACTACTTGACGGCTAGTGTTAACTGTCTTGGTCCTTGTCTCGAGCCATCTTGGACGGTGCCAAGTTGAGTTACGAATTTCACAACTTCTGCCTGGACAATGGAGGTCCATGTCGTTGGGTGTTCTATGTGGCGGGGATGCCATGGGCTGCCACCACGGGACCGTTGGATTTAACAGAAGATGAAAAGCAACTCATGTTTGGCTATCAGCTCACTCAGGAAAACGGCAACGCCAAAGCCGCGCTATCTGTTCAGATACTAGAAGGGTTCTTGGACTCTAACGGTTTGCCGACGATCTCTATCTCGTCTAATGAGACCGACTCAACCATATCCGGTGGGCGATGGTCGGTAAAGATTGCCGATGTAGAACCCGGTGTGACGTGGCCACATGTGCAAGGGTCGAGGGAGATACGAGGCATTGAAGGACTGACCACGCTACCGGACCCGCGCATTGATACGCAGATCCACTCGGCTAGATTGCAAGCGACGATGACCAAAAGCGCTACGGGAATAAAGATATTCTGCGACTATGGCGATCGACTGTATGACATCATTGAGGATAACGAAGACCAAAGCATCCCAACATATATTTGGATTGGTAAAGAGGTCATCGCCACGGCAAGCGCTCCGGTATCCACGGGTGACAATATGTTTTCGCTTGCGACAATCGACCGGGGGATATGGGACACGCGACCTTGCACGCATGAGGTTCAACCGGACAACCCGGTAGCTGTGTCTTTGGCTGACGCCCCTGTCGGTGGTATCACCGGACGCCCGGCGTATCTGTTTTGTATTCCGATCAACGAAGCGACAAACGCACCTATCGATGCCGGGGAGATTGGGAAAGTTCATCACGGGCGGGTATCGTCCAAGATTACAATCGAGGACGGACTGTACACTGTAGACTGCGAGCCATGGTGGGCGTATCTAAATCAAAAGGTTTCCTACCCCGTGGTATCCGGCGAGCTTTATGGATATAGTTTCTCCCGTGGTCACGACGATTCGGCGGGACCACCTACCCGTGATCATGCGCTGGGCGCTTCCGGCGATGGTGAAGCCGGGCATATGATCATATGGGAGTGGCAAGCTAGTGCATGGACGCGTAAAGTTGTGTGGCTGTGCGCCGAAGATTCAACCGTACACTTTGCCACCAGACCACATATAAGACTCGCCCTTGCCGCTGAGATAGCCGCGATGTCGGCGGGTGCCGGCGTCTATAGTTCCGACACACTCGTCTATGATTATCACTTGTCATCGACTGCACTCAAGCATGATGACAACGGGGCACCCACCGGAGCACACTCATCATATACAGGCGGTATACTTCCTTGGATTCTAAATTTTAATCTCCCTAGCTTCGAGCATCACGAGACGCTAAAGACTTTAATTTCAAAGTTTGACTCGTTTTTTCTACGTCCGGCGATGACGTTCCCATCGAGTGCATGGAGTTTGCGGCGCTGCCAATATCATGATGGCTTGTGGTATCACGCCGGGACCGGTGCCGAAGATGAAGGTTTTCTTGCCGGTGCCGTCACCCCTTACAAAGCGCGCTACTTCTACCAATACGATTGGAGTGATGCGAGCGGCCATCAAGGCTTTGCAATCAATGGTGAGAAGCTAGACGAGTGGCCGGTGTCGGGTGACAACGACGACGCAGCCGAGTTATATTTGCAATCATATTATTGTCCGGTCTCCGACTTCGACGGCATGGGCGAAGTATGGATTGGCGCGGAAGATAGATTTGTGAACGGCAAGCCGACGTTGTGCTCTATGGCTTTGAAGGATGTAGACGAAGTTGAGAACCTCCTCGAAGCATCGGATACAATCTCGACGACGTTTCTCAACTACGACGGCGGCTTGATCAAACAAAATCCTGACATCGCGCCGAGTCCATTTTTCTATTGTGGTTTCTGTTTGTTCTATATCCCGGAACTACACGATGAGCCGTGCGGCGGTGACCCGTTCCGGGTGACTATGGCGGCGCATGTTCAAGCGACAAGCGTATCGGATTTATTCAGACGGTTACTCGGAGACCTCACAACAGAAACCGTCCTCCCCCCTCGCTATACATTCGACGCGATACCCGATGCGGTTGAATATGATGTTGGCTTGAACACCGAACAGTACGCAACAATCGATTGGGATAGCCTCGATGAACTCACGACGCCGAAGCTACCGGACGAATATGTAGCCCTGCGCTTTGACGCGAAGATCAACCCGTGGAAAATGCTCAAGTCGATTTGCCAGTATCACGCGATCGTCATGCGGTGGGAATGGGACGCGAGTGTCAAGCAACACGTTATTCGATTTCGTCATATGGGTTTGGTGTTGGCATCTACCGCGCAGTCAGAAGGACGCAGCCTGAACGGCGCAACACGCAAGCATCAATCCATAGCAACCGGACAACACTCGGCGGCTCCGTTGGTCAACAGAGTGTCGGCGAAGTTTGGCTATATAGGTAGCTCGACAAAAGCGGCAATTGAAATCAACGTGTCATCGTCCGAAGCGACAAGCGCAACGGGCGGCCGTGATGTGACCATGAACATACAAGACAAGCTCACCCACATCCAAGGATGGACGGGTACATCGGCACAAATAAAGACGGCAGCCGAGTACTTTTCAAACGCCCACCTCGCACGGCTCATGTGGTCGATGCCCACTCAGTCGGTTGAGAGTACTATCAGCGGCGTTATCAAGCACCCCGTTGGGGGGTCGGTACTCGTGACAGACCCGAACGCTAGACAGCCTTACGATGGTTCCTATGGTCTCGTCTCACAACCGGCGCTCGTCACCAAGATGTCCGTCGATTGGGCGAAGATGAAAGTCAACGTGGAGTATCGTATTAGCCCGGCGGGACATTACGACATCGCGCCTTCACTGCGTATCACCTCATCGACTGTTGACGACAACGACAACGTTACAGCAGACACCACAGCGGCGCAGGAATATCAAGCCAACTCTGGCCGGACCGACCTGAGTTACTTTGCGAATGTATCGTACAACGCAAGCACGGATGAATACGTCGTCGAGGATTCTACCGACTATCGCGTGACAGTGTTCTCCGATGAAGAGAACCCAACCGTTTATGAAGACGTTGTGATCTCTAATCTCAACCTAACGGCTGGGTCTGCGAAGCTGACAAAGACGGGTATGGGTATTACGTGGGATGACGGGGTAGACCACATCGTTATCTATGGCGATTGGGACAACGCTAACCTGCATTCCGCACAGCGCAATTGGTTGTATCACGCGCAGTATGATGGACTGCTAGACACCGGGTCGGTCGAGATACCCGGACGAAGGTGGATATAATGGCCAAGCCTACGGGTGGTCTCGAACCGACCGACTTTCCCTACGTCGTAAAAGGCGAGCCCGATGGTGGTCCGTTCTTGTGGGATCATATGTACGCTCTGTTCAATCTCCCGACGTGCCCCCGCCATTGGTCGAGTAACTTCACGGTGCGGCGTCAGAAGTACTATCTAGATTGGCTGAGCGATGCCGGTGCAACTACAACGCTTCGTGGTTTCTGGCGGTTTCATTCCGCGACGACTGCCGACACCTTCGAACAATACACGACCACATCAAATACTTTTCAATGGGGTAACGGCGACCTCCCTGCGACGACGGTGGCAAACCTCAAAGGCAAGCCACAACAGGACTTCACCGCGGACCCGGAGAACGCCAAGCGCTACGCCCCGGTTGACTTCCTGGCGCAGCATACGAACGGTGATAACGATTGCTACATCGGCGCTCTCTACTTCGAAGGCGCAAACGATGAAGCCTACACCGACCCGAGTCCTGCCGGTGCTGCATACGCGTCACCCGTCGAGAAGGATACAGCAGCCTCGCGAGTCTACAAGGAACACCGGCCGGTCAGTTCCTACGCCATGATGACAGCGGGTGCTAACACTCTCAACAATTTGATTTACGAGGTTGGTATGGCTTGGACTCTACCAATGTTCGGGGGTTCCTGATGACTGAGCACGAACGATTACCACCGTGGACGGCTCCAACTAATTGTCAAACGTCCGACCCCCCGACGGCATACGTAACAGGGCGACGGTTGCAAGCGCAGATGAACCACTTGATCAATTGGGCTTTCACTCCACAGATCTTCGCCTACTCAGGACCGCCCGAGTTGACCATCAATCCTAGCGCCGGTATTTTCTATCTTATCCTATCTGGCCCGGAGAAGACCGACGCCGCGAACGACGACAGAAACATTATCATTTCGTGGTTGAGATGGGACGCCCCTGCCGGTGCGGGTAGTGTGGACCCTGGCATTGATTGGATTGATCCACTTGGCAACACGCAGACGATCATGGTGCTCGACTACGACACGCAATCTGTCACCCTCACGTCGGGCTATGGTGACGAGCTAGATTTGGGAGATGCCGAAGCGGCGATATGGGATACCGACGGCGACCGGATCATATGGCAACCCAACGGGACTGATGAATTCCGCGTTGGCAAGGTGGATTTTCAAGGCGTCCAGTTTGCTGCGCTGTCCATTTGGGAAACGCCTCAGATACCATTGACCGATGCACAAGTGGAGATCGTCAAGTCGGAGATGAGTGTGGGTCAAGTCATCCGTGGCTATGACGGCACCCACGCTGTTTCTCTCGGCGGGTTGCTTCACAAAATCGGTGAGCATTCAGACGTTCATTCGGAGACTGCTTACCGCGTAGGGAGAAGGTGTTGGCAATGGGGTCATCAAATCGGCGTATGGACGGACTCAACTTCATACGTCAACATGTTCGGCGGTGCGGCTAACCCATCGCCATTAATTTTCAAACCGCGCAAGCTGACGGCAGGCACAAAAAACATCGAGTGCAAACCTGCTTTCATCGTGACGGCGACAAACAAAGGCGGCGACTGCTACATCAAAGTCACGAACATCGACAACGCGGACACCTGGGAATGGTCAGGCAACAACAAGACCGCCGCACTAATCAAATACGACGACGGCACCCCGGCAACGGGAATTGATTTCAGCAACTCCGCTAGGGAAGAATTCAAAATCGAATTGAAATGTGACGCCGGGGAAGAAATAACAATCCACACTGCATCCATATGGGAGGGCTCGAGCTATGACTAAGGCTGAAATCAGCGACGTGAAAGAAGACGTATCCGAGATCAAAGGAATGCTAAACGGCACCCTCCCCCACCTCGCAACGAAGGCGGATATGATAGAAGCGATCTCGGTGCACAAGGATACGTGTCGCAAAAGCGTCACACCTAAATCCGCTGTCAACGGAAACGGTGTACTAGTCAAGGCGATTGTGGCGTTAGTTGCTGCCCTTGGTATTCTCGGCAGCGTAATTGCTATAACCTCGTAGGACACACGAGACGCCCCTTTAAACCGCCGTACGTCCCTACCCTACCTACCCCCTTCATAAATCATTCGAGCCGATTCTGTCATTGTTCTCTAGTTCGATAGTATTATTTCCTGGCCAGCCTTGCCTCTACCATCGCCCTTGCCCTTGCAACCTGTTCCGGTGTTGGTTCTTTCCACGCTTGAAAACCTACCTTTTTGGGATTCCATTTTGTCCACCACATGTCCGGTTCTGATTCTTTGTCCCGGTATGGCATCCATAAATATAATGGACAACGGGGATTCTCACAATCTTGTTTACCATCGGTATATCTGCCGAGACAATCCCAGCAAAAAGATTTCACCGCGTTGCCCATTGTCGGCTTGCATCGTTTGGTCATTGGCTTTCCTTTCAATCCTCCCACCATCGCGAGTGAGAGAAGAAGTGATCCGGGTTGTCGGGTATCTGCACCCCACGCGGTGGGTCAACTGCGTCGAGTCGTTCGGTAGCCACCTCGACTTCTTCGATCACCTCGTCGGGGGTCGGTGCGGCGCGGTACTGTTTCAGCTCGGATTCAAGTTCGGCGACACGGGACTCTGCTTGCTCTCGATTGGTGATGAGCGTACCAATTTTGAGCGCGTCGGCACGGGATAAGCCGTAGGGTTTGATTGCCATTTTCTCTACATCCCAAAACCATTGTTGTCCCCGCTTGATCGTATTCTCGTAAATGCTTTCTGTGATTTCGAGGATGTCCATGCGCGTCTTTAGCGCGGCGTGTTTCTTGTCCTCCCGCTCTTGGATCTCGTGGGTGCGTGCCCGCAGCCGCTCGACCTCTGCCTCCAACTCCTCGATCCTCTTGTCGCGCTCGTCATTGGTCATCGGTTGGCTCCTTTACTTCGTGCCATCTGTCTTGCCACCTTAGTAGGTTTTTCCAGATGTAATTTGCGCCGATAAAGAACCCAAAGAAAAGCCCTACACCACAGCCGAAGCCGATCAACAGGTTCACAAATATTTCCATCACTCACCCCCCAACCGCAAGCCGTGACGAGAGAGGATGGCGCGAACCTCGGCGCGAGCATGCCCGTGCTCTGGCGATTCGCAATCTATCCCATCAGCCGAGTCGGCATCCCAACCAACCGCCGCCCACTCCATCACCTCGACCAACGCCGCGCCCCACGCCTGCGTAGTCGGCGGGTCCATGTTGGCGATGTGGCATCCGTTCGCGACACCATCATTATCAACATCATTTGCCCCACTGCATACCTGATAAACGATGCACGTATTTCCTGGTGCGTTGACATTGCCGTCGGGAAATCCATCCGATTCCCACTCCCCCTCCGTCGCCTCCCCCGCCTCTCGCATTATCGTTTTGATGTCTTTCATTTGGAGCCTCCCGAATTTGTTGCTATCTCGTGATGTGCTTGCACAAGCCGCGACCGGACGTGGGCAAGTTGACATCTCAATTTATTTTGCTCCCCGTCGCCCACTCGTATTTTTGCTGCCCTTCCGTTTGACTTTCGCAGGACCACAATATCTCGTGACCGCCCCCATTCACGCCGGGCGATAAACCCCTTTTTCTCCAACGCGAGCAGATGATCGCTGACTCCGTTTGTCGAACGGATTTGTATATGGGTTCCAATCTCGCGTATGGTTGGCGGGTATCCCATGTCGTGGATATGGTTCACGATGAAATCCAACACCTCGGTTTGACGATGGGTCAACGTTTTCATGACCCCACCCCCTTCACCCACTGCGGGTCGAGCTTCGCGTAGTCATCCCATGTTTTGGGTAGTATCATTTTCATCCCTCCATATAGAACGTTGATCATCGTCTTTCTGCGGTAGTGAGCGATCACTCAACCACCATTCGAACATCTCTTGCCAATCGTCGAAGTAGGCATCCCCGAACCACGGGCGACCGTTGTGGGTTGACCCCGTGCGCCGTTCCCAAACGCGGCGAAACACTCGACGCCACTTCTCCTCAAACTTTGGCCACCTAGTAAACTGCTTTTTTCTCCCGGCTTCCCCCGCCATCGGACAACCAATACAACCAAGCCGTTTGAATCCTTCATCGTACAAGGAACAATAAGGGATAGACTCCGAGTGGATAAAGTTCCACAGATCGGAAGCCTCCCAATGGAAGATTGGATTGATCACCACACCGCCCGTCTTCCAATATTTCGACTTTATCCCCCACCTTTTTGCTCGGCTACCGGATTCCTGTGCACGTATACCCATTAGAAGAACAACCCCGGCAGGGGTGGTGCTTTCCTTGTACTCCCTACAACACCACCGATTGCGACGAGTAGGAAAACCACATGCTTCGGCCGCCCGATTAAAAAAATTACCATGCTTGGGTCTGTCCCAAACCACATCGCCGTGGTGCCGCTTGATAAATTTCAACAACTCCGGTGGGTCGATGGTCGTCACGTTGTAGTGCCATTCGACGGGGACGCCCGCCAGCTTCGCAAGGTGCTTGATCACGACCGAATCCTTGCCACCGGAAAACAACCCGTAATATGGCGAACCATCAGCCGGGGCATTGTCGCGAATAGCTGCGAGGCTCTCGGCCAGGTCTGTCGCGAAGTCGAGCCCTTCGAGTCGTTGCTGTTTCACTCACCCCACCGTCCTTTCAATCACGCGAATGTAATCACCCTCGCAAGAGTACTTGGCGAAGAAAATTCCCCCACCTGTTTTCAATTCCTCATAGTCTTCTTTGGCCGAACATGCCGTCTTGGCCAGGTCGCGAGCGGTGTCAACGGCTTCCTCCCTGTCGGAATACAGCAGAACATCAACATCGAGGTGTCGGTCATTGATAATAATCACGTAGACTCCCATCACCCACCCGCCTTTCGCAGTTCATCGATCACCGCTTGAGCCCCTGCCATGTAGTTTCCGTCGAGGTGTGCAAAATCCACGCTGTCGGGGAAGTGATCAATCACTCGACGGTAGGCGGCGAGTTCTTCTAGGAGGTGGTTGTTCTCCCGTGTGAGTTTGCTGATTGTCGCAGTTTGTGCTTCGCTCATCTCAATACCTCTCCCCGGTTCTGTCCGGTGTGTAGTCTGGCGGATCGCCAATGTAGGCGTGTTCTAGGTCTGCATATAGTCGAGCAATTCCCGGACGCGGGTACTTGAGGTTAGACAATTTGCATTCGTTTGGGTCGACCGCTTCTTTGAGCAGTCCTTGATCGTGGTAGTACTGCGGTCGATGGAGTAGCCACACTTGCCGGGCGTCGGCTTCGAGCCACCCCGAATCACGGAGGTCATCCATCTTCGGCATCCCGATCTTGGACTTGTCCTTGCGCCTTGCTAGTTGGCTGGCGGCAACCAACGGCACACCAAGATCCAACTGGAGGTCGGCAAGCTTTCCACTCGCGGCTGATGTCGATTCGTAAAGGCTCTTGCCCGGCTCGCGGATTTTCCCAAGGTGATCCACGATGACCAACGCCGGGGTTCCAAACCTCTCGCGATACTGATAGCAGAGTGACCGTATCCGAGCCACGTCCGCACCGGGTAGGTTCTCGACGACCACGGGTAATTTCTTGATTGCTGCTTCGGCACGAAGGACCGCTGGGTAATTGTCGGCGTGGACGTTGCTGTGTTGTATCTGGTCGATTGGTGTGTTGGAGATTCGGGCAATAACTTTTTCGAGAATGATTTCCTTGGGGTCTTCGAGTGAGATGTACAACACGCGGTACCCACCACGGGCGACGTTGGTTGCGAGTGTGACTAAGAACGTTGTCTTGCCCATGCCGGGGTACCCTGCACAAACGGTATAGATTGGCGATAGTCCCCCGGTCACCCGGTCGAGTTCTGCGATACCCGAGGGCGTCAATCTACTAGGTCCGTCGCTGTCGAGGATGGATTGTATCTGCTTCGTTGCCAGGTCAGCAAACGAATGAAGCTCTGCCTGCCTCGACGCCACCGTGGCGGCCCGATCTAAATTCTCCCGTGCGCCTTCGATGACGGCGGACACATCACCCGTGCGCGCCGATCTAACTTTCTCCGTAGCTGCTTCGAGGTCCGCTTGTAACAGCCGTCTCGAGTGAGCCCGTACGAGTTCCTCGACGTAGTCTTGGAATCTGATACGAGTGCCCACGGCAGCACACAGGGGTAGAATCTCACCGGGCCCCCCTATCCGTTCGAGGTTGCCGCTTGAATCCAGCACCCTAATAATCCCGGTGTGGTCGATTAGCTCATCGCACTCGGCTAGTAGAAGGACCGCTCTCCACGCGAGAGCGCACGGCAGCAACGTGAACATATCCTCCGTGACAATGTCTCGACACTGTGATAGAAGTTTTGGTTCTAGGATAATACAACCTATTATTCTGGCTTCTCGCTCCCACCGCCAATTGCCAATGTGGTTTGGGAGCGGTTTAATCTTCTCACTTGATTCCATGTTTCAACCTCTCCTCCTCCGTGAGCCATGAGCGGTCGTAGACAATGCCACCGATTAGCACCTCACCGGGTTCGAGGTCGTTGGTAGGTTCGTTGATCTCATCCTCCCACCGCCCCGCATTCAGCCACGTTGCGGCGTGGGGGATGACACCCTTTTTCCACTGCTCCGATTCCCTCGCCGTTGCTACTGCGGCTGTGAGTGTGGCGAGGTCAACTTCGTTGCGCGCCTTTTGAAACGCCTTCAATGCTCCCCGTTTGTTTTCCTTCCGGGGGTACCCCTTCCACCAAGTCTCGAACTCTTTAGTATATTCTCTCTTCTTTGGTACAGGGTCAGTACGGCACGGTACAGCACGGGTAGGAGTGACAGGTTGTGACCGCTCGTGACCACTTGTGACCGCTCGTGACTTCTCGTCACGTTTTGTGACAGCCGTTGCCTTCGTTCTTCTTCTCTCTCGAGACTCACGCTGTCGTTGTTTGTCTGACTTCGAGGCCTCTTGTGCCTCGATGAAGTTGGGAATTAGTAGGGCCCCGTCACAAATTGTGACAACACCAAGGGCAAGCATTCGCTCAACTCCGACCGTGGCCACCTCCAAGGGGAGGCCTGTAATTAGTGAGAGGTCATCCCCCGGCTCGGTGATGTCGTCGAGCACCCCGGCCCTGTCCACCTTTCGAATGAGCAACGAAAACAAGGCCTGACCCTCCCACCGAAGTTTTAACCACGTCTTTGTATCGCGCGTGTACAAGCGGACGTAGCGTTCATTTGACCAATCCAAGGCCTATTCCTTTGAATCATCGGCGCTGGTTTTGGTCTGCTCGAGCAGCGCTAGAACTTGATCTTCGGTGAACCTGTAGACTCCCCCAATCTTGTGTCCCTCGATTTTGCCATCGTTGAGTAGGTTGTAGACTCCACTTACGGAGAGTCCAAGACGTTTTGCGACTTCTTTGATAGTTAGCATTCCTTACCTCCTACCCGAAAGCCTGTCAGGTTTTGCCAAATCTGTCAAGGATAAATTAAATTAAAAAAACTTTGCGAATAATGTTGACGGATGGAATTTGCCGTGATACTAATCAGGGCATGGAAACGCAGCACACAAACAGAGGGAGCGGGAAAATGAAAATTGAAAGATCATGGAATGGAAAAAGGGGAGAAACCGACCGCGAGGAGTGGAAGGAAATCAGCGAGGATAGAGCATCACGCGACCTCGCCAACACCCACGGCGCTGACGCAATTGAAAAGCTCAAAAAGGAAGGCTTGCTCAAAACGCGCTTTGGACAGTATCGGACCGCGTAGGCACTAGCCACCAACTAACGCAGCACACCGCGCCGGGCTGGCGCAGAACGGGAGAAGCAAGATGATAAACCGCAACGACATCACAATCGCAGTCACCACGCAGGGCTACATCCTGGCGGCACAGGGACGACCGGCACGCGAGAGACTGCTCGAGCGCGATGACATCGCCGACTATGAGGGAGGACTCTACTACTCCCAACTCGGTCACCGCTGCGGATACCATGACGGACACGGCTACAGGGTCGGAACCCCCACGGCGGCGACGGCGGCTGGGTCGCCATATCTGGCAGTCGGGAGGATCATTCTGTGCGCCGGTCCCGAGCACACGATAGGAATCGTGCAAAAGTAAATCGACCACGGGAGACTTCCGCCCGCCGCCCACTCCCGGGGCACAGCCTGGCGGGCACCTGATACGACGGCGACGGCCGATGGGAATAACAAGGAGGGATGAAAAATGAACGACGAAAGAAAAGACCCGACGACATCGATCGAACCATTTTTGAAGACCACCACCGACGCGGCGGGAAAAGAGTTCAAGTGGAAAATGTACAAGGCACTGTGGGAGAGCGCATTGATAGGCGATGACTTCACGGAATGCAGAACCAAGGTGCTGTGCAAGGCGTGGTTTCGGGGCAAACGCGACGAACTGAAAACGGCTAAAGAGCTGCGTGCAAGACGGAAGGAAAATAGAAAAAGGGCCGATCAACTACTCCACCGCCTGGGGCTTTTCCGCGTCAACCTGTCGCTACTCGACTACCAGGAGGGACTCCTCGAAAGTCTGAGCCACATCGACACGGCGATGGCGCACCTCGAGAGGTTCATCGACGATGTCAACCCGGACGGGACGATTCCCGAGGTGGTGGACGATGACGAATAAGAAACTAATCTTAACCGCCTCGCCTGATCCCGTGGACCCGAAACCGGGGGTGTATCGCGGTGTGCCGTGGGGGGAATATGCGTCCTGGGATTGCTTCTCAAAATCGATGGTAGGAGCCGCGCTGAAATCCGGTGCGCACCTCGATCACTACATCCACCGACCGCGCACGTCCGGCGCAATGGCCCTTGGCTCTCTCGTGGATTGCCTCGTACTTGAGCCGGAACTCTACGACGAACGCTACATCATACAGCCCGACACGTACACCTCGACGAAGACCACGGGGCGCTCGCCGAACAAGGTGACCACCGAGGTCGAGAAGCCGTGGAATCTCAACAGCAAAGTTTGCCGGGCGCTCGCCGAAGAAATCGCCGCAACCGGGAAAGCCATCGTCACGAATGCCGATCTCGAGAAGGCGACGGCAATCAGAACCGCATTGATGAACAACGCCGAAGCGGCGCTCGCGATCACCGACAGCGAAAAACAAGTCTCGTTTGTGTGGGTCGATGAGAAGACCGGTATCAAGTGCAAGGGGCGAGCGGACTTGGTGAACTCAGACACCATCGATGATCTCAAAACTGCCCGTGACGCGAGCCCTGAGGACTTCTGTCGGGCTATCGGCAAGTTCCTCTACCACGTACAGGCAGCCGCGTACACCGAAGCATGGGGGCAGCTCACGGGCGAGGACAAGGCATTTCGATTCATCGTCGCCGAGACGGGCGACATCCCCGCCGTGGCACTCTACGAACTCGACAGCGTCTCAATCATCGCCGGTGGTCTGATGTTCCGCCGTGCGCTGGTCAACGTGGCGCGATGGCTCGACCGTGGCGTTGAGGGATACTCGCCTTGGTTCGAACCGATCGAAGCCCCCCGGTGGATGGTAGACCGCGAGATAAACATGAGCGACGAGGAGGTGGAGCTGTGAGCGACGCAATAATCAAACGCGAGCGCACCGGGCTTGAAGTTCTCGGAACAACCGAACAAATGACCGGGCGGCTAGCACTGAACAGCGAGCGCCTAAGGGTGGTTCACGAGTTTATCGCCGGCAGCGAGGACGGCGAACAGGAGGGGAATTTCATCAAGGGGATCGACTACGGCAGGGGCGATCCACGTAGCGACAAGTTGACACTGCTCAAGCCCGGTGCGGAGAAAGTCTGCAAGCTGTTTGGGACTCGGCCGAAATGGCGCATGGACGAGGACACATGGCGGATGTTGGGCGAGCCCAAGGGAACCGTTTGCTATCTTTGCGAGTTGGTAGATAACAGCACGGGCGAAGTCATCGGAGAAGGGCGCGGTGCAAACCGGGTAGGATCGAAGAAAACCACTGACGAAAATAACGCGGTGAAGATTGCCGAAAAGCGAGCGCTTGTAGACGCCGCCTTGAACACGTTCGGTCTGTCGGACAAATTCACTCAGGACATACCAGACGACAAGAAGAGTGTCACCGAGTTGGGGCGGGAGCTAATGAGAGACATTGAATCAATGAGGGCGGACTGCCCTTCATCGATGTCAAATCGAAAGTTCTTCTGTGCGGTTGCCGAACAAGCTATTGGAAAGAAAACGGTTGAAACGCCGGGGGAAATGAAGGCACTTCGCCAGGCTATCGAGCGAGGTGACTACGTCCTTGAAACCGGCGAGAGGATAGGGCGATGACCGACGAAAAAACAATCATCTGCGATGGCGAGTGCGACCCCGATGAGCCGATCAACTATGTGCCGACGGGAAAACCACGCTGGCGGTCGACACCGCCCACCGTCGGACAGTGGTACTGGTGGCGAGCGGGACCACGATCTAAGCCCAAGGCGTATCACCTCCATAGTTGTGATCCGCTGTATCTCGATAAGGTGGGAATGATGGGCGGTCAATGGTGGTCCGAACCGCTCCCACTGCCACCGACGGAGGAGGGATCAAATGACTAAAATCGATTGCCCGTATTGCGATGGCGAGGGGGAGTCCCCCAACTGGCGAGCGCTAGACTACCACTGCCCCGCCCCGCCGATGCGGCGGTGTCATGTGTGCAACGGCAGTGGGTTGCTGGACCCCGATATGAGCGACATCATCGAGCGCTATCCGACGCTCAGAGAATACGAATACGCGGAGCAGATGGCCGCCGCCGAGGCAGAGTGGGAACGGAGGAATGAGAGATGAGCGACAGAACCGACAACATCGCCGCCGCCCCATTCACGGACACACTGACTGAGCAGCCCCACCCGACGTGCGGGACGTGTCCGTATTGGGGAGGCAGCGAGAAGGGGGTTGATTTAGAATTCGCCGAGGTGTGTAGGCGTCACGCTCGTCCGTCTAGTGTGAGTTGGACCCGAGTTTATATAGGCGATTGGTGTGGTGACCACCCCGACTTCCCCGCTTGGATTGAGAGCCGCAAGAAATGATGGACCCCTACTACGAGCACGCCGGGATAACCATCTATAATTGTGACTGCCGCGAGGTGCTTCCAACGCTTGAGCCGGTTGACTTGGTGCTGACGGATCCGCCTTATGAAACCGAAGCGCATACGAAGACACGCCGCACAAGGGCTTTTTTAGAAGGGCGATCAGTCTATCAAAATATTACATTTGAAAAACTAGACGAAATCACAAGGGCATTTATATGCAAAATCGATTGTAATTGGCTTGTGATTTTTTGCCAAGCGGAGGCTGTTTTTCAATATCGCAGTTTATTAAAGGGGGCCTATAGGCGTCCAATGGTGTGGATTAAACCGGACTCGGCTCCACAATTTACAGGAGATCGACCCGCAATGGGATACGAATCGATTGTGTGTGCGTGGAATGCAAATGGTAAGTCGAGGTGGAATGCTGGTGGTAAACGCGGCGTATATACACACCTTTGTTCATCTGGCAAATTTGGCGGACACCCAACGGAGAAGCCGCTCGGTTTAATTTCTGAGCTGATGTGTGATTTTTCTCTAGGTGGCACCATCCTCGACCCCTTCATGGGCAGCGGCACAACTCTAGTCGCTGCGAAAGAATTAGGCCGCCGTGCAATCGGTATCGAGATCGAGGAGAAGTACTGCGAGATAGCAGCGAAGCGACTTTCCCAAGAGGTGCTAGATTTTGGAGACTCCAAATGATCCACCCCACCGAACACGACGAGCAAAAGGCGGTTGTTGAATGGGCGGCGATGGTGTCACTCAGGTATGCATCACTCGCGCTTCTCTACGCCATCCCGAACGGTGGACATCGTCACGCGGCAGTTGGGGCACGACTCAAAGCCGAGGGCGTCAAGGCAGGAATACCGGACCTCTGTCTACCCGTTCCCCGTCATGGATACGGGGCGTTGTACATCGAAATGAAACGCGTCAAGGGGGGCACTGTGAGCCGTACTCAACGACATTGGATCGAAGCATTGCGCGAAGCCGGTAACCGCGTCGAGGTGTGCCGTGGTGCCACTGATGCGATACGAGTTTTAACCGACTATGTGGGAGGTGAATAATGAGCGACCTAATCAAAGAATTGATGCGCGCCGACGGCGAAGAAATAGCTGAGGGCATCACGCGTAAATACCGCGCCCAACTCGCCGAAGCAGAGCGGGTGATCGGGGAGGTGAGCGCAAAATTGGATGAAGGTGTCATATGGAATATGCACAACCCGGACAGCATCGAGGAAAGCAGGGCTCGCACGGTCCGCGAATTGTATGACATCCTCGCAACCTACAACCCACCCAAGACCAAAAGCACCAACCCGCATCACTCCGAATCCCTGTCCGAGTATTGCCGCGACGCGGGGTTGACGCCACGGGGGGACGAATGACCAAACACAGCAAACATTGCGACTGCGTCAAGCCACTGAAAGAGCGCGTGGCTGAACTGGAAAAAGAGTTACAAAGTGCCCATGACCTACGCGGGAAGGAATCCATGCAATACGTCAGATATAAAATTGATGCAAAACGGATGGCGGTAATTGTCCGTGATGAGATGCGCCAGAAAATTGGTTGTGAAGCATACTCGGCACTGGTCGCCGCATTGAAAGATGATTACAAATGACCCGACGACGCCTACCACCAGAACGCCCAGGGCACACACAGCGCGTTGAGATCGGCGAGGTCAAGGTGTTCATCACAACCGAGAACTACGACGACGGAACCATTGGAGCCGTGTCGATGAAGCTCGCCAAAGAGGGCAAGGAACTCCGGGTGTACAACACTCTCACCAAGGCGATTAGTATCGGTCTGCAACACGGCGTACCGCTTGAGGTATTCGTCGAGGAATTTAGTTGGATACAGATGGAACCCGACGGCGTGACGAGCGACCCCACAATACCGATCGCGAAGTCCATACCAGATTATTTAGCGCGTTGGCTTGAAATGAAATACCTTGGGAGCAAGGAGGAAAACTAATGCCACCACGACTCGACCCCCGCCGTGCCTTCGAGGTGTGGCTTGTGCTACTCGCATTCGCGTTGATCGTCGCTCTGCTACTCGGCTCGCTCAATGTCCATGCCGAGCCGTTGACAGACCGCCTCGACGCCGCGATTGTAAACCTGCTAACCAACGGGATGCCATCCCACAACATCGGCGCGAGACCACATCACCCAATGATGCGCAACCCGGCAGACCGCGCAAGGCTCGCGCAAGCGATTGCTCACGCGTCTCAATCGGTCGAGTGTGACCCATGGACTATGCTTGCTATTGCATTCCGTGAGGGGTCGTTCACGGGACACAGGACCGGGAAGATCGGCGAGAGGTCGACATTCCAGATCACAGCGTCGGCGGTTCGGTGGGCACGGCGTAAGGGATATTCAGATTGCACGCTCGACACGGTAGAGGGCGCGGCACTATGCACGGCAGCGATACTCCACGAGCATCACAGGCGATGTGGTACCGAGAAAGGCGCGGTTCTATTCTACGCCACGGGGCGTACGTGCAAGCCCGATACGAAGAAGCTCCGGTGGCTTGCTCGCGACCGCCTATCATTGGCGGCAAGATTGGAGGGGATGCAGTGACCAAGAGGGTGATACGTGTATTTCCACGCAAGACAAGTTGCACCCCGGACGATGATTTGGTTAGGGTCAATTGTCCCCCTGGGCTGTTTGATGAAGCCGACGAGGTTCATATATCAGTGACATTCACCGACGACGTGAAGAGAGCCGAACAATTAGCATATCAATGGGAGCCCGTTGCGCCCGTGAAAATTGGTGGTCCCGGCGTCGGGGAGAGGGGCGGCGAATTCACCCCGGGGATGTATCTAAAAAAGGGCTATGTAATCACCTCGCGTGGGTGTCCAAATAAATGTTGGTTCTGCGATGTGTGGAAACGAGAAGGGCAAGTCATCAGAGAATATCCAATTAAAAAGGGAAGCAACTTACTCGACGATAATTTGTTGGCGTGCTCGGATAAACACATCGAAGCTGTTTTTTCGATGCTTCACGATCAACCCTATGGTGTGGAGATCACCGGGGGGCTGGAGGCTGCGAGGCTCGAAGATTGGCACGTCAGAGAGTTGGCGAAGCTCAAGCCGCGAAGTCTATTTTTTGCGTACGACACCCCCGACGATCTTGAGCCGTTGATCAGTGCGGGTCGAAGAATAATTGATTTGTGGCCAGGGGCGGTCCATCGGCTTCGCTGTCACGTCCTTTGTGGATGGAAGGGTGATACACTCGAAGCGGCTGACAAGCGAATGAGACAGACACGCGGGGCGGGGTTTATACCGTCGGCGATGGTCTATATAAATAAGCGAGGAAACAAGCGGTCGGGGTGGGGGAATTTTCAACGACGGTGGCAACGTCCGGCAATAGCCAAAAAGATGAATACTAGTCGCCCAATGTCGGCGGCAAGATTGGAGGGGATTTGATGGATGACTATAAATATAATGGTGGTTTCTCGTGTTCCACATGTGGTCTGTTTGTGTGTGCCCACGTCGAACGGCGGATTATCAAACTTGAGGCAGACCGAAAGCAACTATCTGATGAGCTAAATAGGACCATTGTGCTAAATGAGACCATCAAACCGGAAAAGGCGAAAGCATGGTTTCACGAGCATTCGTATAGCACAGATGACGATGGGGTGATTGTCGAGTTCAGTGCAGACCACGAGGACTTGTGTGAACTTTATAGGATTCTCTATGGAACAACACACTGACGCCCTATTGGCACTGATGAGTATTCGAGCATTCGGCACCGGGCTCGTATGGACTGCGGGGAGGCTCGCGGAATTAATGGGGTGGCCACGTCCAATGGGTGAAGGTGTCGTCGAGTACCTACACGGTCACGGCTATCTGACCACCCATAGGGGCGAGTATCTGATCACCGATGCCGGGCATACGTGGATTGAAGAATCCGTAGCTCAGGCGTGCGTCAGGGAGTCGATCGCGGCGTTTGCTGATGAGGCACTGACGGGCATCACCAAATCGGGCAAGCGGTCCAAGCTCACCCGAGCAGCGCTACCGGGTTCATCTCACGAGCAACACCATACGAGGTCACCAGAAGACCAAATCGCACGGGCGCAGCTTGAGAGAAAGGCGCAAGCCAAGGAAGCCAAGCGCTTGAACATCACCGTCGAGCAATTCACCAAGGGGCTCGAGACGGGGCGGGTTCATATCTGCAAGGGGGGTGACGAACCACATTTGGGGGTGTTTGATCGCATGGGGGATAGGTGGCAAAGTCTATGCCGGAAATGTCGGAAACAACAAAGGAGAAAATAATGGGCGTCCAATATCTACCCGAAAGAGTTAAGGTCGGTCCGCTGACCTTCCCGGTCGAGACCGGTAATGAGTTCAACGCGGCTGGCCGATGCAAGTATCATCCGCGCTTGGTCATCCAGGTAGACACCGACTTTGACACACAATATCAGGTGCAGACGCTGATCCACGAAATTCAGCACGCCATTTTAGACACTACGGGGGATGAAAAAATGAACGAGGATGAGGGCTTCGTTCACCGCGTTGCGTGTGCGTGGATGACGGTACTTCTAGAGTCGCCGAAACTGCTAGAGTGCCTGATGGCGCAGCGGGACGCATTCGCCAAAACAACAAAGGAGCAATAAAGTTGTTGACAGTGAATCAAAACTGTGCCCACAATCAGAACCGTCAAACCATAACACCCTATTCTAACGTCTAACGTCTATAATCAAAGACAACATAGTGCGCAGCAAGCCGCTGGGTCAGGCAGGGATTGTCATCGAAAGTCGACAAACGTTAGTTAGTTCTCTTGGGGGTTTGATGCCCTCGTCCGCATTATCAGCGTCCAACACAGCGAGGCCTTTAATACTAAATTACTGTGGATGGTTTGCCGACCAACGTTGCTAGTGCGGACGGGCGTATTAAAAACCGACAACCCCAACACGGGAGGAATTAGCCTCATGGGTATAGACAAAAAAAATCAAGGTGCGCGCAGAGATTACAAGGCCGAATCCAGGGCTATGCTTGCCGATTGCTACGCCATCGCCGTTGAAATGATGGCACGGGCTAGAGCTATCGTTGATAAAGGTGAGGACATACGGAGCACCAAGGACCGCCCCGGTGTTACCACTCTTATGCACTCGGCAGAAAAGGCCATCAGTGAGATCATAAGGCTAACCCCGTTGGCCGCCGATAACACAAGCGGCCTCGCTGATTCGGACGGATTTGAAGGGTTTGACTTTGAATTACCGTCGGGCGATGTTTCGGCATAAAATAACGATCGAACAGTGGGCCGAGATTCTAAGGCGCAACAAGCGGGGTTCGAAACTATTACCGCCGTTTAAAAAACAACAAGAATTAATCGCCCATCTGTTTACACCGGAACCCAACC